>CAZFYZ010000008.1:3406-33322 GCA_964523735.1 uncultured bacterium | reverse complement strand
CGGGTGTCCCCGAAACAATGTTTGCCACGGTGCATGCGTTTCGGGACAAGGTTGCCCGAAACAACACCGAACCGACTTCACGCCTCTTGCGCTGCCTCCAGTCGCTCGAGGACCTCCAGGGCGAACTTGTCGGCCTTGGTCTGCTTGTAGCGGCCATTGCGGCCTTCGAGGTGATCGAGGTAGTGCGAGAACTCGTGCAGGAAGATTGCCAGTATCAGATCCTCCGCAGTCTCAAAACGCACCTGGCGAAGCTTCTGGTAGATCATCTCTTGGCCCCTGGCATTGCGCTTGCGGTAGTAGTCCGAGGTCTTGAATGACACATCCAACGGATAGCTGTTGTTACGGTTAATCCGCAACCGGATCAGCTTGCCCTCGGGTCGGTCTTTCGTCAGCCGATAGTACGTGCCGGATATGTAGCGCCGCGATCCCTTTGGGCAGTACTTGAGTTCGACCGTCAGACCTTCGGTGGGATAGTCGATGACCGCCTCCTTGAGCGCGGCACCCATCCGGAAGACAGTGGAGTTCCTAAGCTCCATCACTCACCACACGCGGTGCTATGCGGCCTGCCAGAGCAGCGCCCAAAGCAGATACTCCGAACACAACTGCGAACGACACTGCCAGTCCCGCCCCGAAAAGCGCCCTTATCTGGATGATTGTCGACGACACCGCAGTTGACTGAGCCAGCCTCATCTCGCACAGCAGCATGAGCGCTGCCACGTAGACGGCGTTCAGGACCGCGATGCGAAGACCGGTTCTGACAGGCCCGTCGCCGGAGCCCCACTTGACCGCCAACACCCCCATGATAAACGCCAGTACCAGCCCCAGGAAGAGCGCTCCCAGAGCGATGGCGATGCGATCGGAGACTGCGTAAAGGTTCACTCGCTCGAAGAAGGGTTGCCGCGTCGGCCCCGACATAAGCCGCGATTCCACGCTTGCCACAAGCGTCGCTCCGTTGAGTATTGTATAGCCCAGCCCGGCGGCCGTCGGCAGCATTTCGACGATGCGTGGTCTCTCGCCTCCCTTATCAGCCCGCCGGTTGATCGTCCTCTCCAGCAGCACTCCGGCTACCAGCAGTTGCACGACGAGTGCGCATGCAACGACGGCCTTTCCGCACGCCCACCATCTGCCTGGGCCCGCGTCATTGCGCTCATTCCTCAGCACGATCAGACTGCCAAGCCAAGCAAACAGCACGCCAAAGCCGAGAAGAATAGGGCTGCTCTCCGGCCTGAACGGTATTTGGGGCGGATTGGGGCTGACGCCGCCGATCTCCGGCATGACGAACCCCCCGATTCGCGCGCTGACCAAGCCCGCCGCTGCCATGAATATGACGCCATAGATGAGCCCGACCAACAGCCCCGCGCGAACAGTCTGTCGCCTTCCACCACCTCTGCACTTACCCGCCGCGACCGCGCCGCCGATCAGAAGAGCAATGGCCGGTATGGCTGCCCAGATGGTCAGCGGCAAGCTGATGCGGGCCCGCACTCTCTCGCGCGTACCCAAGGCGTCAGTAACCGTCCCCTTCCCCACGAGCGGAGAATGCTGTATCGCATAGAGGTTCAGGGCGGCGCGCGAGAACACAGCCGGACCACGAGTGCTCTCTCCAAGGCTGCTGATTACGCCCAGGCCGCTGCGCATGAGAACATAGCTGCATAGATAGGCGATGACGACCGCCAGCACAGCGCCATAGACGGCGGCAGCTAACAGCTTCTTGGTTGGATTAGGTTGATCTTGTGTCATCAGCAGCAATCCTTACAGTTCCGCGAACCGGTGCAGACCCGCCTGCTTGGCTTCCGCCACGGCATCACGGACCTCGCGCGGAGATGTTAACCGATTGATCTCCGGGAAGTTGCGAGCCTCGAACTTCGGCCGATACTGGGTGGAAACGTTGATGTAGGTGTCTCGGCTGATCTCGTCCGTCAGAAATCTGACTACGTTACGGGTGTGCGCCCGCCCATTGGGCATAACGAGGTGCCGCACCAGCAATCCCCGGGCGGCTATCTGTGCCGTTGTGCCATCGGTATAGGTCAGTGTGCGCACATCCAGGTCCCCCACCTGCCTGTGCATCTCCTTTACCGCCTCCTGGCACCTGTCCCAGTAGTCGGGCACACCGCCATAGCTGAGGCCAGCCCCATTGTCGCCAAACTTGACGTCTGGCATGTAAACATCAATCACGCCCTCCAGCAGCTTGAGCGCCTCTACAGACTCATAGCCACCGTTGTTGTGTATGACCGGCAGGTCGAGCCCTAGCTCGGCAGCGTAGTCAAGCGATTCCAGGAGCACAGGGAGTTGGTGAGTAGGAGTGACGAGGTTGATGTGATGGACCCGCTGATCGCGCAGTTCGAGCATCATCTCCGCGATCTGTCGCGGGGAAACCACCTCGCCGCGCCTGGTCTGGCTGATCTCAAAGTTCTGACAGAACACACAGGCTAGATTACAGCCCGTCATGAAGATTGTGCCGGAACCTCGCCGCCCAACGATGACCTTTTCCTCGCCTAGATGCACGCCGTAGCTCGACACAACTGCGTCCGGACCAATCCGGCAAACGCCTGATTCGCCTTCGGCACGGTTGGCGCGACACTCTCTGGGACACAGACGGCAGGAACTGAGAAGTCCGCGCGCGCGATCGGCACGAGCAGCCAGTTCTCCGGTGCGGTGCAGCTCTACGTAGCCGGGGATGAACCCGCCGTCCCAGCTATGCGATCGATCCGACATCTATCTCCTCAATGCCCCAACTCAGAGCCTGCGAGAGCACATCGTAATCTGTCAGGTCCAGTTGGATCGGAGTGATGGAGATGTAATCATCAGCCACGGCTCTAACATCGGTTCCCTCGCCCAGACAGTCCACCGGCAGGTCGCCGCCGAGCCAGTAGTAGGCACGGCCAGTGGGGTCCGTTCTCTTTTCAACCTTTCCTTCATACTTGCGCTTGCCCTGTTTGGTGATCTTGATGCCACGAATATCCGCCGCTGGCAGTGCTGGGACGTTGACATTCAGCAGAGTTGACTCTGGCAACGTGCGCTTCTCGAGCACCTGCGCCAGTCGAACAGCGAAGCCGGCGGCAACGCTATAGTCCATCTCGGCCTCATAGGTTGCAACGGATATGGCAAACGACTGGACAGCCATAATCGCGCCCTCCATCGCCGCCGACACGGTGCCGGAGTAGGTCAGGTCCCAGCCCAGGTTTGGCCCGCGGTTGATCCCAGAGATCACCAGGTCAACCGGCTCGTCTACCAGTCCCAGCAGCGCAAGGCTGACGCAGTCCGAGGGGGTACCGTTGGTCGAATAGGCAGTCGATCCATCGCGCAGGGTGACGGGGTCAGCTCGCAGAGGCTTGTGCAGGGTAATAGAGTGGCCGCACGCGCTTCTTGGCCGATCGGGAGCAACCACAAGCACTCGTCCGACCTTGTCGAACGCGGTCTTCAGCGCCATCAAGCCTTCCGCGTGTATGCCATCGTCGTTTGTGATGAGTATGTTCATATCCTACTATATGCTTACCGGGTTCTAGCCCCCGGACCTTCTGATCCAGGTATGCCAATCATCCCCTATATCGCCTCGCCTGCGATACCGTTCCATCGAGAGCCCACACCTGCACTCGGGTTCGACCTGTGCAGTCAGCAGCGCCTCAACAGCGATCTGCGGCAAGGCATCCACGGCTTTGTCTACAGCGGCGCGCTCGCCTGGTGAGAGAAGACCCTCGAACAACTCCCCGGGGACGTACGGGCGCTCCACAACTCCTTCAGCGTAGTTCGTCACATAGCACACCGGGCAGTAGCACATCTCCAGTTCCTTGGCCAGAAACGCCTCCGGAATGAGTGTCATACCTACCAGAGTTGCGCCATAGGAAGCGAACTTGCGTATCTCGGCTGGGGTCTCAAGCCGAGGTCCGTGGGTGCAGACATAGACGTCGCTGGTGCGGCAGTGGCCCTGCTTCGACTCGATAACCCGTCTCAGCGAGGCTGCCAAGTCCGGGCAGAACACTGGATTCTGGCGAATAAAGCCGATCCCAAGCCCCTCGTAGAAGGTCGTAGCTCGCCCGCAGGTCTCATCGATCAGATCGCCCGGCACGAGCACATCCCCGATCGGGATCGACGGGTCGATCGCCCCCGGCCCGGACCACGAAATGATCCTCTTCGCACCAAGCTCCTTAAGCGCCCAGATGTTGGCCCGATAGTTCACGAACGGCGCTGAGACGCTGTAGCCGCTCTCGCCGTGCCTCGAAAGCAGCAGTATATCTGAATCCTGAACTCTCAGCACGTGCACCGGCGAGGAAGTACCAAACGGTGTCTGGACGGGATCGATCAGGCGGCTGTCTGCACCCAGCTGCTCAATCGTCCTGAATCCCTGGCTGCCGGCGATGATGGCGAGTTCAGTCACGACCGCCCCTCCGATTGACAAACTTTACGCGCATGAACTTGCACAGTCTTATACAACGTCGTCCTTTGGGCTGCATCGAATCCCGCGTCATGGATCAGCCGTATCAGATCCGCTTCGCTCATCCTGTGCGACACACCCGTGGCAGCAACCACGTTCTCCTCGATCATCGTGCTGCCGATGTCGTTCGCCCCGAACCTCAGCGCAAGCTGCGCGATGGCCGGGCCCTGCGTAACCCAGGAAGCCTGGATATTGTCGATGTTGTCGAGGAACAACCTGGAGACAGCGAGCGTCCTCAGATAATCGTGGGCGCCCAATGCGTTTCCGCCAAGCGCCGTGTTGCCGGGCTGGTAGGTCCAGGGGATGAACGCGGTGAAGACGCGGGACTCGTCCTGCAAGTCTCGAATGCGAGACATATGCTCAACCCGGTCTGCGATCCTCTCGCCCATACCTATGACCATTGTAGCGGTCGCGCGCATGCCGATCCCAGCGGCCTCGCGCATCACATCCAGCCATTCATCGACGCCACACTTCCGAGGGCTCACTCTCGCGCGAACAGAGTCTGCGAGGATCTCTGCCCCGCCGCCGGGGAGGGAATCGAGACCCGCTGTATGGAGCTGAGCAAGCGCTTCCCGAACCGTGAGACTTGAGATCGAAGCTATGTGCACGATCTCCGGCGCCGAAAGCGAGTGCAGTTGGATGTCGAATCTGCTCTTGATCTCACGAAAGAGTGACTCGTAATAGTCGATATTGAGATCAGGGTGCAGCCCTCCCTGCATCAGGATCTGCGTGGCGCCAAGGCCAACTGCTTCTTCGATCTTGCCCAGCACCTCCTCAGTGGTGAGAACGTAGCCCTCCGAATGGCCGGGGGCTCGGAAGAACGCGCAGAACTTGCAGCCGGAGGTGCAGATATTGGTGTAGTTGATATTGCGGTCGATGACATAGGTTCGGACGCGCTCGGGATGCTTTGCCGTGCAGACGAGGTCAGTCGCCCAGGAGAGCTCTGGCATGCTGCCACGGCGGAGCAGGTCCAGGGCTTGGTCTCTAGTGATCCGCCGGCCCTCGATGGCCTCGGTCAACACGCGATCGGTGTTCACACCGCACCGCCGTTGACCAGGCCGTGCCCGATGCACTTGGCCTTGAAAGTCGCGAGTCCCTGCCTCTCGCGTTCGGCAAAGTCATAGACCATTGTGTTCGACAGGTAGTTCAGACACGTGTCATATGACAACCCCAAGGCCGCTGATTGCTCGGTCGCGATCTCATCCAGGCGAGCCATCCCAGCAGCCTTGCTCTCCTGCAATACCTGAATGAGTTCTGCACAGATGCCTTTGCCCGCCCAGACAGCGAAGACAGCAGGCAGACCAGTCAGCTTCTTCCATTCCGCCGCAAGGTCAAGCACGAAGAGACCGTCTTTCGGGTGAAGCATGGCAGGGTTGCCGATCACCATAGCGGCTCCGCACCTGTCAAGCATGGCCGACACCGGCTTCGGAGGCATCCGTACAAACTCAGGAGTCAGGCCGTAGGCTTCCTTGAGTATGATCTTGAGCATATTCGCGCCGCTCAAGCTGCTCGTATCCAGTGCAACTGTGTCTATCTTTGACAGCTCAATCCTTGACAGCATCAACACGCTGTCCACGGGGCCGTCGGCCGCGATGCATATCCCGGGGCAGATGCCGAAGTCCGGGTTCTGGAACGTCGCGAAACTTGACACCGGCGCCGCGGCGATCTCGCCCGCTACAAGCATGCCCGCCAGTTCAGACGGCGGCGCATAGACAAGCTCCCAGCCGTCCGGCAGCCCTCCGTGCTCCAGCGAATAGGCCAACGGCTTAACGTTCAAGTAGGGAAGGCACCCCAGCCTCATCCCGAATAACCTCTTGATATAGTGTGCTACGCTCGACAGGCTTGGTGCCGGTCTCGCGGATCAGGCGCTGGATATCAGCCACGGTCAGACCCTCCGGAGTCTCCGCGCCCGCTCGGTGGGTAATCTTCTCCTCAACCACGGTCCCGTCGAAGTCATCCGCGCCGTAGCTCAAGGCGACCTGCGCGAGCTTGATGCCCAACATTATCCAGAAGACTTTGATGTGCGGCACGTTGTCCAGCATCAGCCGCGAGATGGCGTAGACCTTCAAGTCATCGATGGCGTTCTGCCGGATTGTCAGCTCGCTCATCTGCGTATTCGACGGGTGGAACTTGAGCGGAATGAAGGTCATGAAGCCCTGAGCCTCGTCCTGAAGCTCGCGGATCGCGACCATGTGCTCGATGCGTTCTCGGTAAGTCTCGATATGGCCGTAGAGCATTGTGGAGTTGCTCTTCAGACCCAGACGATGCGCCTCACGCATGACCTCCAGCCACTCGACACCTGGAATCTTCTCCGGACAGAGCCGTCCTCTTACGCGCGGGCTGAAGACTTCAGCTCCCCCGCCAGGGAGAGAGCCGAGGCCCGCGTACTGCAGCCTCGACAGCACATCGGCCGCAGTCGTATCCTCGATCTTCGCCATATTCGCTATCTCGACTGCGGTGAACGCCTGAATGTGCACATCCGGAAAGAGAGCCCTGAGCGTGGATAGCATCTTCGTGTAGAAGTCCAGCCGCAGGTTCGGGTGGCAGCCGCCGACAATGTGAAGCTCAGTGAACTTCATCTCATCATACTCGCGCTGCGCCCGCGCAACGATGTCCTCCACAGTCATCAGATACGCGCCGTCCTGTCCATCCACGCGCGAGAACGCGCAGAAGGCACAGTGATTGCGGCAGACATCCGTGTAGTTGATATGGCGGTTGACGACATAGTAAGTTCGGTCCCCGTGCCAGCGCCTGCGGACCTCGTTCGCGGCGGCGCCGATCGCGGGCAGATCGTCGGATTCGAACAACCGAACCCCATCGTCCACGCTCAACCGCTCACCATCGAGCGCCCTGCGCAGCACGTCTCCTACATCGCTCTTGTTGATGATTTCGTCGATCATAGAAACACGTCCGCAGCCACAAACGCCAGCACGCCGAGGCTGACGAAGCCATTGATTGTGAAGAATGCCGTGTTGACACGGCTAATGTCTCCAGGCGAAACCAAGCTCTGTTCGTAGGCGAGTGAAATCGCTATCAGGGCGATACCGACAAAGTAGATCGCACCAAGTCCGCTAAGCAAACCAAACCAGACCAGCAGTGCCGCAGTTACCGCGTGAAAGAACCTCGATGCCAGCAGCGCCCACTTCGGCCCGACTTTGGCCGGAAGCGAGAAGAGTCGTTGGGCCTTGTCGAACTCCAAGTCCTGCAGCGAGTAGATGATGTCAAACCCCGCAGTCCAGAAGATCACCGCCGCGCTCAATACCATCGACGGAAAGCCTATCTCGCCTCTCACGGCGACCCACGCCCCAACAGGCGCGATACCCAGGCACAGCCCAAGCCACAGATGAGAGAGGCTTGTGAAGCGCTTGGTATACGAATAACCCAGCAGCGCGACCAACGCAACAGGCGAGAGCGCGAACGCCAGCGGGTTCAGCATTCGTGCGGCCAGGACGAACACGGCCGCCGAGCAGATCGTGAAGAACCACGCGGCTGCCATCGAGACCACACCCATTGGGATCGCGCGCTTGGCGGTCCTCGGGTTCAAGGCATCTAGCCGCGCATCCACAATCCTGTTGAACGCCATCGCTGCTGATCGAGCGCCGACCATCGCAACCAGTATCCACCCCAGAATCCGCCAGTTAGGCAAGCCGTTCGCCGCCACAATAGCCGACGACAGCGCAAACGGCAACGCAAAGACCGTGTGCTCGAACTTGATCATCTCGAGGATGATGCCGATCTTGCGGAGCACGCCCGTCACTCGCCCCACCCCTTCACAAGGCGAAGATCGAGCCCAAGCGCACGCAGGACCCTGTCCACTACGAAATCAACAAGGTCAGCTACTGTTTGCGCCTGACTGTAAAACGCGGGAGATGCCGGCAGTATGATCGCTCCGGCCTCGGTCAAGGCAGTCATATTGCGAAGATGCACCAGGCTATAGGGCGTCTCGCGCACGACCAGGATCAGCTTTCGCCGCTCCTTCAGGCAAACATCCGCCCCGCGGGTAACAAGGTCGTTCGATATACCCGACGCGATTCGCCCGACAACCCCCATCGAACAAGGAAGCACCACCAGGCCATCATAGTCATGCGAGCCGCTGGCCGGTGGCGCGTGCAAATCTGTAGAAGAAAACAGGTCAGAGTTGTGCACACCTGACTGGGCAAGCAAGTTCTCGACGCCGTCAATACCGATCTCCTCACGGATGATGTCGCAGGCATTCTCGGACGCAGTCACGTACAGCTTGTCATATGCCGAAGATACGACCTGCAGAAATCGCTTGGCATACACCATTCCACTCGCGCCGGAGAGCGCGACCATCAGCCTCCGCTCGCTAGCCAAGACCTAGCCCTCCCCACAGCCCATCGATCTTTGCCTTCACCTCGGCGCTCATCTTGATCTCCTCGGGCCATTCGCGGTTGTGGCCCTCTCCGGCGATCTTGCGCGTGGCATCTATGCCCATCTTGGAGCCGAACAGCGCCTGCGGGGCCGCGTGGTCCAGCACATCAACGGGCCCTTCGGCGAACGTGACGTCCCGCCTGGGATCGATATTGCTGCCGAGCCGCCAGAGTACCTCGCTGGCATTCTGGATATCGACTTCCTCGTCAAAGACCACGATGATCTTCGTGAACATCATCTGCCCGAGGCCCCACAGCGCGTGCATCACCCGCTGCGCCTGCATCGGGTAGCGCTTGCGGATGGAGATGAACGCCATATTGTGGAAGATCCCCTCCACCGGCAGGTTCATGTCGACGATTTCCGGTATCTGCGCGCGGATGAGCGGCAGGAAGATGCGCTCCGTCGCCTTGCCGATGAAGCAGTCTTCCATTGGCGGCTTGCCGACGATGGTCGCGGGGTAGATCGGGTCGCGACGGTGCGTGATGCAAGTCACGTGAAAGACAGGATACTCGTCGGCGGGTGAGTAGTATCCGGTGTGATCCCCGAACGGCCCCTCAGTGCGGCGCTCCTGGGGATCAACGTAACCCTCTATCACGATCTCAGACTGCGCGGGAACTTCCTGATCGATCGTCCGGCACTTGACCATCTCAACCGGCGACTTGCGCAAGAACCCGGCAAAGATCATCTCGTCGAAGTCTTCCGGTAGCGGGGCGGTGGCGGCATAGGTGATAGTCGGGTCGCCGCCAAGCGCGACCGCTACTTCCATTCGCTGGTTATGCTTCTCATACTCTGCGTAATGCCGCGCGCCGACTTTGTGAACGTGCCAATGCATCCCCGTCGTCCGAGCATCGTAGACGTGCATTCGGTACATCCCCACGTTGCGGCGGCCGGTCTCAGGGTCCTTTGTGAACACCATCGGAAGCGTAATGAACGGCCCGCCGTCATCCGGCCAACACTTCAGGACTGGGAGGAGATCAAGACTGGCCCCATCGCCCTCAAGAACGACCTCCTGGCAAGGCGCGCTCTTGACGGTCTTGGGGAATGCCGACGAAAGCTGCGCGAGCTTGGGAAGCATCTTGAGCTTGTCGATGAACCCTCCGGGAGGCTGCAGGTTCATGAGCCCCTCGATCTCACCGCCGATCTCGTCCAGGCTCTCGACCCCCAGCGCCATCGCCATCCGCCGCATGCTGCCATAGTGGTTGATGAGGACAGGCACGTTCGAGCCTGCGACGTTCTCAAACAGCAGCGCGGGACCCCCGGACTTGACCACTCTGTCGGCTATCTCAGTGATCTCCAGGTTGGGGCTTACGCGCTCACGTATCCGGACGAGCTGGCGCTCAGATTCCAGGCGGCTGATGAACTCTCTGAGGTCACGGTAAGCCATCTATCGCTCCAGGAGCCCCGCGATAATCTGCGCCGTGTGGCAGACCTCAACGGAGCTTCCGCGCCCTTTGAGGCCGCCGCGGATATGCATGATGCAGCCCGGGCAGTCGGTCGCGACAATCTGCGCGCGCGTCTCCTCGATGTTGGCCAGCTTGCGATCCAGTATAGCGGTCGAAACCCCAGGCTGCTTGATCGAGTAGCTGCCGGCGAACCCGCAGCAGTCATCGCAGTTGGCCATCTCGACAAGATCACATCCCGCACGGCGGATCAGATCACGGGAGGAGCCCGAAGTACCCAGCCCGCGCACCTGATGGCAGGGGTCGTGGTAGGTAACCCGCCTGAGAGCGGCCCGGCTCGCGTCTGGGCGATGGTCGAGGACATCCGTCGCGAAAGCAGCGAAGTCGATGACTTTGCCTGAGAGCTCCCTGGCTCGATCTTCGTACTGTGTGCCCGCGACGAGCCTAGGCAACTGCTCCTTGAGCATCACAGCGCAGGTCGGGCAGCCGGTGACAATGTAGTCCGTTTCTGCTTGCGAGAGAGCCTCCAGGTTGTCGATAGCCATCTTCCTGGCCGAGACCTGATCACCCACGTACAGCGCGGGCGCCCCGCAGCAGGACTGGCCGTGCGGATAGATAGCGGTCACGTCGCTGTCCCCGAGCACCTTCCAGATCGCCTGGCCGATCTCCGGATAGATGAAGTCAAGCATGCACCCGGCATACAGCGCAACGCTGATCTTGCCCGTTCGCTCGCCCCGCTCCGGCAGAAGCTCGTGCAGGAAGCGAGGGGCAAGACCGGGCATCTTCCGTCCGCCGAGGATGTCTGATATGACAGGCATCTGCCGGACCGAACCGTCTGACGAGATAGCCGGCGCCTGGAATGCGCGCGCCATCCGCAGGGCGCTCCTGAAGATGCCCGGGTGTTTCACCGCCGTCAACGGCAGCTTCCCCGCAAGCGGCATGCCGTTCTTGTCGACCAATCGCTTGCGGAGCTCGAGGATCATCCTGGGGGTCTCGATGCGGCTCGGGCACACAGCGCTGCACTCACCACAGCCGGTGCAGAGACCAGCGGTGTCCTCCACAGCATCCAGGCTGTCGTGGTGCGCCGTCACCACCGTGCCGATCCCGCCCATATACGTATTGCCGAAGGCGTATCCTCCAACTGAGTTGTAGACCGGGCAATTGTTCAGGCACGCGCCGCACTTCAGACAGTAGAGCCCTTCCCTGAGATCCGGGTCAGCCGCCATCGCCTTTCGGCCGTTGTCAACAAAGATGATATGCAGTTCGCCCGGCCCGTGAACGCCGATCGCGAGAGTCTTCTCGATATCCGTTGTCCGGCTCGGGCCGGTGATGAACGAGGTGTACGCCGTCTGTTTCTGCCCCGTGCCGCTGCGCGCTAGGACCTTAAGGATCGCAGTCGCATCGTCCATCGTGGGAACAAGCTTCTCGTAACCGACTATTGCCACGTGGATCGGAGGCAGAGTGGTCACAAGCCTTACGTTGCCCTCGTTCGAGACGATCACCAGGGTGCCCGTCTCCGCGATAGCCACATTCGCGCCGGAAATGCCCATGTCCGCGTCGATGAAGACCTGTCGGAGCTGCTTGCGGGCAATCTTCACGAGGTTGGGGATGTCAGGATCGACGTCCTCGCCGACTACCTTGGAGAACAACGCCGCGGTCTCTTCGCGGGTCTTGTGGAGCGAAGGAGCGGTGAAGTGAGAGGGCTTCTCGCCGGCAAGCTGAACGATCCATTCGCCGAGGTCCGTCTCGACGACCTCGAGCCCTGCCTCTTTCAGCCGGGGGTTGAGCTCAATCTCCTCCGTGAGCATCGACTTTGATTTGGCGATCAGCTTGACACCGCGTTCTTCAGCCAGACGCTTGACGATCTCAGCAGCTTCATCGCCATCCGCAGCCTGATACACTACGGCACCAACTGCCTCAGCCTCTTTCTTGAACTTGGCAAAGAGGGCGTCGATGTTCGCAACGGCGTGTTCTTTGATCGACCGGGCCTGCGCCTGCCCCTCAACGAAATCGAAATCCTCCATCGCGGCAGTGCGAGCGTTCTTCCATGCAGTTGCTGCTCTGGCAAGCGCCGTTTGGAGGACTTCATTCGACAGGGCGTCGCGGACTTGTTGGCGGTGAGCTTTGCTTTCGGACATCTCTATCTCCAAGCCCAATTATCCCACCCGGCAGGACGCAACGTCAAGGGTTGGGCGTTGGGTGTTAGGGGCTAGGTACTGGGCATTAGGTGCGCAGACATCAGCCACCTGAGCCCTCGTCAGGCCCTGCAAGTTTGACACGTTGCAGCGCGGCCCCTATAATCGTGCTGTTGGATGTGCTTGTCATATACCAGGCGCAATCTGGCTCATCTTTGCGAGGGAGTTGCTTGATGCTGAGGCCGGAAGACTTTTTCGATCTGGAAGGATTCGAGTTCAGAGGGGTCTTTGATGGATGCACCTATGTGTGGGAGGCGCTCACCCGAACCGGGCGTTACGCGCTCGAGCACATAATGGGCGTGGACGGCGATAGCACCATCCGCGGCACAGTTATGGAAGGCGCCTACGTGGACGATACTCACGCCGTGGTGATCGGCGAGGGAACAGTCGTCGAGCCCGGCGCGTTCATTATGGGTCCCGCGATTATCGGCAAGAACTGCCAGATCAGAAACGGCGCCTACATCCGCGGCGACGTCATTGTCGGCAACAACTGCATTGTCGGTCACAGTTCCGAACTCAAGAACTGCATCATGCTCGATACCGCACAGTGCCCTCATTTCGCCTACGTCGGTGACAGCATCCTCGGTCGCAAGGTCAATCTTGGGGCGGGGACCAAGCTCTCGAACGTGCCCGTTCTCAGTTTCAGGGACGAATCCACAGGCAAGCGCCCAACCGTCAAGATCACCGTCGACGGCAAGGAATACGACACCGGCATGGCCAAGTTCGGAGCCGTGATTGGCGACGGCAGCCAGACCGGGTGCAACGTCGTCACGAACCCAGGCTGCCTGATAGGCAAGAACACGCTTGTGTATCCCAACACCTCCCTCAAGAAGGGCTACTATCCGGACAGCAAGATCGTGAAACTGGTTCAGGAAGTCGTGACGGTGGAGAGGCGATAATTGGCAGAAGCCATCATCCACATCATACGGTCCCCGGCTTCCTCACAGGAGATCGAAGAGATGCTTCAAGCTCTAGGGGAGTACATCAAGTTGGCAGTGGACACTCGCAATGGCATTCTCGCCGGAGGAGGCGCCATGCATGCCGATTGCGAATCCGCCCTTCTAGAAGAGGGGAGTCGGCAGGAAGACATCTGGGGAGCAGACTGGTACCCAGTGACTCAGGAGGTCGTGTTCGAGTCCCTGATCAACATTCGCCCTCGCCAGAACAATGTGTCCCTAGAGATCGAGGATGACGCCGTTAGGCATCGTGTGAGCCGGATTAGCGGCGATCTGTTGGGGAAGAAATGAGAGACCTCTCGTTCATCCGGAAACGGTATCTGCAGGACGAACTGCCCACACGTCTCGGTGGCCTTGCCGCCAACCTAGCCCGAATAAGGTCTTTCAGCAGACACGATTCTCACAGTGATGGCGTCGCAGCACTCATCGATGAGAGCAAGCACTTCATCGAATGGACAGCTGCGGAAGCAGAGACCGAGACAGCAGCACAGCTCGTGGAGTTGCAGGTGCAACTCTCCTTGTGGCAGCGTCAATGGGCCCACATCTGGCCCGATCCTGAGCGCCGCCAGGCACTAGCCCAGGAATCGGCGGAGTGGTCCAAGCGGGTGCTGCGTATGTCCGGACTTCTGGACGACTAGACCATATGCTGAGACGACTGCTGATGTTTTCGTTGCTTCTTCTCACAACCACCGCACCGGCCAAACCCCTCGACATCCGCTGTTGGCAGCTCCAGGACTACGATATGGAGCACATCAAGCGGCTGATCGATATGGCCGCCGATGCGAAGGTCAACCGCATCCAGCTCTCTCACGACATCGTGATGGATGTCGAGCAGATACTCGAACAGCCCCAGCGCGCCGCGGATGTCAATACGATCTGCAAGTGGGCGCACGAGAAGAACATCAAAGTCGATGTCTGGACGCACGAGCTCAATGGCATCCCCAAGGAGCTGATGGTCGATGACCGAGTGGACCTTGACAACCCTGCTGTCTGGGAGTTCGTCAAAACCAAGTACGACAGGCTCTACAAGCTGTGCCCCGGCATTGATGGACTCGTGCTCACTATGCACGAAACGCAGCAATCCGTCTACAGCGACACCAAGGTCTCCAGCTCGATCTCACCCCAAAGGCGCGTGGCTAAGCTGATTGACGAGGTCGGTTCGATCTGCGCGGGGTTCGGCAAGGACCTCATAGTCAGAACGTTTGCCTATGAGCCTCCGCAGCTCTGGTATATCGTCAAAGGTCTGAAGCTGTGCAAGGCGGACATCATCGTCATGTCCAAGTGCGTTCCCCACGACTGGCACCCTTTCTACCCGTTCAACCCTGCCTTGGGCAATGTGGGTGGCAAGCGTCAAATTGTTGAGTTCGATCTCGGCAACGAGTATACGGGGCTATCCACGATACCCTACATCGACATCGACTACGTCAAGAAGTATCTGGACTATGCTGTCAAACAAGGAGTCGCAGGCGCGGTCTACCGGGTTGAACGACTGGCCTGGCGCGCGGTCGATACACCGAATCAGGCCGTGATCGACATCAGCACCAAGCTGCTCCTGGACCCCGAGGCCGACCACCACACACTCTACAGACAGTGGCTGGCCGCCAAATACGGCAAGCCTGCCGTGGAGCCGCTATTCTCAGCATTCATGCGCACGCAAGAGATCGTGAGCAAGAGCATGTACGTGCTGGGCCATGGCAGCATGAACCACAGCACGCTCCCGAGCTTCAGCTACCTGTCCAACCCCTACAGGCGCGGCGCGAGAGGCAGATGGGACTCGACCTTCCTGACCATTCAGGAGGAACTGCTGAATCCCACCCTCGCGACAATGGACAAGATCTACGCAGAGAAGGACGAAGCACTGAGGCTGATCAACGCATCTATCTCGGACATCGAGCGCGCGAAGCCACATCTGAAGCCTGCGGACTACGTGAAGCTTAGGGACCTGTTCGAGCGTGAGAAAGCGATGGTACTCGTCTGGAAGCCTGCTATGGGGGTGATCTATGGAGTCTACGTCTACGACCTGGACCCGTCAGATCAGGCTCGCGCGCACCTGCTCAAGGCAGCCGATGAGCTTGAGAAGGTAGCAAAGCAGAACGAGCGCTATCTGATCGACATGGCCTCCGACTACAAGAACCCGGCCAACCCAAGAAACGTGGAAACCGCGATGGGCCTGGTTCAGTTGGCGCGGGAGAAAGCCGCCCAGCCTACCCGCTAGATGCGGATGCCCCGTTCCGCCTGCTCCGCCTCACAGACAACAGCCCGGTCAAAACCAGCACTACTCCTATGAAGGCCAGTGATATGCCTACTGGGATCTCGATCACGTGAGAGAGAAGCATCTTCGCCCCGACAAAGACGAGTATCACCGCTAGCCCATAATGGATGTACTCAAACACCTTCGTCAGCCCAGCTACAGCGAAGTAGAGAGCGCGAAGGCCGAGTATGGCGAAGACGTTCGAGGTGTAGACGATGAACGCGTCCCTCGTGATCGCTAGGATGGCAGGGATTGAGTCAACCGCGAATATCAGGTCTGTGGTCTCGACCACGAGCAGAACCGTCAGCAGCGGTGTCACAAGCAGGCGGCCATTCTGACGCGTGAAGAACCTGTCCCCGTCATAGTCAGAGGTTGATGGGAAGAGGCGTCGCGATAGTCGAAGCACGGGGTTCCGCTCAGGATGCACTTCGTGATCGCTTGATACCGCCATCTTGATGCCCGTGGCGATCAGGAAAGCGCCGAAAACGTAGATCACCCAGTAGAACTGGTTGATCAGCGTGACGCCTACCGCGATGAACGCCGCGCGCATGATCAGAGCACTGATGATCCCCCAGAACAGCACTTTGTACTGATAGGCTCGCGGCACGGCGAAATACGAGAAGATCAGGTAGAAGACGAAGATGTTGTCCACGCTCAGGGATCGCTCGATCAGGTAGCCGGTAAAGAAAGCGAGCGCGTGTGACTTGCCCATCCAGTAGTACACGAGGACGTTGAACGCGAACGCCAGCACTGTCCAGATCACGCTCCAGATCAGCGACTCCTTGATGCCGATCTCGTGGGACTTGCGGTGGAAAATGCCGAGGTCGAGGGCTAGCAGGACCAGGGTAAAGACGTTAAATGCGATCCACCAGGACACAGGAACTGACATCGAGCAAAGGTCTCCTGAACTGCTGCGTGTGCTGCCACTGCTTTGGGTGGTTCATACCCAATGTGGCAATCGTTCTGATCAGTGCTTGTTTGCCGCCATCCGTACGAAGTAACCATGGACCCTTGCGTCGTCGGTGAGCTCCGGGTGGAATGCGGCCGCCAGACAGCGCCCCTGACGTACCATGACGATGCGGCCGTCGCCGAGGCGCGATAGCACCTTGGCATCACTGCGGACCTCGGTCACGAACGGAGCACGAATGAACACAGCCCGAATCGGGCGGCCATTGCCGGCTTCGGGGATATCCAGATCGGTCTCGAAGCTATCTACCTGCCGGCCGAAAGCATTACGGCGAACGGTCATGTCCATGAGGCTAAGGCGCGGCTGGTCGCTCGATTCGATCTCCTTGGCGAGGAGGATCATGCCTGTGCAGGTGCCAAACACCGCCATCCCCTCGGCCACACGCTCACGAATAGCCACGTCTACTCCGTAACGAACCATGAGCTTGCCTACGGTCGTGCTCTCGCCGCCAGGTATGATAATCCCGTCGCACGTGCGAATCTCATCAGGAGTGCGAACGATTGCTGTGGAGACGTTCTCGATCCGTCCGAGCATCTCCACGTGCTTTTGAAAGTCACCCTGGAGCCCCAGCACGCCGATGCGGGTAGTAGGTGTTGGGTGTTGGGTGTTGGGGACAGATGTCCCCAACACATCCTTCTGAAGAGTGATGCTCAAGCCTACCAGCCTCTCGTGGAGAGGAGTTCCTTCTCGTCAAGCTGGCGGACATCGATTCCTTCCATCGCCTTGCCGAGCCCCTTGGACAGCTCCGCGATCATCTCTGGCTTGTCATAGTGCGTAGTCGCATCCACGATGGCCTTAGCGCGCTGGGCGGGGTCTTCGGACTTGAAGATGCCTGACCCGACGAAAACTGCCTCAGCGCCGAGCTGCATCATGAGCGATGCATCGGCCGGAGTGGCGATTCCGCCAGCAGAGAAATTCGGCACCGGCAGCTTGCCGGTCTTGTGAATCTCGAGCACGAGGTCGTAAGGCGCGCCGAGGTTCTTCGCCTCGGCCATAAGCTCGTCCTCACGCATGCCCTGGATTCTGCGCATCCCGCTCATTACGGAGCGCATATGCCGCACGGCCTCCACGATGTTCCCGGAACCCGCTTCGCCCTTGGTGCGGATCATCGCCGCGCCCTCGCCGATCCGGCGGAGCGCTTCCCCGAGATCGCGGCAGCCACAGACGAACGGCACGTCGAATCGGTGCTTGTCGATGTGGAACGACTCGTCCGCCGGCGTAAGTACTTCGCTCTCATCGATATAATCGACCCCCAGCGCCTCCAGCACCTGCGCCTCGGCGAAGTGCCCGATACGGGCCTTGGCCATCACGGGAATCGTGACCGCATTCATGATCTCGATTATCTTGAGCGGGTCAGCCATCCGGGCGACTCCGCCGTCTCTTCTGATGTCGGCAGGCACCCGCTCGAGGGCCATGACGGCCGCCGCGCCGGCTTCCTGCGCTATCTTAGCCTGGTCGGCATCAGTTACATCCATTATGACGCCGCCCTTAAGCATCTCGGCAAGACCCACTTTGGTCCGCCATGTTGATTTCTGCTGCTCGCTCATTCGGAGGTCACCTTCTCTTGAATAGACAGAATGCGCTCCGCCTCTGCCATAGCGGCGGCTCGCCACGTTCGATTTCTCTCGTGCATATTATAGCAGAAGCCACATGCTTGCGCCACTCTCCAGCGTTCGTTAGCGGGCTAGTGGCCGGACTCCTCCTGAGCCTGTCGTAGGTCCGGCCTGGACGTAAGCCTGCACAAGTCCGATAGGGAGATCGAACACTACGGACATGAGCGCAGATCCTACAGACAATTGGCGCGCACTCGTGTTGTGATTAGCCGCCCAGTGCGGTAAGATAGGCTGTCACCGGAGCATCGTCCGGAACTTGCGTAATAGGGAGTGATCAAAGATGGCCCCAATAACCAGAAGAATCCTGATAGCAGCCATTGCCGCGGCTTTGGCTGCGTTCCTGGTGTCGGCTTCAGTTGCTGCGCCACCCACCCTCAAGATCGGCAGCAAGGCCCCACCCCTCGTGATCGCGAAGTGGGTCAAAGGTGGCCCGATCGCCGGCTTCGAGAGCGGCAAAGTCTACGTAGTCGAGTTCTGGGCAACGTGGTGCGGTCCATGCCGCCAGACAATCCCTCACCTTACTGAGCTAGCCAAGAAGTACGGCGACAAGGTGACATTCATCGGCGTCGATATCTGGGAGTACGACAAGGACCCTAAGAGCACAGCCTACTTCGCCAAAGTCGAGAAGTTCGTCAAGGACATGGGCGACAAGATGGCCTACAACGTCGGCATAGACGGCCCCGATCAGACCATGGCGACCAATTGGATGAAAGCCGCCGGGCGCAACGGTATTCCCTCCGCGTTCATCGTGGGCAAAACCGGCTGCATCGAGTGGATGGGGCATCCGATGGCAAACATGGACCAGGTCCTCGATCAGATACTGGCCAATAAGTGGGACGTCAAGGCAGAAGCGCAGCGCGTAGCCGATGAGGAGAAGGCCGAGAAGGCGCGCGAAGCCCTCCTCAAGCCCTATAACGACGCACTCAAGGCCAAAGAGTACGCCAAGGCCGTCACTGAGGCTGACAAGCTGATAGCGAATGACCCAAAGATCGAGCAGGAGATCTACTACGGCAAATACGCTGCTCTTCTCCGCTGCAGCGAGAGCGAGGCCTATGCCTATGCGCGCGAGCTCTGCAAGGGGATCTGCAAAGAGGACGCCGGCGCGCAATACTCAATGGCCAGGGCGATCATCGACGGCAGTGACCTGAAGGCACCGAGCTACGATCTCGCTCTCGACATGACAACTCGCGCGGTCGAGTTGACGAACGGCGAGAACCCCATCCTGCTGTTCTACCAGTCCAAGGCGCAGTTCAGCACCGGGGACAAGCAGAAGGCGATCGAGACCGGCAACAAGGCCCTGGAGATGGCACAGAAACCGGGCAGCAACTACCCCGAGAGCACCATCAAGCTGATCAAGGACACAATCGAGGGCTACGGCAAGTAGCCACACGCAGCCAACCTGAGCGATTGACCGCAGGTGCACATTGACGAAGAAAGTGCTGTCGTTTCGGGACAAGGTGTCCCCGAGACAACAGCACTTTCTTAGGAGCACAGCGAAGAATCTCTGCTTGAAAAGCGGATTCCTCTCTGCACTCGGAATGACATAAGATATCGAGGCTATTCCTCAGCGATTCTTCGCACCCTCGAAGCGGTGCTGGTCGCCATAGACGATCTGTGCTACCTTCCCAGCGAAATCGTCCGGCGCCCGCTCAAAGACGTGCCGACAGCGCTCGCTGTGGAAGTAGTACGTCTGGCCGCGGTACTCAGCCTTGTCCAAGACCATCGTCTCGTCGAGCTGCTTGAGGCACACTGGGTCTATGACCACAAAGCCCACCTCCCGCGCGCTCCACATTCATGTGTTACCCGGATCAGCCCTTGATCGACTGTACCATCTTCTCGTACTGCGCCACCTCATCGTTGGTCGTCAGCACTGTAATCTCCAGGTGGTACTCCCGCGTCTCCCCCGGCTTCAGGAACTTCAGACGGCCTTCGGCACGATCTACATCTCTGCCGTCCACGTGACAGTTGCAGGGCTCGAGACCCATCACGTATTCCCGTGTGCCGTTGTTCTTCCATTGGGTGAACTCCGGCAGTTCGCTCTTGCGGACCTTGACGTAAAACCCAAAAGGCCCCTGCGGCAGTGTCTTGTTCACCAGCCCACCGTAGACACAGCCGTCAGAGTCTGTCGCCATGTCGTGATAGTAGACCTCCTGCTCAAAGCCTGCTGTCGGAGGCTCAACCACGGCGTGGCGCTCTCTTGCCTTCTCTGCAGCTTCCCCGGCCGGCGTTATGCCTTTGCTGGTCGAGATGAACTGAGTGTTGGCGTCAACAACCGGGAAACCTGCGTTGATGTGGTACAGCAGCATATGCGGTGATTCGCGAGGCCCCTCATTGGTCACGGCGTCATCGATCCAGATCTTGTTCTGCCCGAGGACTGCGGATATCTTACGTCTAAGCACCAGGTTGTCGCCGAAGAGGCGGGACTCGCGGACCTTACCGACCGCCCACATGCGATACTCGTCGCCTTCCCATTCGCCGTCCGCCCAAACGTTCGAGGCTGAGGTGTTGGAGTAGCGTCCGTGCAGGCCCAGAGCCTCACCCTCGTCCACGCAGGCAGCTCCCGCGTAGGTCAAGCCGCACGTGGTCACGAGGCCACCGGGGAAGTTTCGCAGCCATCCTCCGCCTGGCTCCTCATAGTACATTGGGCTCATCTCGCCCGCAGCGGACATCCAGGCAAGCGACCGGCCGCTGTGCTCCGCGCTCGTGATATCCAGCCCGCGCCCCGGGACGGCCAAGAACGACAGGCCGGTTGCAGTACGGAACTCGACTGCTTCCACGCCCTCTTGTGGCCCGTCTGTAAGCTTCACTCGCCTGACGCCGCCGAGCTGGCTGATGTTTCCGATCCGGCTGATCAGCTCGTCCTTGGTGTAAGCCCTGCCGAATAGTGTTGGCATGATCGATTGAGACCTCCTGTTAGCTCTTCGGGTCGGCGAAGCTCCCCGGCCCGCTAATATTGTATGCAATAGTGCTCCGGCAGGCAAGTGCTGAGTGAAGGGAATGCATGGCTTCGGCTAGAAGGGGTTACCCGCAACGCCAAACCCACGAATGGACCGCAGAATGAACTACGACGGACTTGTGTTAGCGGCAGTGGTCGCCGAACTCGATGCAACCCTGCGCGGCGGGCGGATACAGAAAATCAGGCAGCACAACCAGACGGACCTCACTCTCGAGATCCGAGGGCCCGGCCACACCTACCTGCTCTTCCTCTCCGTCGATGCCAGGTTCACACGTGTCTATCTGACGGCCTCTTCCCAGCCTGTTCCCGAGCAGGCGCCCAACTTTTGCATGCTGCTTCGAAAGCACATCGACGGCGCATATCTCGCTGCCATCGAGCAAACCGGCTTCGACCGTGTCATGCGGCTAACGACTCAACGCCACGGCGAGCCGCAGGGAACCCTGCTCCTGGAGATCATGGGAAAGCACAGCAACCTGATCCTCCTCGACGAGAACGACGTAATTCTTGGCGCGGCCAAACACATTGGGGCTTCAGTCAGCCGCTATCGGCAAGTGCTTCCGGGGCGGGAGTATCTTCCCCCACCCGGCGGCGACAAGGTCGACTTCCGTGCGCTCGACGCTTCCTCGATCGAACAGCTCTGGATACACGCCATTCCTCCGATCACTGAGCCTGCCCAGGCACGTCAGTGGCTGATAGCGACGTTCAGCGGCTTCGGACCGTTTCTAGCGGATGAGATACTCGCTCGCGCAACATCAGACGGCGCCATCTCGAGCAACCGGGTGTGCGAGGAACTCCTCGCCCTGGGCCAGGCTGTCTCGGCGCGCGCGTTCTCGCCCGTGTTCGTAACGGGCGAGCGAGGGGACGGACAGCTGGTCTACCCGATCCCCTCCGTCCAGATCCCGCCCGAGCGACAGCACCCGCGCACATCCATGAGCGAGCCGCTGGATGCGCTCTTCAGATCCCTGGTGACGCGCACGGCGCTTGACGAAGAGAAGACCCAGACCCTGACCGCCATTCGTCGCGCGATAGCGTCGAGGCGCCAGACTCTTAAGTCAATCGAGCGGACCATAGACGAGTCCTCTCGATCCGAGACTCACAAGCAGATCGGCGAGCTGATACTGGCTAGCCTGCACGCCATCTGCAAGGGCGACAGCAAGGCTTCTCTGGTGAACTACTTCGAGCCGGAGATGCCGCAGATCGAGGTCGAGCTGGACCCCAAGCTGACACCCCAGCAAAACGCAGAACGCTACTTCAAGCGTTACCAGAAAGCACGCGATGCGGTCTCGTCATCCGAGGCCCGCAAGGCTAGCGTCATTCGCGAGATAGGCTTGCTTGAGTCTGCGGCTGCTGAGGCCGAATCGGCGCAGTCAGTGGATACGCTTGAGTCCCTCAGAAAGATGCTGACACGTCAGGACCTGCTGAGACAAGAGGTTCGCACAGAGAAGGAAGCTGAGGAATTCGGCGGATTTCGGATTCGCCGCGCCTACACTCCCGAGGGATGGGAGATCCTCCACGGCGAAACCGCCCAAGCTAACGATTATCTAACGCAACGCGTTGCCAAGCCGAACGACGTGTGGCTGCACACGCGAGCTATCACTGGCGCGCACGTTGTGATCCGTACGTCCGGCCACGCGGGCGAAGTACCGAAGCCTGTTCTTCTGCAGGCTGCTCTGATCGCCGCTCGCAACTCGGACGCCAAGCACTCGTCGCTCGTGCCAGTAGACCACACACTGCGCAAGCACGTCCGTAAGCCGCGCGGCAGCGCCCCAGGCTTCGTCACCTACCGCAACGAGAAGACTATCGACGTTACTCCCAAGTCCTGAGCAACAGGATCTAACCGTCTTCTAGTGCAACAATCCAAGGGCTAGTAGGTGTGGTGTTTGTATGGGGTCATACGCTCCTTGAGGCTGGGGGCTCCAGTCTCCACCTCACAGACGACGTCACGTATACCTGGCTTCTGACGTAGTGCCGTGATCAGGATCTTGAGTTCCTCGTGGATATCAAGGTCCTCGTAGTAGCCGCGCAGCTTGTCGACGCGACCTCGCAGCAACGCCACTCCGTGAGTAACATGCACCTCGAGCCGACTGCAATCCAGCGGTCGCTTGCCAATCTCTCGGAGCGCCTCCCGCGTCATCGAAGCATCTTCAACAGACACCTTCATCACCCCCTCAACGAAAGGGCAAAAGTTGAGTCTGAACGCTCTTCTGTATTATACCCCCGATTTTGGCGAATGTGACAGTCGAGCTAGGTGTGGGGGTGTTGAGATAGATCGCTTATCCCGCGATCCGCAGTTGTAGCAGGCGTCTCCGACGCCTCCGAGGCGCGTCAGAGACGCCCGCTACAGCTCTATCGCAAGAGTCTCGGGGACATCCTGTTATGGCATCAGAGTGGGTTGACTGGAGAGCCGTTGATGCGCTTCTCAAAATGGCAGTGGGGACCGGTTGAGAGGCCAGTGCTGCCTGCATAGGCGATCACCTGGCCTTTGCTGACGCGCTGACCTCTTCTCACTGCAAGCCTGGAGTTGTGCCCGTACAGCGTCGATACCCTGCCTCCGTGATCGATAACGACGGCCAAACCATACGCCCCTTGCCGGCCCGCAATGATCACGATACCGTCGGCCGCGGCGTGGATGGGCGTGCCTGTGCGACAGCCGATGTCTACTCCAGTGTGCAGCTTGTGGACGCCGGTGATGGGATGGCGCCGATAGCCGAAACGTGAGGTGAGCCTGCCGCGGACCGGCATCATCAACCCACCCTTGAAAACGCGATTGCTCCAGGCTTTGCCGAGCGGAGTGCTCTGCATCCGCTGAATCTCGGACTCGATCCTGCGGGACTCAGCCTCCAACTCGGCCTGAGCCTTCTCGTAGAGATCGATCTTGTTCTCGGTGGCCCAGAGCTGCTTGCGCCTCTCCTCGACGAGACCGGAGACTTCGTTGCGTTCGACGAGCAAGCGCGCCTGCAGCCCCTTGATCTGTGAGACTCTCTCCAGTTGGCGAGCGCGGAGGGCCTCGATAGTCTTCTCGTCCTCTTTGATCTGGTCGATGAGTCTGGTGTCCGAGTCGAGGATACGTTTGAGGTAGTAGGTCCGAGTTAGGAACGTCCACATGTCGGAGGCGCCCAGGATCACGTTGACGTAGTTCACGTCCTCGCCTTCGTACATGTCCACGATTCGCTGACTGAGCAGGTCCTTGCGCCTGGCAAGCTGTTTGCGAGTTCTTTCGAGTCGGACCAGGGTCGTTCTCAGGTCCGTTTCGGCGTTGAGGAGCCTTATCTTGTTACCGGTTAGGCGCTCCTGCGCATCGCTGAGCTTGGACTCTGTGATCGTAAGCTGGCCGATGACTGTCCTCTTCTCGACCTTAGCCAGGTGGATCTTGTGTTCGATCGCCCTGATCTTCGCACCCTTCACGGCCTTCTTCTGGCGAAGCTGCTTGATCTTGGCTTGTTTCTTGGGGCTTACCGCCGCTGAGATCGGCATAACGCCCACACACCAGAGCATGATCAGTCCGAACGCTAAGGCTCTCTTCGTTCCTACCCTCATGGTCTCGCTCCAAGCTGCCGGTTAGGAACCGGCTTTCACCATGCCCGAGGCGCCTCTTGCGGCCTCGTCTCTGGCCTGTCGTGGCACTGACACAGGACTCTCGTCGTGCAGGAATCGTCGAATCGAGACGAAGCTGCCCGCCGCCCCGATAGCGGCGCCAATCAGAATCAGTGCAAGTGCCAGTTCAGTGCGGCCGACGCCGCTGCCGAACCGACCGAGAAAGGCTATCTGCTGAGAGACGTTCGATACATACGCAGTGCCAAGCACGAGCAGCAGCCAGGCTGCCACCGCCCCCGCAGCCCCGAAGAAGATGCCCTCTATGATCAGGGGCGTGCGGATGAACTGGTTGGTTGCCCCAACCAGCTGCATTATTCGTATCTCCCTGCGTCTGGCGTAGAGTGTCAGCTTGATCGCGTTGCTGATGATGAAGACGCTGGTGATGAGCAGTATCAGCACACCTGCAATACTCAGCGCCTTGACGACCCGCGTGAGTGTCATGACCCGACTGAACGCCTCTCTGCCTTCCAGCACAGCATCAACGCGATCCATCGACCTGATCTTCGCGGCGATCGCGGAGAAGCGCTCCGGGTCAGTCACTCTTACGTCCAGAGCGAATGGGAGGACTTCCCGGTTAACGCCCGCCACATTGAAGTTCGGGTTCTCGATCTTGAGGCGGGTCCACTCCTTGTCCCTATCGAGCACTACAACTTTAGCCACGCCACTCATGCTCCTGATCTTTTCAACGACGGGCTGGACCTCAGTAGTGGACCTTGCCTTCACGAAGACAGCGATCTCGAACCGATTGATCTGAGCATTCGCAAAGTTGTTCGCTCCCATAGCAATCAAGCCAAACGCCCCCAGCACCGCAAGCGATAGCGCGATGGTCGATATTGAGGCGAACGCCATCAGCCCGTTGCGGCGAATGCCAGTGAATGCTTCCTGTATGACGAACTCAATGTTTCGGAATTGCATAGGTCGTTTCCTGTTGTAGCAGGGGTCTCCGACCCCTCTCCCGGCGTCAGAGACGCCAACTACAGTGTGCCAGCCACCTGATCTGCGGCGACCTCATCCTGCTGATAGCACCCCTTGTTCTGGTCGCGCACGATGTAGCCACCCTCTAACTGGATGACTCGTTTCTTCATGCGGTCCACAATCTGACTATCGTGGGTCGCACAGAGGACTGTGGTCCCGTGGGTGTTGATCTGGTCCAGGAGCTGGATGATGCCCCAGGATGTATCAGGATCGAGGTTTCCGGTCGGCTCGTCCGCCACCAGAACTGTGGGATGGTTAACCAAAGCACGGGCGATCGCCGCACGCTGCTGCTCGCCGCCGGACATTTGGTGTGGGAATGAGTCACAGCGGTGAGTCAGACCCACAAGCTCCAGGACGTCCCGAATGCGGTATCTGGTCTCCTTCGCCGACACCCCGATAACCCGGAGCGCGAACGCGAGATTCTCGTACACGTTCTTCTGAGGCAGGAGCTTGAAGTCCTGAAACACAATGCCCAGCTTCCTGCGGAGGTAGGGAACCGCGGCAGGGCGCAGGCGTCCGACGTCCTCTCCGGCGACCACGACCGCACCCTCGGTGGGCACAATCTCGCGATAGAGAAGCTTCAGCAGAGTGGACTTTCCGCTGCCTGTGGCCCCAACAATAAACGCAAAGTCGCCTTTCGTGATCGACAGGCTGACATCGTTTAGGGCCCTTATCCCGTTGATATATGCGACGGAAACCCGTTCAAGATGGATCATAATGACTACCGTTAATCCCGGAACTGCAATGCCGTGTCGGAACTCACGCGCCCGGGCTTTGCGTCCTATTATACTGTTGGGTGGAGATGATCGCAACGCGTGTGCTATAATCGAGGCGAGCCCAGGTATGAAGACACTTGATAAATACGTCGCGCGGGAAATGATGGTTCCGTTTGTAGCGGGGTTCGCCGTCATCCTCGTGCTGCTCGTCTTTACCGTCATCTACCAGATGGTCGGCTGGGCAAAGGACCATCTCGACCAGAAGCCGTTACTCCTTTACTACTTCGTCCTCACAACTCTCGGTGGAACTGCTGGCCTGCCCTCGTTCATAGTCATATCTCTGCCTTCAGGCGCGCTCTTTGGGTGCAGCCTCGCGGTTGCCAGGCTGACCCACGACAGCGAGATCACCATGATGCGCATCGCCGGCGTCAGTGTCAAACGCATATTCCTTCCGCTGCTTGTGGTTGGCGTGCTGCTGACTATCGCCGCTTACGCATTTCAGGAGAACATAGGAGTCTGGGCCAATCGGGAGAGCGTCAGGGTCTACAACCGCATAATGTCTGCCCAAGGCCCGCTGCCGATCCAGTCGAACGCCTACTTCAAGGTCAACAACTACTGCTTCTACGTCAACAGCATCACGAAACAGGGCCGAGGAATGCAGCTCAACAACGTGATGATCTATGAGTCGCCAGTGGGATCCGGCTTTGCCACGCTGATAACCGCCAAGAGCGCAGTCGAGGAGAACCGGATATGGGTCCTTCGTGACGGCAGCACGTGGAGAGTCAGCCGTGACGGCGATCCGGAGCTTTATGCTCGGTTCCCGAAGATGAGGCTCGATATCCCGCAGCCGATGGATTACTATCTCAACCAGGATCCGAAGTCACCGAAAACCATGAGCCTGGCTGAGCTGCGCCAGCAGATCAAGCTCCTGAAGACTACCGGAATGGACTCCAGGGAATGCCGGCTGGAGTACGCATTCAAAAGCACAATCCCGTTGAGCTCGCTGGTGCTGGCGCTCTGTATCGCCCCCCTCAGCCTCAAGCTTGGCAGGAGCGGCGGGTTCATGGGCGTGCTGGCTGCCATCATCGTGCTCTTCTTCTACTATAACGTGTTTGTGTTCAGCAGGCTCTTTGCCGAGGCGGGTTGGCTGTCGCCGACTTTGGCGGGGTGGAGCAACGTGATCATATTCGGCAGTCTGGCGGCCGTACTGCTGTGGAGAGTGGAGTAGTAACCGCTCAGTCTTGTCCACTGTCATTTCGAGCAGGGCGAGAAATCTGCTCCTTCCAGAATCCCGGCGGAGGCCCAAGAAGCAGATTTCTCACTCCTTCGGAAATGCGGAGCATTTCCGTTCCCTTCGTGGCGAACACGACAGCGCTGCGGAGCAGCCGCGAGAGTGTTCATGCCGCGATTGCGTTCGAAATGACAATTCGCTAAGACTGAACTGTTGCGTGGAGTAGCCGTAGGTCGCCCGACGGCGTAGTCTGTTTCTGGAGTGAAGGGGATGTTGCCGAAGCTTTGCGTGGGGGTACTGCTGGTCTGCCTACTGAGTGCTTGCGCCCTTTGCGACGCCCCCCTGCCGACCTCGACTATCTTCGATCGCCCGAACGGAATGCCCGAAGACGGGAAGATGCCGCCTCCGCTGGGGCCTTACACGCGACCAGAACTCCTCGGGCCAGGCGATCCATACCTTGGCTCAGGCATCCCCGACTCCACGCTGCCAAGGAATCCATCCGTGCCATCGAGTCCGCTCGACGTTCAACCTGGGCCTCAGGTACCTCCCCCCAAGCCAATCATCCCCTCGCCCGTCGCGCCATCCGAGACACCTACTGGAGCTGTGACCGCGCCAAGCATTCCGGTCGCGTCAGTCGGCACCGAGTTCATTCAGACGAGCGGCGATGCCACCAATACAACGTTCGATGACGATGGCAATCCTCTTCTGACTGTGGCGGAGGGTAACGTCATCGTCCGCTTTCGGGACTTCGAGGGGACGTCGGACAGAGCCCAGGTAGACTACAACACGAATCTGATCACATTCCAGGGCAACGTGAAATTCAAGATCGGCGTTCAGGAAGCGTCCGGCGGCGACGTGGTCGTCAACTACCGCACTCGTGAGTGGTCGGTGGCATCTGCCAGGACCACGATCGTCCCAGAGTTCGCTCAGGGCTGGCTCCAGGCACCTGTATTCGCCGACGCCAGGCAAATCCAAGGTATCGGCCAACGGCAGGTCGATGTGCTCAACGGCCAAGCTACCACCTGCAACCTCCCACTGCCCCACTATCAACTGCGAGCCAAGTCTGTCTCGGTCTACCCGAACGACAAAGCCGTCCTCAGGGATGTTACGGCCTACGCGCTCGGGCACCGGGTCTTCACGCTGCCGAGGATCGTGATCCCCCTGCGCCAGATCCAGAACAACCCTCAGATCATACCGATGTTCGGCCAGACGCTCGAGGAAGGTTACTTCCTGAAGACCCAGTATGCCCTCTCCGGTAGCAAGGCCTTCGCCAGCTTTCTACTGCTCGACCTGATGAGCAGAAAAGGCATCGGTACAGGGCTCAACCAGACCTACCGTCTGGGCAGTGGATCGGGAATCGTGAGTCTCTACCAGCTTCAAGACCGCAACACCGGTCAGAGCACCCTCACTGGGCGATTCAGCCACTTGCATCAGATGGGCAATGTTAAGGCTGCAATAGCGACCGATCTACGCTCCAACAGCTACCTGTACGCGTCACAGAGCAAGACCCTGAACACTCAGCTCACGGTATCGCGAGATGTCCCGGACGCCTCGACCTCGCTCGTTGTGAATCAAAACATCAACGATGCCTTCCAGCGTACATCTCGCCTTGCGGGCAACTTGCGACATCACCAGCGGTTTGGACCTGATTCAGACCTCGACGCGGCTTTCGACTACACAGCGCTGACGACAACAGCCACGCAAGCCCGGCTGACATCTCAAGGAGAGTATACAAAGCGGGAGAAGCAGTTCGACTGGAGCATCTCGGCAAGGAAGTTCACTGATCTGAGCGATGAGGCTTTCGTCACTGGCGGAGGATTCGGCGGCATCGAGAAGCTTCCCGAGATCGGCGTGATGACTGATACCACCCGCCTGGGCCGTACCCTCCTCGGCATTCCGGCGCGTCTAAGGATGACCTACGGCGACTACACCGAACTCCCCAACCCGGAGTCACTCCGCCGCGGCTTCTTCGAGGTCAACACACCGCTGATGCGCTACAAACTCTCCAACACGTGGCAGTTCGCGGGGGGGGCCGGCTTCAAGCAATACGCCTACAGCGACGACACTGCGCAATACTCGTGGGACACCAGCGCCGAACTCGCGAAGACCCTTGGGCCGAAGTCTCTCTTCAGGCTGACCTATCGTTATCAGGAGCCTCGTGGATTCACGCCGTTCAGGTTCGACTACGTCGGGCGCTATAACATCGCCAACGCTTCCCTCAACTACCAGGAGAGCAAGCTG
>CAZFYZ010000008.1:0-3365 GCA_964523735.1 uncultured bacterium | reverse complement strand
CAGCCAAGCCCGAGTCTCCTGATCTACACGGCGACAGGCTACGACATCAACCGGTCTCGCTGGCGAACGGTGATCAACCAGGTGCGCGTAAGTGCATCAGAACGGTTCAAGCTCGATCTTGGCACGCGCTACGACACGACCATCAAACAGTTGGCAGATGCCCGCCTGGTCCTGAACGCCCAGCTCGGCAAGCTCTGGAACATTCAAGCAAACGCGGGCTACAACGGCATTTCCAACTCATTCGACTATCGCAGCGTCATGCTCACAAGAGACCTCCACTGCTGGGAAGCATCGATCACCTACATCGACCAGTCAGGCTTCTTCAAGAACAAGGGGATCCAGCTCAACCTCCGCATCAAGGCCTTCCCATTCTTCCGCGACTACGGCGCCGGCAGCTTCGGGCAGACCCTCGACACGAGCGTGGGAAACGTCTACTAACTGCCTGGGGCGACCACGCCAGAATCCCGCATTAGAGGGCTTCCAGTAGACGTCCCATAGACTCCTTGGCGTCGCCGAAAAGCGTAATCGTCTTCGGCATCGCATAAAGGGGGTTCATCACGCCGGAATACCCGGGCTTGTCGTCGAAGTTGCAGACCACAACCTTGCTCGCCTCGTTCGCCAGCAGAATGGGCATTCCGGAGATCGGGGTCCCCTCTTGCTCGATGGCAGCGGGGTTGACTACGTCGCAAGCGCCCACGATGAGCGCAACGTCCGTTTCGGAGAACTCAGGGTTGATGTCATCCATCTCGAACAACTTCTCGTAGTCCACTTCGGCCTCTGCAAGGAGGACATTCATGTGACCAGGCATTCTGCCTGCAACAGGATGGATGGCGAATCTCACGTTCTTTCCCATCTCCTCGAGCCGATGCGCCAGTCGGACGACTTCGAATTGGGCTTGAGCAAGAGCCATGCCATACCCAGGTACAATAACCACCTTCGCAGCAGCCTTCAGTGCAGAAATCGCGCCATCAAGACTATCGGCCTTATCGGATGGCTGGCTGGCGACCGGGCTTGCTTCGACAACATCCGGGATCCCTGCTGCCTTAGCAGGCTGACCCGACAAGCTCCCCGCGAACACTTTGCTGAGGCCACGGTTCATGGCGACACACATCACGTGAGTCAGGATCGATCCTGAAGCCGCCACGGTAGCCCCACAAGCAATGAGCAATCGATTCTGAATGATCACGCCGCAGAAAGCAGCAGCCAGTCCCGCGGTGGCGTTGAGAAAGGAGATCAGGACAGGCATATCAGCCCCGCCGATGCGGATCGCTAGTAGAACACCAAGCATTACCGCCAGACCGACCAAAGTCACCAGCCAGGAAGTGGGGTCCTGCATCTCCACTCTTACAACCAGCGTTGCGACGGAGCAAACAGCCAGAGCCGTTACCAAGAGAAGCAGCGAGTGGAACGGGAGAACAACCGGCTTCTGTTGCAGAAAGCCTGCCAGCTTACCGCCCGCGATCATACTGCCGCTGAATGTGGCAGTACCTATGACCAACCCCAAGAGACCTGAGATCTCACCAAAGGTTGACACAGGCGCGCCTGTGCTTCGTGTCAGCTCGAGGAACGCGATCAGGCACGCTGCGATCCCTCCCGCACCGTGTTGGAAGGCGACCATGGCAGGTATCTCAATCATGCTGATTCGCATGGCCACGAACCACCCCAAAGCTCCACCGAGCAGAAGGGCCGCCAGCACAAACGCGTGATCTACCATCCCGTGCCTGCCGATAATCAGGAAGAACGTGCAGAGCAATGCGAAAGCTGCGGCGAAATTGCCTCTGCGCGCACGCTTCGGGTCCCTGAACTGAGAGAACCCGAACATGAGGATCAGGATGATCAGCAGATCGATTCCGAAGGCTGTTACCTCACCACCTCTAGTCAACCGGGCGATCCTCCCTCCTGAAAAGCTTCAGCATGCGATCAGTGATCACGAAACCTCCGAACAGGTTGAACGCCGCAGCCACAAGAGCAGCGCAGCCAAGGATCTTTTCGCCTGTGGTCGTCTCTTGGGAGAACAGAATGAGCCCCCCCAGGATGATCACCGCAGAGATCGCGTTGGTCATGGACATCAAAGGCGTATGCAGGAGCGGGGGCACACGCGATATGATGAGATAGCCGACCACAAACGTGAATGAAAACACCGAGACCATAATAAGCAAGTCGATCATATGCTACTCTCCCAATCCAGGCCTCACGTCAGGGGATGAACCTCAGAGCAACCCCATGGCCTTCAGCGCGCCCTCGAAGTGTATCTTCCCCTGGTGGGTAACCAGGGAGTGCTTGACGATCTCATCATCGAAATCCAGTCTGTCCAGCCCCTTCTTGAACAGGTTCTCGACGTAGTAGTACATGTTGTTGGCGTACAGCCAACTCGCCGGCACAGCCATCTGTCCGGGAATGTTGGCAATCCCGCAGACCGAGACATCGCCCAGTTCGGCAAACCTGCCCGGCTCAGTAACCTCACAATTGCCCCCCTGGTCAATGGAGACATCCACGATCACTGAACCCGGGCTCATGGACTCAACCATTTCACGGGTGATCAGAATGGGAGCGACTTCCCCTGGCACAAGGGCGCTCAGAATGACAACATCAGCTTCTTTCACAAGAGGTTTCAGGAACTCGCGCTCATTCTGCAGCCAGTTCTCCGGCAGGGCCCGTGCATATCCTCCCTCGCCAAGAGCGAGCTCGGGCGGAACCTCGAAACCTGCGACCTTCGCCCCAATGCTCGCGGCCTCGTTTCTGGCCTCTTCGCGGATATCGACAACTTTCACAACCGCCCCGAGCCTCTTGGCGGTGGCACTAGCTTGCAGGCCCACTACACCGGCGCCTATTATGAGAAATGTAGCTGGTTTGACCATGCCGATAGCCGTGCCGATCATCGGAATGAACTTCGAAAGATGGTTGGCGGCGATCAACACGGATCGGTAACCGGTGACAGTGCTCATGGACGTGAGCGCGTCCATGCGCTGGGCCCTGGATATCCTCGGAATCCCGTCCATAGTAAACGACGTGATGTTGCGATCCTGCAGCATCCTGACTAAGGCGTGGTTGGCAGACGCCGCGGGATGCAGGAACGTAATGAGAATGCTCCCCTCCCTCAGCATCTCGGCTTCATGCTTCTGAACAGCCGCGTTGAAGATCGGCTGCTTCACCTTGAGGATCAAGTCGCAAGCGCCGAACAACTCTTCGGGTCCCGAGACAACATCGGCCCCAGCTTTTCTGTAGTCATCATCGCTGGCATAGACTCCATCTCCGGCTGAAGTCTCCACGGCGACCGAGAAACCCATACCTATGTACTTGGCAACCGTCTCGGGCGTTGCAGCGACTCTCTTCTCCTCAGCGAGGGTCTCTTTGGGGATGCCGAT
>CAZFYZ010000007.1:0-58722 GCA_964523735.1 uncultured bacterium | reverse complement strand
GAATTCCAGTGCCGAGGAGCAGTTCAAAGATGACTCGGTCGCGACGTGCCAGTGGGCTCACTCGGTCGTGAAGCTCCTTGAGGAGCCTGCGCTTCTCAGCTTCGGTCAGGAACTGGGGCGGTGTTCTGGAGAGGCGCTTCGTCGTGACGGCCGTGGCCGGGCTGCAGTCTATCAGACCGCTCTCGGCAGCCCACGCAAAGAACGAGCGGACCACTGCCCTAAGCCGATGCATTGTCGCAGCCGACTTGGGAGTGCCATTTTCGCAGCAGGCGACTGCCGGATCGACGAGGGCGCAGTCAATCATCGCCGGTGTAACACTGACGACGCTCGCAGCGCGGAGCGCCCTGGCAAAGCATCGCAGGTCGCGTAGGTAGGCAGAGATAGTGTGCTCCGAGCGACCTTGCGCCCGAAGCCTTACCGCGAAGCTGTCAATCGCTTGCCTGAGATCGTCAGTCGGCTGCAGTAGCCGGATTGGGTTCGGCATGGCTCACCTCCTGTTCAGTCTTGAGGCTTCGGCCCATAGGCGTGTCCTTTGGAAGTGGGAGCTTAGTGATGTAATTCTGCTCCTGGCACCAGACCAGGAACATGCGAAAGATGCGCACGGTTTTCTTGACGGTCGGCTCAGACCGCTCCTTGCCGCTGGGCATTTTCAGAAGAGCGTCCGATTTGAGAAAGCCCGAGACGTGCGGGGTCAGAATCGACGTGAGCTTCTTGTCGGGGCCGAAGAACGCTTCGATCTGTTCGAAGTCCTTTCCATAGGTGTAGAGGGTGCGCTCGGTCTTGCCCTGGTCCTTGAGATGCTCAAGATAGGTTTTCGCGGCGCTGTGCAAAGTGACATCTGACATTTGGATACCTCCTGGGAGTTCGTGTGGTTCACATTCACGCTTGGATGTGCCAGTGAAGTCAAGGGGGATGTCGTCGGAAAGAAGAGGAACTGAGATTGGTTATATCAAGCGAGGAAATGCGGCTGGGAATGTCGCTGCGAGACCCGGTGCTGTGGGGAGAGAGATACCTGCGCAACCGGGACGGCTCCGCGCGCAGCTATTGGCCCCACCAGATCGAGGATCTGAAATGCCAAGATAGAAACATTATCCACTTGGATGGGCGTGACGCCGGGAAGAGCGTGAATATCACGACCGACGCTCTGCACTTCGCGTTTACGACGCGCGGTACGCAAGGTCTCGTCGCTGCTCCGCATCAGGGGCATCTGGACAGTCTTATCGAGGAGATAGAGTTTCAGCTCGATTCTAACCCCGAGCTGATGAGGAGCATTGCGCTCACTAAGTTCGGCAAGCCCAAGATATATCGCAAGCCCTACTTCCGACTGGAGTTCACCAACGGCTCTGTGCTGTACTTCCGACCAGCCAGCACCTATGGTGATGCGTTCCGGTCGCTGCACGTTGGGCGCGTATGGGTCGATGAGGGTGCGTGGCTGACCGAAAAGGCATGGAAGGCCCTGCGACAATGCCTCAGAGCGGGAGGTACGCTTCGCATCTACTCGACGCCCAACGGGCTTCGCGACACGACCTACTACCGGCTCACGAGTTCAGCCCAATTCAAGGTGTTCCGGTGGCCCTCGTGGCTGAATCCCAATTGGAATGATGAACGGGAAGCAGAACTCCAGGAATTCTATGGCGGCAGAGACACGGCCGGCTGGCAGCATGAGGTCGCAGGAGAACACGGTAAGCCGTCATACGGAGCATTCAACATCGAGCATCTGAGCCTCTGCAGACAGCACCTTGTCGAGTATCGGAAGATATCTCTGATCGGAAGTGATCTGCGCGGGTGCGAAACGGAAGAAGAATCCTATGACCGGATAGAGCTGCTCCTCAATCTTATGCCTCAGACCGGAGTGTTCTGGATAGGTGGCGACCTGGGCTACACCAACGATCCGACGGAGATTGTAGTGTTCCGGGAGGACGACGTCGCGGACAGGCGGGTCATGACGATGATTCTGCGAATCCACATGGAGCATGTCTCGTACCCGCATATCGCGCAGGTGCTCTCGCTTCTCGAAAGATACTTCACTCCCGTCGGCATCGGCATCGATAACGGCGGCAATGGCCTTGCAGTCGTCCAGGAACTGCTAACGCTCGACAAGTATAAGCCGCTCCAGCTTGAGGGGCGTTTGCGTGGATATGACTTCGGCGGAGTGACCACCCTCGCGGTAAGGGATGGGCGCGAGGTCAGGAAACGCACCAAGGAACTGATGACTACGCTCATCAATGGCGGTCTGCAAAGGCGTCAGATCATCTTGCCAGCTGATGACTCGGAAGTCGAGGATCAGTTCACGACGCACACCTATACACTCTCAAACGGCAACATCATCTACTCAAAGGGAAACGACCACATCATAGACGCGGTGCGCTGCGCGATGCTCGCCCACGGGCAGGCGACCCTTGATACGGTGAGTGAGGAGACAGTCTCGGTGATGCCGGTACTGACGAACCCGATCTTTCTTTGATGTGGCTCAGCTCTATGGATCGCCCAGAGTCTCATCGTGTTTGCCGACGTTTCGAAGGAGATAGTGATCGGAATGGACCTCAAGAGTCATCCTACAGGACCTGTCGACTCTCGCTTCCCATATGCCTTGGACGCCCTGGACTTTCTTCAGACGAAGAGACGGGTGAGCGGGGTTCTCGGCAAGAAAGCGCAGGGCTTTGTCGGTCTTCTTCTGCAGACTTGCAGGCAAGGCGCGGTAAGCGTCAGCGAATCGATGTGTGATGACAAATCGCACGGACTAATCTCCCTTGAGATGTCCGAGCAGATCGTCAACGGATTCGAATTCGCGGACGTTTCCTTCCTGGATATCTTTCTGAGCCTGCGCTTCGGCCTGCTGCCATTCAGGTGTCCAAAACCAAGCGTCGCGCTTGTCGATGAGCTTCTTGGGTGTGAGCACTATCTGACCATCGCGAACCTCACAATCCAGAACATCACCGTCTTCGAGATGTGCTGACTTGCGGATATTGGCCGGAAGCGTGATCTGAGCGTTCTTTCTAAGTTTGAGTAACATGCGAAACTCCAAGATTCGCAAATTGCGAAATTAGCTATTTCTATTATACCACAAAGCCTGTGCGGCGCAACATGAGACTTCACTTTGCCGACTACTCGCGCCCTGCTTGTGCGCTCGGCCGATTTACCGCACTTCGGTGCACTCGCGCGACGTTGGCGAACGTGGCGCGAACAAACGCTACATCCGACAGGAGGACAAGATTGAATAGCACCAACTCTGAAGACCAGGAGTTCCAGGAGCAGAACTCAACATACGCAATCGTGGTTCCCGCACTGGCCAGCGCTGCCGCACTCGACGCGTCCGCCTTTAGCGGCGTGAGCGCCAACGATGCAATTCCCGCTTCCTGGGAAGACCGGGCGCGCAAAGCCTGGGAGTACTATGTCGAGGAGCCGCTCGTCAAAAACTGCGTCAACTCCTGGCGCACGTTCGCCGTGGGAGATGAGATAAAGATCACAAGCGACGAAGACGTGGTAAAGACTGAGGCTAATGAACTCGCTGACAAACTCGGCATCTCTGAGTTCGTGAAAGACATGATCCTCCAGCTTCTGGTGAAGGGTGATGCTGTAGGTTTCAAGCGCTATACCAAGGATGGATGCGATATCGAGGAGGTCACTTGCGTCAACCCAGTATCAGTCAAGGTGAAGTATTCGCAAGGACAACTCCTTGAGGTACGGCAGTATCCCGAGGACACACCGGCGGCCGGTGAAGGGCTTGCGCTGCCGGTGGAACAGACGCTGCACATCAAGTGGGACGCCCCTGAGTTCTCACCTCGCGGTAACTCGCTCGTGCTTCCCGCTTTCCAATCCATTGAGCTACTCAGGGATTATCGGCGCGCGGAACAGGCCATTGCCAAACGTTGGGCGACTCCATTTCGACTCCTCAAGGTCGGCGGAGCATTCGGCCAGAAGCTGGTGATGCCCGACCAGAAGATGCTCGAGCAGGTTCGGGACATGGTCAACAAAATGGACCTCAAGAGTGGCCTCGTGGTGCCTTTCTATGTGACGGTGGAAACCCATGGGACCGAAGGCCAAGTCCTGAATGTCGAGGATAAGGTCAAAGAGGTCAAGGAAGACATCGTTGTGGCGCTGGGCCTTTCGCGGTCATTGGTTACGGGTGACGGTCCCAACTTCGCCACGGCCTCGGTCTCGATGCAGAAGATGCTCATCATGATCCGGGAGATAAAGCATGCCGCTCGCACGATTCTTGAGTGGATATATGACGACTGGATCGAGCTCTCCGGGCACGCGGGCAAGAGCATGCAGTTCCTCTTCAACGATCTCGATCCGACAGACGCCGTGGATTTTAAGAAGCTCCTCATCGAGCTCTACGACCGCAAGCTCATCAGTAAGTCCAGCCTACAGCTCAAGATGGACCTGGACCCGGATATCGAGCAGGCCAACCGGCTCAGCGAAGGTCAGTCGGTGGATCTGCTTGATGAGAAGCAGGTGAAGCCCATAGTCGACATGGTGGTGGCCGGAATAATGAGTATCGAGAGCGCCCAGGAGATGCTCGGGCTCGACCCGGCCAAGAACCCTCCAGTCGGATCGCGCTCGGAAGCTGCGTGGGCCGGGATCTTCGCAAGCGGCGAACACGCAGGCCAGGTCTGTGATGCTTGCGCCTACTTCGGTGACGAGACCAATCGCTGCGGAGTCACGCATGCGGAGGTAACCTTCGACACTCCGGCGTGCCGCTTCCTTCAGGCGAGGCATGTCCCAAACGGAGTCGAAGGGAGGGTCGAGAGTAAGTGAGTTTGTCCACCCCTATGATGTGCGCCGTCGCCGACCTCGATGCGCAGCCCCAGGCCATCCGGGAGGCGACCGGCAAGAGCCTGATGGCTCGTGATATGTACGCCGAGCAAGTGGCCTTTGAGCTTTCGCAGTCACTGAAGTCCGCGCAGGACCATGTGCGTCAGGCGCTCTCCGTCTACAAGGATGTTGGGTCGCTTCCTGAGAACAAGCTCGCCGCCATGAATGGTCTGGAGAAACTCGACGGCCAGATTCAGGAGGCGATGAAGGCGCTCAAGAAGGACCAAAGCCTGATGTTCAAGAGGGCGAGCCAGGCGTCATTTCGCTCCGGCGTATATCGCGGAATAGATGAGTTCTCGGCGGCGCAGATGCCGTTTTACAGGGACCTGACAGCGGACGGGATCGATAAGCTCACGACCTCGGTGTTCACTCTCATCGACACTGACGCGCTCGACTTCATGGCTAACTACAACCTGGTCCTGTTGGGTGACGTGCATCAGGAACTGGCGAGCGGCATCAAGCGCACTATCCTCTCCGGTATCACCACCGGCAAAAGCGTCCGCGACATCGTTCGCGATATGGGTAGCGTCATCGAGGACAAGGAGAGCTTCCGCCAAGCCGGATCCAAAGTGTTCTCAAAAGCGCAGTACCGGATGGAGACGATAGCGCGGACCGAAGTGCTGCGTGCGCACAACCAGGGCCGCATCAAGTTCCACAAGGAGGTCGGCGTAAGCCAGCTTGAGTGGATGACGATGGAGGACGAGCGGACCTGCCCGGTCTGCGGTGGCCTCGATGGCAAGGTCTTTGATATCGACCGCTTCCCCAGTCAGCCAGCGCATCCCAACTGCCGATGCACCAGCATCGTGGCGTGGCCACTGGTTATTTGTGGTGGCGAACTGGGCACCGTCGCAGCCGCAAAGACCAATGCATGTATTCTTGCCCCGCAGGCGATCCACGAACAGGCAAAGCAGCAGGCCGAGGAAGAGAAGAAGCTCAAGGATGCATTCGAGTCGGGCCAGATCGCGGATCTGTCGGGTCTTACGGTGAAGCAGCTTCAGACTCTCGCTAAAGGTAATGGCATAGCTATCGCCCGCACCAAGACCGATTTCATCAAGCTCCTCGACGCGGCGGAGCCGGGTGTTGGCCATGCCGATCTCTCCGGCGCGGCTCTGCAGGCGAAGATCAAGCAGTATAATATTGCCGCTCTGCGTAGCAAAGACGATCTGGCTAAGCTACTCGCGGAGAAGCAGGCAGCGATCAAGCAGGCCAAAGTCCTGGAGGAAGCGGCAAAAAACGCCGCACCTCAGAGTGACCTCTCAAGTATGACGATGGTCCAGCTCAAGGTGATGGCCAAGCAACACGGCGTGTCTTTGAATCTCACTAAGAGCGAAGTCATTGAGATGCTGGACGGCCTTGAGCCGCACATAGACCATTACAACTACTCCGGCAAGACCTTAATCGCCGCCAAGCAGAAGTTCGGCATCCCGCCTCTGAAGAACAAAGAGCAGCTCGCCAAGGCCCTGGAGAAGGTCGCGGGCCAAAAGATGGCAGACCAGGCCAAGCAGCAGGCACTTGACGTGGCGAAGCAGGAGGCGCTGCAGAAGGCCGAACAGGCCCTAAAGGATGCCACGACACAGATAGTGATGCCGTCGTCTCCCACGCAATACTCATCTTTCCTCGACTCCGTGAAAGCAGCCGAAAGCGAACTGGCAAAGGACTCGGGTCTGCCTGTCACAGTTATCGAGCAGCACGCGAAGGAGATAGCGGTGAAGAAGCTTACGTTCGCCCAGCAGATCGGGGGGATGAAGTCCGGCGAGCTTAAGGATCTGGCAAAACAGACGAAGGTCGCGCACTGGCAGTGGGCCTCGAAAGATGAACTCGCTACCCTGTTCACCGAAACGGACACGGCGAAGATCGCGGCGTCCAAGGCCAGCATTGAAGCAAAGCATGCCAAGTGGGCCGAGAAGCATCTGGCGAAGCCCGGCAAAGCGGCTCAGCCAGTGGCCAAGCATTCAGTGCCGAAGACACAGCCAGAGCCTGTCAGCGAGAGCGTCACAACCGCGACCACGAACACATTCGCAAAGAAAGGTAGCGAGTTCGATGACGCCGATACCGCCTGGGCCGCACACGGTAAGTCCGAAAGCTTCAAATATGAGGGCAAAGCAAGCGTCGGCGGCGCTCACGAAAAAGAGTTCTGGACTGACGCCGACGGGCACAAGTGGATGTTCAAGCCGGTCGGTAAGGCATCGGATGACTTTATCGCCCAAGGCGAGGAGGCCGCGTATAAGATAGGCCGCCTCATCGATCCGGAAGCCATCGAAGTCAGGACGATTCGTCTCAATGGTCGCACCGGGTCCATACAGAAATGGCGGAATGACCTCGCGGCCAAGTATGACTTCTCCGGCCTTGATGTCACCGAGCTATCCGCCGACGAGATAGCCCAGGTTCAGCGCGAGCACGTCGTGGACTGGCTTATCTCAAATCACGACGGACACGCTAAGCAGTTCCTGCGCGCGAAAAATGGAAAAGTCTACGGTATCGACAAGGGACAGCTTTTCAAGTTCCTCGGCTCGGACAAGCTATCTGTTGACTACCATCCCAATGCAGCCTGCGGGGAAAGCGAGCCATTCTACAACACGCTCTTTCGCGCGGCGAAGCAGGGCAAGGTGGCGGTAGATCCATCAGTGACGCTGCGCTACATTCGCGAGGTCGAGAAGATATCCGACGATGACTACCTGGCGATGCTGCGTCCGTATGTGGAGGGCAGGTTCGCCAAGAGCCCAGCTCAGAGGAAAGCATTCTATGATCTGGCGCTCGCCAGGAAACACGGCCTGCGCAGCGACTTCGAGGGGTTCTACTCGGACGTGCTCGGTAGGCCAGATTTCCGATTCGAGGATGCAGCCCAGGCTCGGGTTGTGGGACGGATCGGGAAAGCGGAGGAACAGATCATCGAGGAGGCGCGGATACTGGGCTGGCAGGGAAAGGCTCTGCCAATCGATGAGAACGACATCGAGGACCAGAACGCTCTGGTCTTCGCCGAGACGGCCAAGGGCCAGACTCACACAATCGTGAAGATGAAGCTCCGGCCCGAAGCAGAAGCGAAGATACTTCCCGCGCTTCGCAAAGCCGATAGACAGGTGAGCGCGCCCAAGGTCGGGGAGCCTCTTGATGAAGACAGCTTCGCATCCGACATCCTCGCGGCGGTGAAGACAGTGAATCATCACGCGGGGGACGGAAGTTACAACCAGTCGACTCTGGACAAGGCCGAAAAGCATCTGGTCGAACTCAGAAAGCTCGCCAAGTCCGACGATACCGAGGTGCGGCAGATGGCCGAAACCTACATCGGCTGGCTGGAGAGAACCCAGCAGGCCGTAAGGGATAAGACTCCTCTCCAGGAGAAGTTCGAGGCGTATCTCAGGAAGAGTGTGCCAGCCAAACAGAGGGACAAAGCCACAGACTTCACGGTCAGAAAGACCAAGGCCGTGATGGAGAAGCGGAGTCTGTCAAAGGGCGAGCTTGCAGTGGAAAGTGAATCCGCCACCACGACCACGCTCTTCAATGGCCATCCAATGCCCGACGGCGAACAGTATGAGATAGACTTTGGCGACGGCATCCGGGCGACCTATAGACCCTGGGGATCAAAGAACCTCTATGCGCATAGCGGCGAGCTTGAGATATCTCTTCCAGAGCGACCCGACGCGAAGAGCCTGGACAGGGCGCTTGAGCACATGGAGAAGCTGGGAGTCAAAGCCAATATCGCCACCTCCGATGACGCGGAGATAATGTATCTCACAAAGCAAGCCTACATCACCAAGGCCGACCGCGAGCCGGAATACACGAAGCTAGTCTCCGACCTTGACGCAAGGAGCGCCACCAAGGCCGAACGCATCCAGGCCATGCGCGGATTCTGGGCAAAGCGCCTCGGTGTCTCCGACATCACGAAACTGCCTGGCTATGATCCAATCGGGGAGTATCAGTTGGGTTTCAAGGACAGGAAGATCGGCGGAGGCTACAGATACCAGTATCGCTTCGACATCTCCGACGAACAGCTTGAGAAAGAGATGGCCGGATACAGCCTGCACCACAATCTGACGAACTCCGGCTCGATGTCGAGCTTCCTCGATACCGTCCTTGAGAATAATGGCGCGCTGGTAAGCACTGTGGAGAAGGTTCGCTCCGGGATTGCGCCGGGTGGAATGTCGCCGCAGGCTGACATGCGCAGCGGAGGCGCGTCCTATGTGTTCACGCGAATCAAGAAGTCACCACTCTCTGGCGGCTCGTCCGAGAACGGGCTCTACTTCAAGAAGCGCCTGCTGCGCCGGACTGATGCGATAAGCTACAACCACGATGCCTACGGCAAGGTGACCGACGATTACGTCGCCTCTCACCGGGGCTCAGATCCTAAGACATGGAAGACCTACGCGCGCAACACCAGCAATGAGACCATCCTGAAGCACTCCGTGACGCTTCTGGACAACCTGGAAGCCATAGTGGTTCCGAGCCAGTCGGAGCGAACCAAAGTGCTCGCGGTATTCACGAAGCACGGAGTATCAGTGCTGCCCGATGGTCGCAATGTCGCAGATATTGTTCTTGTGAGGTGAGTATGAAAGAGTTCATAGCGAGCGAAAAGCAGAGGCTGCAGGCGTTCTTTGATGAGTTCAATAAAGAGGGCTCCATCATGGTAATGCACGAGGGTCACGATACGCCGCTGCCCTTTGGCCTTATCGACAGCTTCGTCGTGACACGCGTTGCACCATATTTCGATGCCGCGGGCAATATCACCAAGACTGACTTCTGGCTTATGTTCAAGTCAGTCGGCTACAACAACGGCTACCAATACACGCACACTATCAAGGTGGTCGACTGGAGCCAGGACGACACCTATCTCATCGACCTTAACGATGACCGAGGCCGCAGGTATCACGTCGAACTCATCATGGATGCGACCGAACACGACTATGTCGTTGCCTGGCGGAAGTGGCAGCGCTATAAGTTGGAGAATGCCGCCGAGTTCGCGGTCATCGACGCGCAGATCCTTGAGGAGCACATTCGGATAGCGGAGGACTGGGATGCGGCTTAGGTATATGCTTGAGTATGCTCTCCGGGACCGGGAGACGAACCCGCACTACGAGCCTGTCGGCGTCTGGGTGCAGGGCCACGGGCCGGGACTGGATGTAGTGATAGAATACCTGACGGGAAACGACGAGTTCCAGGAGGATGCAGACTGGATCATCAACCGGCTGGTAGAGAACGACATCAAGAGCCTGCCGGAGGGCTTCTTGGAGTATCACCGGGAAACGATGTCGCCGTACCGTGGGATGCGGGGCGAGATAGTCGAGACAGAGGAATACGCGATGGCGGAGGAGTGCGCCAAAGTGGTCTGTCAAATGATCGCGGACCATCGTGGCTAGCGTCCGAGTTGCGCACTGATCGCGCACTCGACCACTATACGCCCCGTGATATCTGCGCTGGCCCGCAGTTCATAGAATACCTGCGGGCGTATCCCCATTCATATTGCCTCAGCAATTCTGACAATCCCGCCTTTGTGCTCAATAAGCCGATGTGCGTTCTGTGCCGCGGCCTCCCGGTGCGCGCCTCTTGTCATGATAATGTCCCCCTACACTTGTTTGCATCTGTGGGTGCTATTATCCATTCCGCCAGAAGAACGCAAGTGTGAGTCAGCCTGCCAGCCCCCTTTGGCCAAGACAACCTTGATAGACGGCTCTGCATCCCAGTTGAGCCACGACATACCTCCACTGGCGGAGTTTCAGACACTCTTTGGATTAGCTTGGCATTTAACTGATTAGGGCCGTGCAATAAGCGCCCAAGAGTGTCGGAGTGATTCATGCAGCTTTTCGCCACAGACAATGATCGGCTTGCTTTTCTTCTGGAGACGGACGCATCGCGCCACCTTGACGAGCTTCTCGCCGAGGCTGCGGAGCTTGTCACTGAAGAACTGCCAGCCGACCAGCGTCCGAAATACATAACCAACTATATCGGCTCCAAGCAGAAGCTCATCGACTGGATATGGAAGCACACGCCCGAGGATGTCGGGTCGGTCATCGATGCGTTCTCCGGCTCGGGCGTTGTGGCCTACATGTACAAGACTAAGGGCCTGCGGGTCATCGCCAACGACCGGCTGCGCTATAGCTATCACGCCGCGCGCGCAATTGTTGAGAACTCAAGCGTCCGGATAGACGAGGACGAGCTTGCCGCTCTCTTAGCGGATAATCTAAAGGCTGGGACCTTCGTCCGAGACAACTTCAAAGGGATTTTCTTCGCTAAGGGCGTGCATGGCGTGATCGACCAGATCCGCGCAAACGCCGATAAGCTCGAGGGCTTCAAAAAGGACATTGCTCTTTTTGCGCTCGGAAAAACTTGTATGTCCGGCAAGGGCGGCTTTGGTCACTTCTCCTCATCCACAGATTATGGAAAGCGACAGGACACGCCCGAGGAGTTCCGGGAGCGTTTCGCCGACAACATCGCGCGCATCAATGCGCTCATCTTCGATAACGGCAAAGAGTGTAAGGCCCTTAACAAAGACATCAATGAGGTTCTGCCGGAGGCAAAGGTCGACCTGGCATATTTCGATCCGCCTTACGCCACCGAGTTCTCCACGACCAACTACGAAAAGAGCTATCACTTTGTCGAGGGTCTGATGACCTACTGGGACGGGCTCACGCTCGTCACGGATTCCAAGACCAAACACTATCAGACTGAACACAAGACAGTCACCAAGGCGAATGCAAACGAGTTCTTCTCGACGTTTCTCGCGAGCGCGAAGCACATTCCGAACTGGCTCATCTCATACCGTGACCATGCCTACCCGAACGAGTCTGAGATGAAAGACATCATCTCAGCAAGCGGCATGTCCAGCCGAATGCAGTCGCAGCAGCACAAGTATCACATTTCCTCAAAGCACTCCGAGAATTCGGTTGCGATGGAGCGCCTGTTTATCTGCACCAAGGGCGGCAAATCCGCTCTGGCAGATGAGGATGGGCACTCGCCGGAAGTGACCGCGCGCATCGATGAAAACCTGGCGGCGCTGGCTGATTCGCCATTCGATGGCGACCTTGATCTGCTCTCCTGCCAGGCTGGAACTGATCCGGTCAAGGTCACGGGCTTCATGGGCAACAAATACGTGATGCTCGGCTGGATCGAGCGCCAGCTTCCCAAGGATGCCAAGACTGTGGTCGACGCGTTTTCCGGCGGGGCTAATGTCGCATATCACTTCAAGCGTAAAGGGCTGAAGGTCATAGCAAACGACCTCCTGCTCTTCCCGTATCACGTCGCGCGGGCGGTGGTTGAGAACTCTCATGAGACGCTCTCAGACGAAGATATTGAACGAATACTCGCGCCAAATCCCAATGCCGGTAGCTTCATAGTAGATAACTTCAGCGGTTATTACTACACGAAGAAGGTGCTCTCCTGGCTTGAGCAGGTGTGGGCAAACATCCAGAAGCTCTCTGGCTACAAGAAAGACCTGGCGCTGGCGGCGCTCGGTAACACTGTGAAAGCAAAGGCCCTTTACGGCCAGTTCCACCGCTCGAAGATCAATCTCAAGGGCGAATCCGGCACAGATGCCGAAGCGGAGATGGGAGCGTATGCTGGTGGTTTCAAAGAAAGCCAGCTCACCAGCATTCCCATCTCCAGCATGGTCGAGAGCTTCAAGCGTTACGCGAACCAGCTTAACCGGCTTGTTTTCGATAGCGGACAGGAATGCAAGGTGTTCCGAGGGGATGCGGTCGAAGCCGTGCGCAAGTTCGGCGCGGATGTGCTGTATCTTGACCCGCCGTATATCACTGAGTTCTCGAACAATGACTACGAGTACTCGCTGCACTTCGTCGAGGGTCTAATGAACCGCTGGGCGGATAAGGAACTCCTCGACGATAATCGTCGAAGCTACAAGTCGCGCACTCACTATGACAAGGAGTCCATTCGATCCCTTATCGATAACCTTGCCTCCGAAGCCCGCGGCAAATACAAGACCGTGATCATGTCCTACCGTGACCGTGCATTCCCAACGGAGAAAGAGATCAAAGACATCTTAGCTGAGCGCTTCGGTCAGGTCCGGGTCAAGGGCATGGACGTTGAATACGGCATAGTCATGGGCAAGGGCGGCGAAGGAAAGAACGCGCGGGAACTGCTTTTCATCGCATCGGGTTCCAGGCAGGCTCCAAGGTCAATCGCCTCGGCTAGTGCTTCAAACTGCCACACAGCTATCCCCGTGGAAGTGAGTCTCAAGGTTAGAGACGGACTCTCAACCGAAGCGGTTGACCTCAACCCCAATGCGGGGGATCCGCAGTTCAGCTTCATAATGTGCCGCGTGGGCACCAACAAAAACGGTGACCATTTCACCCCGGACGAATTGGCGGCTCGCTACACCACGGCTATCAACAAGAAGATCGATCTCAAGCATTCCCAGGAACTCACTGACATCGTAGGCGGGATAATGGCGGCCGACTTCGTTGAAGACGAAACCGGTGGGCGCGTCGAGTGCGTGGGCGAGCTATATGCGACCGATTCGCCCACGGCCGCCCTGGCCTACAAGCTCATGAAACGCGGGATCATAACCCAGGTGTCGATGGAGTGTGACTATGAAACCGGGGAGTGCTCCATCTGCGGCAAGAGAGTCACCAGCAAAGACGATTACTGCGTCCATCTCCGCAAGTTCAAGGGTGCGCAGTATCAGGGCAAGCCCGTCTTTGAAATCCTGCACGGCGTAACATTCACTGGCCTTGGACTCTTGGACCGCAAGGGCGCTGATGAAAACGCGCGAATAACACAAGTCGCCTCGCATGAGGCAAATCAATGCAGTTGTAACAACACAGGAGGCAACTCAGTGGACGACATTCAGAAAGACAACGAAGAGCAGCTTGAGGCTGCGAAGAAACGCGATGCCCCGGGCGGCGGGGCCGCGCCTGCGGTCGATGACAAGACCCGCATAAAGGAGCTTGAGGCCGAGAACAAAGACCTTCAGAATCAGGTGCTTGAGCTTCAAAAGCAGGTCCAGGAGTTGGAGGCGGAGAGCAAAGCAGCCGCCAACAAGACCCGTGCGCAGAAGCTCCTGAAGAAGCTGGAAAAAGCTGGAATGTCATTTGCCTCGGATGAGGACAGGGACCAGGAAATCAACCGACTCGCCGGGCTCTCCGACGATGCATTCACCGCTACCGAGGCAGCTTATGACAGGGCCGTGCAGACCAAGTCTGAGTGTCCGAATGCTGCGAAGCAGGACGATGACAAGGGCGCTGGCGAGAAGGAGAATTCCGCTTCGGCATCGGCGGATCGACAGATGCGCTCCCACGCGGACGTTCGCCCACTGGAAGTAGACGACAAGAAAGTATCCCTCGAGGACAAGCTCCGCGACGGGTTCATGACTGCCTACCGTGAGCGGGTTGGTCTCGCGGGTTCCGGCAAGAGTAACTAAGGAGGTTCATCGTGCCATTTCTCAACCCAAATCATCGAGGGCTCGCTTACGGCGACGGATACATGCAGAGCGCGGGGTCGTGCGGCCAGTTCGTGAAGCTGGTTGGCAACGACCTCTTCGCCGTCAACACTGACCCGGCTGCAAAGAGCTTCGGCGTCCTCATAAAGGATTACAAGGCAGGCGAGATGCCCGGCGTCTTCTGCATGGGCGGTGTTTATGAGACCGACGTCTACGAGGGCAACATCAACGCGGGTGACGATCTCAAGGTTTCCGCAGGCGGCAAACTCACCGCAGGCGTAGGCGTAGGCGACCAGGTCGTCGCGGAGGCCATATCTGCTTCGAGCGGGACGCTGAAGTTCCGCCTCTTGATCTAAGGACGGAGGTATAAGTGGAACCGACCCAGGTGAATATTCACAGCCAGGAATACATGGAGACTATGGCTCGCCTGATGAGCGAAGCCCTGGAGTCTCCCGATGGGATGCGTGCGCTGGCGGCAGCGATAGCGGCTCCCATCGACGAGGAGATAAAGCGCAAGGAAATCACCTCGCTTCTTCTCACCCAGCACACTCTCCCGAAAGGCGAGCGCCCGATCTACCAGAAGAAGCCCAAGGTAAAGGCTTACTGGATCAGTACGGAGGGCGAGGCCCGCGAGCAGGAACTCGGACAGGACGAAGTCGAGTTCCCGACCAACCGGATTCACTCGACTCCAATGGTCGATGTGAGTGTCCTCAAGAACGGCAATATCGGCACCCTGATGGACATACAGACCTCGGCGGCCGACGAGATTCGTAAGGAGGTCGACAAGAGAACACTCACGGTCCTCTCTGCAGCAGTGCCCGCAGCGAACACAATCGAGGTCACCGGTGGCAAGCTCACCGACGACGCCCTTAACGAGGCCATCTCGATCATCGAGGACCTTGAGCTCTCGGTCAAGTACATCGTGATGCGCGGGCGGCGCTTCAACGACATGCGCGACTGGGATCTTGACCCGGAGACACGCGCCGAACTGCGCACAAAGGGTGTCATCAAGAACTACGGCACGGGTGGCATTATGCTGACTGCATCCGCCGATATGAGCGAGATTCTGCTGCTGCCGGACGACGAGGTAGGCAAGATGCCTATTCGCGAGTCCCTGAAGACCGAGGCTATCGAGCAGAAGACCCGCTTCAAGACTGGTTGGCTCGTCTGGACTGAACTCGGTCAGGGCATCACTCGCCCCGAGATTCTCGCGAAGATAAAGATACTGCCGTAAGGAGGGCTGACTTGATAAAGGTTAAGAATGTCCGCGCTGGCATAGTCATTATTGCCGACGCCGGACTCAAGCTCGCGCCGGGAGAGACAGTGCCGGTGGAGAAACTCACACCGCAGATGATCTCGGCAGTCGATGCCGGGCTTCTGCGTACGGATAGCGACAACGAGGGCAAGCCCAAACCCAAGGCCCAGCACAAAGCAGCGGAGATAAAGCCGGAGACAACTGCCACCGGTAAGCCTGCGCCCGATGATTCAGGCGCGCAAATCGCAGGCAGCGGCGAGGCTAAGGATACAGGCAAAGACGACGGCGCATCCGCAGGAACCAGTTCCGGGGTGAAGAGTGCCAGTAAGTGATCTGGTATCGATCCTGAGAACGGACCTTGCCGACCCGGGTGCCGAGCGTTTCTCGGATGAGGTGCTCACGCGCTGCGTCTTGAAGAGCGTATTCCCGGTCGGCAGGGACACCGGAACGCAGATGACCGTTTCCGACGGCGAGATAACCCCGGAGCCGCAAGGTGAAGTGCTTGAGCTACTGATCTTGCATGCACAGATCGCGGCGTGCCAGTTCATGCGGGGGGCGACCGCGAATGCCTTCTCGTTTTCTTCGGGTGATAAGCGGGTGGATAAGACGAGCCAGTCGGAACACTGGGCGAAGCTCGAAAGCGATCTTACCACGACTTACCGCGCGCGACTGGCTGGGATAAGACCGGAGAGCATCGCAGATGACCACATCCTGACGCCAAAGGGACTTGCGCCAATTGCCTACGAGCAGGGAATCGACCTTGAAACTACTCTCTGATGTGGAGAAAGCATCTGCTGCCGAGGATGTGAGGGAACTCATCATCTCCTCGGGTCAGACGGCAACACTGCTGCGAAAGCAGATTGGTGAAAGCCTGTATGGTTCCGACGAGGGCGAGTTTGCCGAGGTTTGCGCGTTCAGTCTTGAGCTATCCGTAACTCCGGCAGCAGACATTGCTCAGAAGACTGATGCGCTGGCTTGTGTTCTCCCGGAGCTTGATGTTCGCGTGGAGGATCGTGTTCGTTTTGTAAGCTGTGACTACCGGGTGCAGACTGTTGCGCCGCAGTCACTTTTCGGGATCCAGACGCATAAGATCCTGGAACTGGTGACACTGCATGGAGATTAGCCGTTTCGGAGACTGGGACAAGGCCAAGCGGCTACTGGCGAATGGGTTCAATCAGCGGCTGGCGCTGGCGATCCGAAAAGCGACCATTAAGAATGCACTGCTTTTGGTGCGGGAGATAAAGCGAGGGATACGCAGCCAGGCCCCGGGTGGGCAGCAGTTCGCGCCTCTTGCCCAGGTGACCATAGATCGCAAAGGTTCCTCGAAGGCGCTCATAGATACAGGGTTCCTGGTGAACTCCATCACACAGAAGATACTCTCCGATGGAGCGTTCGTCGGGCTGCTGCGGACCAGCATCTCCAAGGACGGTGAGAGCGTCGCCAATATCGGCGCGATCATGGAGTATGGCGCGACCATCAACCACCCGTCCGGGGCCGTGATCGTGATCCCGCCAAGGCCGTTTCTGCATCCGACGATGCTCAGATACCGCGATGAAGTGATGACCAACTACCGAGAGGCTCTGCTCTCCGTTCTGAACTGAGAAAGGATGATATGAGGTTAATCAGATCGATACTTGCGCTTGTGCTTCTTTTGGCGGCGACAACATGCAATGCTGAGTCACTGCAGGTAACCACCACCCCGGCGTCGGCAAAGACTAAGGCCGGTGCTCCGGTGGCGATGGCGGTGAGCCTGAAGAACACACTTGCACCGCGAGACCCCATCACTCTGACCGCCGAGGCCGAGTGGGAAGACGAATACGGAACGGCTAGAACCACAACGGCGAGCGCCACCATAACAGTGGTCCAGCCTATCAAGGTCAACAGATACAAGGTGGCCATACCCGCTCTTTTTGCTTTTGTGGCTGGCTCTGCGAAAGTGAACGGCCAGCCAGTGACTCCCGCGCTTGATACTGGACAGCTGATCTTTGAATTGGGACAGACTATCGCTGAGGGCGAATCGGTCGCCTTGGAATACTCGATAAAGGCCCAGTAAGTTGGAAATGATGCGCGAGGTAGTCGAGTCACTGGTTCGACTCGCAAAGTCTGAGATACACGCAGGCGCTGTGCTTGTCGCATCGGATGATATGTTCGAAGTGTCGAATGTGCCTAGCATCATCCTGCAGGGTCCGACTCTCACAGAGAACGGCGACAGGCGAACACTGGCAATGCTAGTTCGCCGCAACCAGACTGACCTCTCATTTGAGCAATGCCGCCATCCGCGGCTGTATCATCTGGACTTCGACGTCATCGTGACCACCGGCAAGGAAGCCGACCTGCTCGACCTGACCGAAAAGGTAGAGCGGTTCTATCAGCTTCACCCAATGCTTGTGATCGGAGAACACGGAGCACTCAACATCACCGAGCTTGTGCCGCTCGGTGGACTCAAGCGAGTAAACCTCTCGAACATGCGGCAGGCATCCGGTAAATGCCGGATTGAGGACTGCCCCGTTTACGATGGCAGAGTGATCACCGGTAAGCTCGCGACCGGTGTGAAGATAGAAATTGAGAATACAGGAGAGACACCTTGATTGAGATACGCAATTTACTTTCCCAACCATTAGCATTCCAGCTTGCAGGCAGACAGAGTGGATTGCACCTCGGCTGCCGAGAGCGCAAGACTGTCAGAGACGCCCAGGTGTCCGAGGAGATTCGGATCGCCGCCAAGCGTGGGCTAATCGATCTGAGAGTGTTGGAGCAGGCTGATCAACCTGAGGGGCCGCCTATGATCAGCGACGACAGCTTGTCCCCGCCGGAGGCTGCGGCCCAACCAAACGGGGAGATGGTGACCGGAGAAGAACCGGATCAACTCGCGACCACCTTAGTAAACGACAGTGATGCCGCGGACCCTGACACCAAAGTCGAGACAAGAACAAAGAAACGGAGATAGGAGATGCCATCATATCTTTCGCCCGGAGTCTATACCCGGGAAACGGATTTCAGTTTCTACATAAAGCAGATCTCCACATCCGCGTGCGGTATGATCGGGATCGCGGAGAAAGGGCCAATCAACAAGCCCACGCTGGTCACGAGCTGGGAGCAGTTTATCCGTAAGTTCGGCTCCTACACCAACGACGGCTATCTTGCCTATGCAGCGAGATCGTTCTTCGATAACGGCGGACAAGTGCTCTACGTGAACCGCGTGGCGCACTATCAGATCCAATCTGAACCCACCAGTCTACTGGCGGCCAAATCACAGGCAACTCTGATGAACCGCGAAGGCGTGGCCGCATCGGCCACCACCGGAACAGCTGGTGTCAATCAGATCACCTGGCGAGCCAGAACAGTCGGTTTAGCCGGGAACAGCATACGAATCACACTGGTCGAGTCCGGAATAGACACCGAGCTCTCTGTCAGCGTGAGCGAACAGGCGATCACGGTCAACCTGGCCACCAATGGATCGGGGGTGGCCACCAGCACTGTCTTCGCCGTGACAAATGCGGTGAATGCGGATCCAGCCGCCTCTCTACTCGTCCAGGCCGTCGGTATAGACTTTGACGAGGTTAGCGGCGTCGGCCTAACATCGCTGAGCGGCGGCATAGATGGTCGCAGTGCAGTCGAAGTCAGCGCACTTAGCGAAGGCGCTTGGGGAGATGAACTGAGAGTTGAAATAGCCGACAGCACTCTTGATGCGACCATCCTCTTCAATCTGACAGTGCGACTGGGAGATGAGGTAGTTGAGGTATTCAAGGACTTGTCGATGGACCCCAACCACCCCCGATATGTGGAGACAGCCGTAAACGAGATCTCGGAGTTTGTAACAATCCGTGATCTGGAAGTGCCTGTCACCACTGCGCTGAAGCGCCCTGCGGTAGGTGGATATGGGCTCACTGACGGCGAAGACGGCGTAGCCAATATACAAGACTCCGATTATATAGGGGAGCCAGCAATTCATACTGGCTTATACGCGTTCGATGAGATCGACGCGCTGAACATCCTAGTCATACCGGGCGTCACCACAGCACAGGTGATCCACGCCGGTATCGCCTATGCAGAGGGCCGCAAGGACCTGCTGTTTATCGCCGAGGCACCGATTTACCTTGAACCGCTTGAGGTGGTCGACTTCCGAAAAGGTCAGGGCCTCTACACCCACGCAGCCTTCAACTCGTCGTACGCGGCACTTTACTATCCGTGGATAGAGATCTCCGATCCGCTCAACGGCAAGAAGAAGCTTGTGCCCCCCACCGGTGCCGTCGCTGGCTGTATAGCCAGGAGCGATGAGAAAGCTGAAGTCTGGTATGCACCGGCCGGTATCGACAGGGGGCGTGTCTTCAATGCCCTATCTCTGGCCTACAAGACCAGTCGCGGCGAACGGGATGTTCTCTATCCTGAAGGTGTCAACGTGATCGCGTCGTTTACAGACACTGGTATCAACGTATGGGGACAGAGGACGCTGCAGAGCCAGCCTTCCGCAACTGACCGCATCAACGTGCGCCGTCTGATGATGTATGTGGAAGAAGCAATCTCACAGTCGTCCCGGTTCGTGGTCTTCGAACCCAACAACTCGCAGACGTGGCGCGCGCTGGTAAGGCTTATCACACCGTTCCTGCAGAATATCAAGAGCAAGGGCGGGTTCTACGACTTCCGCGTGCAGTGTGATGATGAGACCAATACCGCACAGATGATTGACTCCAATCAGATGGTCTGCCGGGTGTTCGTGAAACCCACAAGGACTGCCGAGTTTGTGGAGCTCAACTTCATTCTGACTGCGACCGGCGCGGCTTTTCGGGAGGTGATCTAGTGGAAGCAACAATGCCCCAGAGCCTGTATCAGAACTGGCAGTTCGCCATTGAAATAAACGGCTTCGATGTGGCTCTGTTCAAGAAAGGCCAGGAACCCAAGACTGAGTTCGAGGAGGTGGCGTTCGCCCCCGCGGGCTCGATGTTCGACCAGAAAGTAGCAGGGCGCATGAAGTTCGAGGACATCACTCTCGAAAAGGGCGTGCTTGCCGACGGGTCAGATGAAGCCGCCCGTGACTGGGTGCGGCTTCAGGCTGATGTGAATGCTGGCGTTGGAGCGCTGCCCGAAGAGTATATGCGCGACATCGATATCGTTCGCTATGACCGCTCAGGCAACGAAACCCGGCGTTGGACACTGCATGGCGCGTGGGTGAAATCACTCGAATACGATGAGCTCGAAGGCGGCAGCTCGGACAATACCATCGAGAAGATAAGCCTGTGCTATCAGTGGTGGGACTAGAAAGGGGGAGCGCAAATGTACACATTCCAACTGCCAAGCGGTGATGAGATAGAGCTTCGGGAAATGACCGGAGCGGAAGAGGAAATCCTAACCAATCAGCGTCTCATCAGATCCGGCGATGCCGTGAACCAGGCGCTCGCGAACTGCACACTGCGGATCGGTGAGAGCGATGAGATTGGTAGCAGGGTCATTCTGGATATGCTGTCCGGCGACAGGCTGTTCACTCTCGTGAAGCTTCGCCAGATATCGCTCGGGGATGAAGTCGAGCTTGAGCTTTCTTGTCCCAACCCTGCCTGCCGAGCTAAGAACCGGGCGACTATCAACATAGATGATCTGAACGTCACCCCTTACGGTGAGGAGCGGGAGTTCGTGTTCACCCTACCAGCATCGGGAGCCAAGGTCCGGTTCGGCTATCTCGACGGCCACAAAGAGAAGCGGCTGGCGCAGATGCAGGAGCCCTCGATTTCCTCGGCCATGATGATTCGGATACTGGATATAGACAGCAATTCGCCCTCGAAGAAAGCCCTGGCTGAGATGTCCATGCGGGACCGCAGCGCTCTGAGAGCAGAGATGCTTCGCGTAGACGGAGGTATCGACACAACCATCGAATGCGACTGCGAGTCGTGCGGAACGAGAATCCGCACCCGCCTGGAGGCAGAACCCTCTTTTTTGTTCCCCGGAGTTCGATTGTAAGAGACGCATTCTTTCTTGCCTATGGCGGGCTGCACTGGGAGTATGCGGAGGTTGCAGGACTTCCGCTCAAGACCCGGCAGCAGTTCGTCGAGGCGCTTGAGCGTCAGCTTGATTATGAGAAACAAGAACTGGAGCGTGCGCGCAAATGATGAGTGACCTTGGACTCGGCATAATTGTAAGTCTCAAAGATGCATTCACTGCCAACGCGACACGCATCCAGTCCTCTATGGAATCGCTGGACTCATCCGTCGCCAAGGCTGGCGAGAACATGACCCGCAACCTCGGCCTCATCGAGAAAGGCACGATGATGGTCGGTGCGGGTCTTGCGCTTCTTGCGGTGCCTACTGCGCTGGTGGCGTCTACCGCCGCAACACAGAAAGCTCTTGGTGAACTCGCATCAGTTGGCGTCAAAGACTTCCGGGCAATGGAAGACGCGGCGGAGTCATTCACAAACCAATGGGCAGGGACCAACAAAGCCGAGTTCATAGGTGCGGCCTACGATGTGAAATCGGCGCTGGCGAGTCTTTCCGACACAGCAGTCGGCACATTCGCCGCAATGGCGGCGCTTACCGGCAAGGCCACGAAGGCCACAACTCAGGAAATGGTGGAGACGTTCACCACGGCATACGGCATCTTCAAGCCACTCGCCAAAGACATGACCGACACGGAGTGGGCCAAGATGTTCTCCGGCGCTCTTTCTCAGACTGTTGGTGTCTTCAAAACAACCGGACCCCAGATGGCGGAAGCCATAAAGAACATCGGTGCAATCGCCGCCGCATCCAACGTGCCTCTGCAAGAACAGATGGCGATCCTCGGCCAGCTCCAGACAACGATGCCGGGTTCCGAAGCAGGCACGCTCTACAAGGCTTTCATGATGAAAGTAGCCGAGGCGGGAGATGAGCTTGGCCTTTCGTTTGTGGACGCGGGTGGCAGGCTCAAGGGAATCCTGCCGATCCTGCAGGAAGTAAAGGGCAAGTTCCCGGACCTCTCACAGGCGGCGGCTCAAGTGAAGCTGAAGAAAGCATTCGGCTCGGACGAGGCTGTGCGATTCCTGCTGCAGATGTCTATGGGCATGGACCAGCTCGAGGGCAACATCAAGAGCGTCGGGGCTGCAATGAAAGGCGGCACCGCGATCACCCTGGAGATGGCAAACGCCATGAATATGGATATTGGCTCGCAGTTTGCTCTCATGAAACAGCAGATCCAGAATCTGGCAGAGATCCTCGGACGAACTCTGCTGCCGGTCGTGATCCCGGTCTTCCAGGGGATATCTCGGTTCATCCTGCGCTTGCAGGACATGGCGAAGTCCACGCCTGGTGTCACGAGAGCTATCCTCACACTCTGTGTCGCACTCGGCGCTGCACTTGTTGTGGTCGGCAGCGTGACCGCCGCTATAGGAACGATTGGTATTGTAATGCCAGCAGTTCAGGCGGGAATCGCGGCGCTGGGGCCGATGCTTGCAGGAGTCGGCGCGGCGGTCTCAGCTTACTTCTGGCCTGTTGTTGCCATCATCGCAACTGTGGTCATTGCAGTTGTTCTTCTCAAGAGAGCCTGGGAAACCAACTTCGGCGGAATCCGAGATGTGGTTCTCGGTGTGTGGAACAAGGTGAGCCTTGCATTCCAGGGCATACGCGCGCTTTTCAGTTCGCTCTCTGGCGGCGGCGGCCAGATGTCTGCGGAGCTTGCCAAGAAGCTTGAGGCGGCTGGGCTTATGAAGTTCGTCACCACGGTTTTCCAGGTCTACTACCGCGTGCGGCAGTTTCTTACCGGGCTGTGGGATGCGTTCTCCTCTGTATTCGGAAGCATCCGTAAGATATTGGAGCCCGCTATCCGTGCGATGACCGGCGCGTTCTCTGAGCTGGGAGGAGCGGTGCTTTCGGTGTTTGCGATCTTCGGCAAGGCCGCAACGTCGGTGGATTCATCATCGTTTAGGAGCCTGGGGCAGACGCTTGGCAAGGTGCTCGGCGTGATTCTGCAGATCGGGGCGCACGTGCTGAAGTTCGTGATCTACCCACTTGTGTTCGTTATCCGGGTTGTGGCGCTGGTTGTGAGAGCTACTCTCTGGCTTGGCGGGGTCATCATTGGGGCCTTTGTCGCGGCGGCCCCCTACGTCTACAAGTTCTTCCTGCCGCTGCGGATGCTCGTACAAGGCTTGCTCGCGTTAGGCCGTGTCGCATATACGGTTTGGCAGATGATTACAGGCAATATATCAGTGATGGATGGGCTCAAATCCATAGGCAGCGCGATCTACCAATATCTCTCGACTCCATTTGCGTGGGTGCAAGATGTTGCCTCGACGACATGGGGGTATTTGCGAGGGCTGTTCTCAGGATTAAGCGGGTTCTTCAGATCAGCGGGCTCGGCTCTGCTATTGGTGTTCACGAACCTACCGATTATAAGTACGCTCTCCCGGGTGTTCGGGACAATCCGAGCATTTCTTTCGGGTCAGTTGAATCTCACGGAGGCAGGAAAGAAGATACTCATCACACTCGCGCAAGGCATCTGGTCGGCGGCCACATACCCCTTCGAGATGTTGAAGCGCGCCCTTGGCTGGCTGCGACGCCTGCTGCCATTCTCGGATGCCGAGACTGGACCACTCTCGTCTCTGACCGCATCAGGAGCGGCGTTGCTGCGGACGCTTGCTCAGGGGATGCTCTCGATGGTGACATTTCCGGCACAGGCGCTGAGTTATGTATTCCAGCGCATGCTGGAGTCTGTTAGCTGGGTATGGGATGGCTTGAAATCCATTGGCTCGCAGGTCGTCTCAACGCTTTCCGGTGCTCTATCGGCCGGTGCGCAGATTGCGAGTTCTGCTTGGAATGGGATCACAGGAACTGCATCTGCCGGTTGGAATGCAGTGATATCCATCGGCTCATCTGCCTACTCCTCTGTATCGGCACCCTTTCGGTGGGTCGCCGGAGTCGCGGGATCCGCATGGTCGCGGGTTGCAGGATCTGCATCATATGCATGGTCAGGCATTCGCTCTATGGCGTCGTCCTCCATCGGGTGGCTGAGAGCGCCGTTCGCCAGTCTCGTGGGATTTGCTTCATCTGCCTGGTCGACAGTGCGCAGCGCAGCATCCAGCGCGTTCTCATCGATCCTCTCCGGTGCACGCAATCTTGTTGCAAACGCGTTTGCAAGCGGACGCTCAATGATGACCACCATCGCTTCCGGTATCCGCTCGGCAATGAATGTGCCTTACGAGGCGGCAAGGTCGGTGCTTTCGAGGCTTCGAAGGCTGCTGCCTTTCTCGGACGCAAAAGAAGGGCCTCTCTCCACACTGACGCGAAGTGGTGCTGCCTTACTTGAGGCTTTCAGCTCTGGAATTGCCGGTGCATCCAAACTGCCAGCCCAGGCTCTCAGACAGGCATTCGGAGTTGCCAAGTCCGCAGTGCTGCCGACAGCGGTCGCGGGCACGCTGGCGCTCACCCCGGCAATAGCCGGTGCAATACCGGAGGTTACACCATCGAGTGTTGCTATTGAGCGAGCGCCGGTGGGCGAGGCTAGCGGCCGACAGGCAAACCGGACCAGGCTGCTATCGATCACACGCGGATCACTGGGCAGCAGCCAGACCACAGATACACAAGCACCATCACAGGACATGCGGCCGATACTTGAGGCGATCCTGGCGAAGCTCGATGGCGTGGCGGAGCGACCCATTGACGTAACGGTCACTACCAATCTCGACGGCCGAAAGATCGCTCAGGCTGTATACAAGGATATGCGGGAGAGAAAGGTTCGAAACTATGAGTCAGCCTGAGGCGCAGAGGGTCTTCATCTGCAGCAGATATGCGGGTGACATCGAGCATAACGTGCGAGTAGCTCAGGTGCTCTGCCGCATGGCTACTGATGCAGGACTTGCGCCGTTCGCCCCGCACCTTCTCTATACGCAGTTTCTGAATGACCTCGACTCGCGTGAGCGTGATCTCGGCATATCGATGGGTCTGCGCTTCATGGAGATTTGTGGCGTGGTATGGGCATATGTCGGCGAAGGCGTCTCGGACGGAATGCGCCGGGAGATGGAACATGCACGGCGAATCGGCAAACCCATCGTCATGATCCAGGAGGTCCGGTCTTGCGCGCTGATCTAAGGAAGACGACTGGCTACATCGTGGATGTTGTGACTCGCGAGTCGCTGGAGTTCCAGTACAATCCCGACGAGATAACCGACGACAAGAGCACTGACTTCGCCACCATAAAGGTGCCCGGCATGAGCCATCCGCGCTATCAGTATGTCTCTGGTGAAGCTCGGAAGATATCATTCAAGCTCTCGCTTTTCAAGGGACCGGTCAAAGAGAAAGTGGCCTGGCTGCAGTCGCTGCTTTATCCACAGCACGAGAGGACTATGCTCAAGAACGCACCGCACAAGGTGCTCTTCTTCCTCGGCGATCTTTATCCGGGGACGATGTGCGTGGTGCGGCAGGTAAGAACGCGCTACTTCCATCTCTTCGATAAAGACAGTCTGCTCCCGCAGCATGCCGAGGTAGACGTGACTCTTGAGGAGATAGTCGCGAAGTCAGTCGATTACACGGAGGTGCGCAGGTGATAGGTCCGGACTCAAGATACGCCACGTGCATTCTCTACGTGGACAGCGACCAGGAATTTATGGGAACCAGGCAGCCCATAGATACTTCGCCTCGGCCTGACGATGTGTTCCATACCGTGGTCGAAGGAGATCGCATCGACCTCATTGCCTATCGCTATCTTGGCCGGGCGGAACTCTGGTGGGTTGTCTGCGACTACAACGACATCTTCTTTCCGCTAGAGATCGAGCTTGGAAGAGTGCTCAGGTTGCCGTCGGTAGAGCATGTTGAGATGAGAATACTCCAGTGATCTGAGCATCCCCATCCGCTTGGACTATGCACCCCGGATCTGTGGCCTCCTTCGAAAACCGAACACTCCAGTGAACGCCACGGCATTTAACCTACTAGAGGTCGGTGAATCACGCGATGCAACTGGACGTGTACCAGCCAACATTCCTGATAGAGATCGAGGGCAGACGGCTCTCCAAGGACATCACCCATGAGATAACCTCGTTTGTCTTTGAGGACAACGAAGAGGAAATGGATGTGATGGAGATATCAGTCACGGACAGGTATCTGCAGTTCGTGGACGATCCGCTCTTTCAAGAAGGCAATGAGATCACAGCTCGGTTTGGCTACGCTGACGATCTCTCGCCCAAGAAGGTCGCGGTCATCAAGGATATCGACTATGACTTCCCTGAAACCGGTGAGCCAACTATCAAGCTCAAGGCTTACGACAAGGGCCACAAACTCGCTGGAAAACAGATTCAGCGCGTGTGGCGGAAGCCCGCCCCCGGCATTCTCTACTCGGAGATCGCGGAGAAAATCGCAACAGAGCATGGGTTGACTACTGTGGTGACAAAGACCGTTGGCAGGCATCTCAGGGTGGCACAGGGCAATCTTTCCGACGCCCAGTTTCTCAAAGAGCTTGCTGCCAAGAGCCGTGACAAGGACGGCAAGGGAGTGACCGGGTTCGTGTTCTACATCCAGGACGACGAATTACACTTCCACCCAAGGAAGCTCGAATCGCGACCGGGGATGGCGCTGGAGTACTTCACCGACCGCGAGGGAGTGCTGCGCTCATTCACTCCGTCGACTCAGTCGCAGGGCGTGAAAGGCGCTGGCACGGAGACCAAGGCTGTCGGCGTCGATCCACGCAAGAAGGGCCACGTCGAACATGCGGCCAACAACGCAACCGCGACAGACCGGACTTCGCTTGGCAAAAAGACATACCTCGTCGACGGCAACACCGGCGAAGGCAAATTCCGCAAGCAAGAGTCGGGCAAGATTGCGCAGAGCTTCGAGCGGTCGGAGAGCTTTCACGAAGAGCCACGCCAGGAGCCTGCTCAGGACAAAGCGGAGGGGCATTTCAAAGAAGCCGAGCTTCGGCAGGTAGAAGCGGCCGCAGTCACCATCGGCATACCGACACTGCACGCAAAGCAGAACATCGAGATCAAGGGAGTCGGTAGAAAGTTCTCCGGCACATACTACTGCACCTCGGTGCGGCACGTCTTCGGCGATGGATATTCATGCGAGCTGAAGCTCAAGCGCAACGCGCTGGGAAAGGGCGCTGGCAGCAAGTCAGTCGAGGCCAAAGGCAAGCGCAACGATCACGAAGCGCCGCGACATCCCAAGCCTGTCCTGAGCCGAGTCGAAGAGAAGCAGGCAGCGACCAAGTCGGGACACACCGCACAGGTCAAACGGCCCCAACCGGCAAGGCCGGTGAATCCGAAGCCGCAGATGGTCCGAATCGACGCCAATACAGGGCGCATTCTCAGCAAGTAACAAGGAGGCAACCGCATAATGCAGATCGATCAGATTGTAACGTTCATTCTCAGCCACAAGGAGCTCTTCGCGACGTTTCTTGTCTCGCTGCTCACCATCATCAAGCTGACAGCCTGGGGCCGTGCGCAGGCGCTCGCGCTTGATACCGTGATAGGTGTCATCGAGCGCGTGGGGGCCGGTGAGGTCAAGAGCGGAGTAGCAGGGACGGAGAAGAAGCTTCCCGATGCGGCGAAGGACGCCATCCGTGACTCCGTTGCCAAGGTCGACGTGAAGAAGACGCCAAAGTCCGTTATCTTGCGTGTTCTTCGCGAAGTCTTCCGCTGGCTGTAGATAGGAGTGGGCCATGCTTGAGTTTCAAGACCAGCAACACGAGGAGCGCTACAAGGACAAATGGTACGGCAAGTACCGCGCCTTCGTGCGTGATAATAACGACCCGGAGAGACTGGGCAGATGTCGTTTGGAAGTGCCTGCAGTCCTCGGAGTCGGCAAAGATAACTGGTCGGACTGGGCATGGCCCTGCTTTCTCTATGGCGGCAATGATGATACCGGCATGTTCCTGATCCCCGAAGAGGCCGCGTCGGTCTGGGCGGAGTTTGAGGGCGGCGACCCGCAATACCCCATCTGGAGCGGTGTCTGGCTCGCAGGATCCAACCCGGGTGAACAGCCCCAGGAGTCGAAGCGGCTGTGTTCGTCCGCGACCTGTCGGGACTGCGAAGACAAATGCGAGCACGCGATGGACTCGGCGGATGATCGGGAACACGACAAGTTCCACTCTCACCCGGATTACTACTGCCCGCGCAGAAAGGTGCTCGTGAAGACCGAGACCGGCCATACCATCGTGATGGACGACCGGGACGAAGAGGAGTTTCTAAAGATAATCGACAGGGCCGGACAGATACTGCATATGCACTGCCCAGTTAAGGCGGAGGTTCAAAGTGAAAATACTCGGCGGCGTGGGACGTACGATGCGCAAGACACTCAAACAAACAGCGAAGCGGGTGCTGGTGCGACAGGTCAGCAAATCGATATCTCGCGGGATATCAAAGGCGGCAAAGCGTTTGTTCAGATAACGGATGTCTGCCGTCAGTTCGTCCGGCTTGAAGCCTGGCACGAGAAGGAGAAGATTCACATTCTCTCCTGCGACAAGACCCGGTCTCGTTGGCAGAAGATACTCATCGACACCACCAAGGGCCGGGAGAGCATCAGTATCTGGGGGCTTGGTGGCACACAGGAAGTCCGTATTATTTCGGCTTCGGGCAAGGAGCAGATTCGACTCAAAGACAGAACCGGAAGCAAGGTGATAATGGACGGGTCAGCCGGGCATATCGTTGTGCGCTCGTCTGGGAAGGTGCTTATCAATCCATGAAAGACGAACTCGTTCACAACGAATGCCAGGGCCCGACCCAGTGCGGATGGGTGGATAGCGAGAGGATGCTCGCAAAGACCTTCGATGCCTGGCGCTCGGAGTTTCGCACGATACTCGAAGATCATCGCCGCGATATACAGAATCGCCTTGAGATGATCGAGCAGCGCATCGAAAAGAAGAGCGACCGCGAGTATGTCGACCTTATCGTTCGCGGCGTCAATGATGATCTGCGCCGCCATGCCGATGAGATCAAGAATCTCAATTCTGCGATGGATGGCAAAGTCGGGACCGACACCATGTGGAAGGTGGTCGGCCTGGTGGTGACTCTAGGCGGAATCGTGAGTGGCATCATAAGCGCGATCATCAACTACTTCGGGAGGCACTGATCATGGCTAGACCGCAAGCGAGACTTGGCGACACCTCAAGTCACGGCGGTACGATCATCACAGGGTCAGTAACCACGCTCGTGAACGGCAGGCCGGTTGCACGAGTGGGTGATATGCATGTATGCCCGATTCCCGGACACGGCGTGACTCCCATCGTTGGCGGGAGTATGAACATCATAACGGATGGCAGGCCCAACGCAAGGCTCGGTGATATCGCAGGCTGCGGTGCCGTGATAGTAAGCGGCAGCTTGAATGTTTTTGAGAACTGAGGTGAGCATTGGATCAGGTGCAATATTGGGATGTGTTTCCCAAGTCAATAAGGGTTTCGCATGGCTCACTCAACATGACCGTGCCGCTATCGGTTCGTGGCAATCCAAGGGGCCAAGTGCGCTTCGATGTATCGAACATGGCCATAGCGACTGTAAGTGAGGATGGTCTTGTCTCCCTGGGCTACAACGTGGGCGCGACGATCATCGCTGCTTACGACAGTGAGGACCGCTCGAGCGTTCGGTATGTGCAGGTTGAGGTTATAAGCGTCGCTGCGGCGGTTGCCGATGCTTGAGAGCCCGCTAGCGTTTCCATACTGGAATGTCAGGCCCAGGCTTATCGTGCAACCGTATGATCAGGTGGCGAAGTCAGTGCCGCTCGAAATCCTTGGCAATCCCAATGGGAATGTGTCCTTTACAACAACGGAGCCGACCATAGCCGCAGTATCAAGCGGAGTGCTCACTTACGGCGCTAACGCCGGTGCGGCCGTTATCGTGGCCGAAGCAGTTTGCGAAGGTATCGTTGCCTCCCGCCGTTATGTCCAGGTGGAGGTCGGAATTGAGCAGGAGCAGGCTCCCGCGAAGCCTCCTATTCGTGAGATCGTGCCAAGCGGCTACGTGGAAGAGCTGCCGGATGGAGTCTGGCACTTCAAGTACTTCACCGACTGGTTCGATCAGTGGGGCTGCAACATACGCGTGAAGGGCGAGCTTGCGTTGATGCTGGACCTTGATAAGCACTACTGGCTTGCTTTTGATGTCTGGGGCGAGATAGAGAGTATGGCGGCGCACAATCACGACTGCCTTGACCTCTATTTCAACAATAAGTGGAAGCGCAATTTCAACCCACCATACGTGATCTATCCCGCCTGGAATCAGCCGTGTGTTATCCCCAGGCGAACGGAGCGAGTCGACTTGTGGGAGTTTATCGGCAGAAGCGTCACGGTGCGCTTTGTATGGGACACCAAAGATGCGCTCTATCAGATGTTTGACGGCTGGTATGTCGGCAACATCAGGCTCCTGTCACCGGAGGATGTGATAAATGGCAGATAACGAGACAACACTACAGCCGCTTATGGAGCAGACCAGTTCTTCGGAGAACCATTATGAGCTGATGGCAATTGCTCAAGGTCTCTGGAAATGGTTCGGCCTGGACCACGAGCGGCCTCATCTGGAACGGATGGCTGATGATCTTAGCGCCATCCGCACGATCATGGAGCAGACCTGGTTTGCGACCCAGCAACTCCAGCAGGAGGCGCAGAGAATGCTTGCCCTGCACCAGCAGAGCGCCGGTGAATACCTGCGCCGCTTGGATGATGACGCGGATGCGCATCCTTTCCAGTCAGTGCCGGTCGGGACTACTATCCGCGATCTTCCCGACGGCGGTCGGTTGTTCTCGCTTTCGGATGGAGCGTTCCTGAGAGTCCTGCCCGATGGAGGACTGGTCTCTATCGGTGAGAATGGCACGGCAATGCCAGTCTCTCCGTCTCGCGCGGGCAGAGTTACGCTGCCGGGCGGGATGGAGCTTGATCTTATATCTGATGCCATAGCGGTGACGCACGACGCCTGTGGAATGGAGGGACTGCCTCACGACGTCGAACCGACGCTTGCGGCGGATGGCAGATATACGGCGGCGCTGCCGGATGGAACTCGGCTTGATGTGCTGCGACAGGAAAAGCTCGCCATCATCATCAATCCGACCGGCACGGTGAATATCGTCGGAATCAGCCGCATCGATGGAGTTGGCGAAGAGGTGCAGGCTCGCAGCATCTCCGGCGGGTCGAAGAGCTTCCGCGCAGTGGAGAGCGGCCACGCAGGGATGATAGAGGCCGATGGCACCATCCATCTATCGCTCGCGACCGGGCTGGACCTCGTGATCCGGTTTACGCAGGATCACGGCCATGGAAGCGGCGCTGATAACGACAATGCGCCGGTTTGCTTCGATTGCCAGGAGCATGACTGATGAGCATGGACTTCCTCGGCAAGGGACTACGGTTCCCTTTTGCATTCGCCAAACGCTCCGGCGGCGCGCAGGTCTCGACAGTCACATCGATGGATCACGCCCACATTCACGAGAGCATTCTGCAGATACTGGGCACGCGCCCGGGCGAGCGGTTTCTGAACCCGGAGTTTGGCTCCTGCTTGAAAGACCTTGTCTTTGAACCAAACGATCCCGTCTTAAGGGGTCTGATCCGGCACTATGTGATCGACGCAATCGAGCGATGGGAGAAGCGAATTCTTGTGACCGATGTCACATTCGATGACTCGCCGGAGGCAACCGACGCCTATACATTAGATGTACGTATTTCCTACCGGGTGATAGACACGCAGGTGGCAGGCAATCTGGTGTGGCCGTTCTGCCGCGATGCAATCCAGGATGGAGGACCGATTCGTGGGTAGAGCGAGCATCTCATATAGTAATAAGGATTATGAATCCCTGCGCCAGGAACTGCTTTCGCGCATTCCCCAGCTTACCGACCGCTGGACTGACTTCAACGAGTCCGACCTGGGCGTGGTGCTCCTTGAGCTCTTTTGCGGTGTCGGCGATATGCTCGCGTACTACTTGGATGCGCAGGCCGCCGAGGCATTTCTGCCAACTGCCCGGCAGCGCCAGAATGTCATCAACCTCTGCAAACTCATTGGCTACAGGCTGGACACCCCGATTGCCGCGACCACGACTCTGCGTTTTGCTCTGCCGTCTGCAATTGCCGAAGATATCACCGTTCCAGCAAGGACCGTCTGTAAGGCAAAGCTCGACGACGGTGATGTGGACTTTGAGACTACCGAGGATGCGGTGATTCCACGCGGACAGCTCTCGGTAGACGTCGGCGCGCGGCAGGGAACGCGCAAGAGTGAGGACTTCATATCAACGGCTGGCCGAAGTCAGCGATTTGCGCTTGCCTCCACCAGCATCGCCCAGGGGAGCGTGCGGGTGAAGGTCGGGGAGAACAACTGGGAGGAGACGCACTTCTTCATCGACAGCGCACCGGATTCGAAGCACTTTCAGGTGGATACTGACGGGCTGGATGTTACGTGGATCATCTTCGGCGATGCAATCCACGGCGCTGTTCCGCCTGCAGGTGAAGCAGTCACCGTCGAGTATCTGGAAACACTGGGATCGGAAGGGAACATAGGGCGTGACCTGGTGACGGATGTCGTCAGCCCGGTCTACCACGACGGAACACAAATCGATCTCACTGTCACCAACCCAGTAGCCTCCACAGGTGGCTCCGACCGCGAGACCCTGGAACACGCGAAGCTGCAGGCTCCGGCTGAACTGCGCTCACTCTGGAAAGCCGTTACCAAGGATGACTACAAGGCGCTCGCCGAGGGCTTCCCGGGTGTAGCTAAGGCTCAGGTATTGGACGCCAATGATTGCGCCAACATCCGGTATTACCAGGTGAACATGGCTGTAGCGCCGGATGGAGGTGGACTGCCTTCTCCAATTCTGAAACGCGAGCTCGCCGAGTTCATTGAGAGCCGCAAGGTTATCACAGTCGAGGTAAACCTGTTCGACCCGAACTACCGGCCTGTGAATATCGACGCCGAAGTCTATGTCTATCCTACCGAAGACGCTCAGGCCGTACGCATGCGGATCGAATCTGCGCTTCGTGAGTTCTTCTCATTCGAGAAGCTGACTTTCGGCCAGTCTGTCTACTTCTCCGATATGGTCTCGCTCATCGACGGCGTGCGCGGGGTGAGTCACATTACACTCTACTCTCCGCAAGCCAACATCGACATACGCCCGGGCCAGATAGCAACACTCGGTGAGGTCCATCTGGATATGAGGACCGCGACGCTATGAGCGGCTACTTCGCGGATAAGCTTCCAGACCTGCTGCCGCCGATCTATCGTGAGCGCGATACCGCCGGTGATCTGCGTGCGTTTCTGACCATTCCTGCCGAAACGCTCGATGAGATCAAGAGCCTCATCGACCGGCTCCCGGACATCTGGAATGTGGACACTTGTGATCCCCGGTTCCTGCCGCTCGTTTCGGCTATAGTCGGCTACAGCTTTGACCCAACGCGCGATCCGGATACGCAGCGCCGGGAGATTGCTGAGATCGTCGAGCAGTATCGGCGCAAGGGGAGCATTCCAGCCATTGGTCATTCGCTTATCAATGTCGGCTGGGAAGGGGAGATTGACGAGACCTTTCGCTCAGCGCTGCGGCTCAACAAGCGCTCTTGTACGAATGCATCCAAGCTACCAGGGCGCATTTACAGCCTCGGCGTCTATCGAATCATCTGCGAGAACATAACAAGTGGCCTGCGCGACGCGCTTCGTGAACACTCCCCGGCAGGAACGAAGGTGTTCTACATTCAGTGGATGCGTTCCGATGAGTCGATGCCCACCGATGGCTTCGGGTCCATAGGCAGGATAGTAACGCTCCCGAGTGACGTACGCCCGCGTGAGGCATTTGTCGTTGGGCACGACCATCTGAACTCAAAACGCCCTTTGAACCTGCGACGAAGCAGCTGGTCTTACTGGCGCATCACCGAGCAGGTTACGGTCAGGCAGGATTTCGTCAGCGCCGGCATGCTCATCAATCGCTGGCATGGCCGCACTACCCGGGGCAAGCTGAACAGCATTTCGCTTAATACCGCCAGATTGCTGGGTGTGGAGATAGATGAGCGGCGGCTCTCTATGACGTGCCCAGTGGCGGTCGATCCATCCGAACTCATTGCACCACCGTATGTTCGGCTCACCAGGCAACATCTGAACCGTTCGAAGCTTGCCCTTGGCCGGAGGCTGTGCCAGGTCAGATTCAAGCGCAAAGACTATTATACGCTCGCCGAGCCGGTGCTTGAGGCGGCAACGAATCTTTACGTGGTCACTCGATGGCCAGGTTCACAGGAGGCATAATTGGCACTGCATCTCTATAAAGACGGGCTGCTCACACAGCAGATATCCGAAGGCGATATGACCAACCCCGACTCAGACACGTACAACGGAACGGACGGGGAGTCGAGAGACAGGGAGATCTTCATCGCCAACGAGCAAACTGCGCTTTCAGGCGCTGTCACGAACTCCCAGACAAATCTGCCGCTTGCCCAGCCACGCTTTGTCAATGGTGAAGTCATCGTTGCCGAAGATGAGCAAATGCTGGTGACTGCGGGTGGCGGAACAACGAGTCTGACAGTCCAGCGTGGTTACAACGGCACTGCGGCAGCAGCCCATGCAAGCGGAATCGCGGTATACTCCGCATTCAACTATACCAACCTGAAGGTCAAACCCATCGACACGAGCGGCTCCGACGAATCAGGTTGGTGTGCTCTCGCACTCACTCAGGCAGAGCTTGAGACAGCCGTGGCGGGCACCGAGCTTACTCTTGGTGACAAGGCATACGGCGCGGCCATATCATTCTGGCGAAGATTCACAGTCCCGGCAGGGACGCCCGTCCAGAACAAACTCGACATCAAGCTCCGGCTGACCGGAACAGAGACACCAGTCTAGGGAGGCAAATATGGCATATCATTCGACATCAGGAATGGCCGAGAACACGGCAGACATGCACGCCAAACTCAAAGAATTTCTGGTCACAACCTGCGGATGGACACTGCACGATGACCAGATGGGACTCGCGCAGCCATATTTCGTCGTCTACTCCAGCGGGGAATCCGGCACAGAAGACATCTATCTGCAGTATCTAAATGATTCGAACACCAACATCATAGCGGTCCGCGCTACGCAGTATTGGAACAACACAACCCATGCGCCAGTGAAAGATGCGTTCGCAACAGGCACCACCGGCACAGCGTTCTACACCAAGGACACCGCGCAGTTCCTATACTGGATCTACGCGGATCTCGACCACGTCTTCATCGTGACCAAGTTCGTCTCAACTTACTACGGCCACTACAGCGGCATCGTCAGGCGGTTTTGGTCCGATAGGGTCGCTATCGTCGGGGCCGACATTACAGCAGGAAGCGACGTGGTCGTGCCTGTAGATGATGCTTCTATCTTTGCGGCAGGCAAATCCTACATCATAAAGGACAACGCCAGCATCGAAAGAGCGCTTGTAGCAGCAGTCGACACCGCGTCAAGTCCCAACACCATAACCATATCTTCCCTATCGAACAGCTATGCCGCAGGGGCGAAGATAGGAGAAGACCCGCAGCCACTAATAGTTGGCAAGACACAGATGCCGGGGACATTTCAGGCAACCAGCAAGTGGGACGGCTGGGTTAGCTATAGTGGTCAGAGTGGCAGTTGCTATGCGCCGATTAGCACCATTCTCAACAGCGCTGATCCGGACGCCCGCTACGGTCTCGTTACGATGTTCCCTTGGTTTGTGGTCATGTCAGGCACGGGCAACGAGGAACCTCGTGGCGAACTTATAGAGGTCTACGCTATGGGAGCAAGCGCGGGCGACTCTGAGGATGTAATCGACACAGGGTCGGGCACCTATAAGATGTTCAACCTTGCCAGCGCCGGGTTCTGTGCGGTCAAGGAGTAATCGATGGCTGTAAGGGCAGGAAAGAGCAAGACTTTTGGTGTGCGAAAGGGTTGCCTGATCCCGACGAACAAGTTCTTCGTCACGGTAGGCAAGGCTGTCATCATAAAGGGCAAGGTCAAACGTGACCGTCCGTAGCGGAAGGCAAGCTAGCATTGCCAGCAAAACCGGTCGGGTCTTACCAACCACTCACTTTCTCGGGCCGAAGAACGCTGGCATTTTCTACGAGTTCCTTGGCTCGGATGGACCGGTAAGCCGGAACATCAGTCTTGCTGCCGATGGCAGGCTCAGGGTGTCTGGCGCAATGAGTCGTCAGGCCGATAGTAAGTGGTCTATTACCGCTCTACTGGAGCAGGCATCCGATGTCCGCGTGAACGTGGCGCGTCTCATTGGGCTCGAAGCGGATACTCGAATAGGAGCCTATGGAGACACAGGCCTCGACGCTGATGTGCTGCTGGCAATAGTCGATCCTCAGCTTCTGCGGGCCGATTCGCGGCTCAGGGTATCTCAGGCAGTTGCCCGTGACGCCGACCTGTTCCTTTCTATAACGGGAGCTATCGCCAGGCTTGGTGATACAAGAGCCGTGATCTTCGGCGGGACCAGCCACAGCGCTGACTCACGCCTGCGAGTGAGCGGGCCCTACAGTTTGCTTGCTGATATGTCCGCTGGAATAGATGATGGGCTGCTTTCAATGGACAGCCTCCTCACCATCATTCGGCACATTGGCTTTGAAGCTGATGGTGAACTGGTCGTGCTTCGGCGGGTAGCGCCGGATGTGGACGCTCAACTGGTCATCTACGGTCTGCTCATTCGAGAAAGCCACGAGATATCTACTCAAGGAGAATGACATAATGTCACTTGGACTCATAACCGCCGCAGGTCGAGTGCTGACCGCGCGGCTTCTCAAAGGTGATCCAATAGAGGGAATCACGCACTGCGCCATAGGCGACGGAGATTCGACGTTCACAGATCCGCTCAACCCGCCGGATCCCGCATTCGAGCAGACGCAGCTACTGCATGAGCGGGCTCGTAAGTGCTGCTACAAGATGACCTTTCTGGTGGAGGACCCCGAGGGCGCGCTTGAGGTGAACGGCATCCGCTACTCGGAGACAATCAACGAGAGCCGCGTCATCGGCGTCTTCTTTAGATTCGATGAATCTGAGGCAAACGGAATCACCATCCGTGAGTATGGCTTTTTCGGCGGAAACGTCGCCTATGTGGACAGTGTCGCCTCCGACTATGCCGAGGGTGGCATCTACAGCGCCGCAACCAATCCAACAGGCCAGGTGCAGAACCCTGGCTACCTCTACGAGGTAAAGAACATCCCAGACTTTGTGAAAACCTCCGACACCCGCGTTGAGCTTGTCGGGGTCATAAAGATATAGGAGGAGCGAATTGACCATCTCCAGAAACACATTCGACCCGACCAAGAACTATAAGCGGGTGAGATACCATCAGGACAGAGACCTGCTGGACTCGGAGCTAAACGAAGCCCAGGACATCGTCATCAATGAGCACAAGAAAGTCGCCGACCTGCTCTTCAAGGAGGGAGCGATAATCTCCGGGCTTGTAGTGACGGTCGCGGGTAACGTGGTCACGGTGTCAGCCGGTGTCACCTACATCGACGGGCATATCGAGAGCGTACCGGGCGCGGTCCTTACCTATGATCCGGCAAAGACTTCGGGCGTCGACTATGTGTACGTCGAGCTTTTGAAGTCTAACTATGGTTACAACCAGGATGCTGGGCTTATCAACCCTGCGACAGGCGAGCAGACAGCGGAGCGAGAGAAATGGGTCCTCTCTCTCAGGGATCACGACACGAGCGGCGAGAGCCTGCCAAGTAATGTCACGCAGCGTAAAGTGGTTCCCATATACAAGTTCGACCGCGATAGTGGTGATGTTACGGCGACGGTGCAGGAGAAGTCCAGCATCTACCTCAGTGACTTCCTGGGCACTCTACCTGGCAGCCGCATAACGGTCGCGTCTATTACCGAGGACCAGCTTTCCTTTGCCGCTGCCGAGGGTCTGAACTCCCTCCTCAATAACCTGGCGGAAAGGACTTACGACCAGGCGGGCAGCTATCTCGTCAAGGGATTCGACAGCTTCATCGGCTCAAACGACGGCGCAAGCGTGCGGGTCATCACCAACGCAGGCCGCGCATACATACAGGGATATCGTCTCCAGAAGGACCTGCCGACGACAACCGTGGTTCCCAAGTCGGTCGCGACCAAGAGTGTTCGGGGAGAACAGAAGACGTTCGTCACCGGCCAGCGCAGCTACGCCCTGAACTGTACACCTCTCAAAGAGACCACCCAGGTCGAGGCGATAGTGGAGATAGTCTCGAACATCACGCGTGGATCGGTCGGTGGCGGCGAGGACTTGCTCGTGCCGAATCCTGTCGTGGACATTATCGAGGTGAGCCAGGGCGCGACGGTTTTCGCCGAAGGTACTGATTGGCAGCAGAGCGGCAACTATGTCGACTGGCTGGGCAGTGGCAGTGAGCCCGCGATAGGGACGACCTACACCGTCCGCTGGACTTATGTGAAGCAGATGATCGAGGGTACGGACTATGTCGATGGCGGGTGGTTCGGACGCTCCGGCTATCCCGCCGCAGCCGAGTACTTCTATGTGGTCACGGCGCTCTCGGCGTCTGGCGAGACCGAATACATCAGCGGTCGGGTCGTCTCACGCCAGACGGCCGCTGGAGAGGCTAACCTTATTACATGGAAGCCGATAAGCGGCGCTACAGGCTATCGCATATACCGGGCGTCGCCCAATACGGGCAGGACGAGCTTTGAGAGGCTTAAGGAAGTAGGCTCGGGAGTCACATCATACATCGACGACGCCGTGGATGAGGCCACGACCAGCACGCCGCCAGCGTCTAACTCCAGTGGACTCTCCCAGCCTTCGCCCGAGATGGCCCCGGGGAACACAAGTGTCATCAACTTCGGCAGAAACGGAGTCGGCAGTGATCCCGTGAACGGCTCGAACTGCAGCATCGACTACGACTATTACCTCGGTAGGAAGGACATCATCTATGCGACAGCTCGAGAACTCAAACGTATCGAGGGCGCGCCCTCGGACTTTCCAAAGCTCCCGATAGTGCCGGAGGGAAGCCTGGCTCTGTGCAGCGTCGACTGCCCGGCCGATTCGGTCGCGATGACGATCCGGAACTTCGGTCTCACACGGATCACCATGTCCCAGATCCACCAGATGATCCAAGACGTGGAGGACCTGAAATACAACGACGCGCAGTATCAGATGAACAACGAACTGCAGAACAGGGACGCGCAAACCAAGAAAGGCATCTACTCAGATGACTTCTCCAACGAAGCTCAATCGGACACATTCCACTCCGAATGGAGCGCGCGCGTTGATGGTATTCGCAAGTTCGTAGCACCTGCCCGTGCCGCGACTTCACGTGTTCTGCAGGTCAATCCCGCCGCGAGCAGCGCACTTTTTGCGGGCAGCCTCGTTCTCCTGCCTGGCACTGAAAAGGTGCTCGCACAGCAGCTCGACTGGTCTGAGGAGAAGAACATCAATCCCTACGCCGTGTTCGAAAAGCCTCCGGCGACGGTCGAGGTGACCCCGAACATTGGCCGCAGGGGACAGACTGGGATCGCAGTCACTGGATCGAACTTCACTCCCAGCGCGGAGCATATTACCATCCGTTGCGACGGCCAGGTGGTCGCGACAGACGTTCATTCCGATGCTGCTGGGCGGGTGACATCATCATTTGTCATCCCGGAGAGCGCCAGCAACGGCAGCCGGATCGTCGAAGTCACTGACGGCACGTATTCCGCTCAGGCCAGTCTGCAGATAAACGACCCGCTGGTCGTGACTCGGGTCGAACGTGTCGAGGTCACCAATACTATTATCCAACAGCAGACCATCATCCAGGAGCGGATCATCCGCGTCCCTGTGATTCGTACGGTGTGGCGATGGTGGTGGGGCTGGAACAGGTGGGACCCGCTCGCGCAGACGTTCAGCTTCACCGAGAACAGGGTCATCTCCGCAGTTGGCATCTACTTCACGAAGAAGGACGCGTCCACTCCCGTGACCGTGCAGATTCGCGGAGTCACCACGGGACTGCCCAACGACGTCATATACGCCCAGCAGGTCGTCTCGCCGGCCGAGGTGAACCTGAACGCCGAGACCAAGGTCATGTTCAGCAATCCCATGAGCGCTGATGCTAACACCAGCTACGCTGTAGTCATTCTCACCGACAGCACCAACTATCGCGTGCGCGTAGCGACCCTCGGACAGATGGGGCAGAATGGGGTCATTACCAAGCAGACCTATGCGGCGGGTGCCCTGCTTGAAAGCTCCAACGCCGAGACCTGGACTCCACTCAACGGCTCCGACCTTGCGATGCGGATCTACGGTTTCGACTTCGAGGCCGAGGGTGAGGTGCGCTTCAAGCCTGTGACGGGGGTGCAGTTCACCGACATCAACCTGGATGAGTACTCCTCCATTCCGCAGCGCACGGGCATCACTTGGGACTACTCGACCGATGGCGGCAGTTCGTGGGATGCGATAGTGCCCGAAGAGGAGGAGAGCTTGCCGAATGTGGCCGCGCAGATCACGGTCCGGGCGAGGCTCACAAGCAGCACGCCAAACGACACTCCGGCTCTGAATTACCTCGACGTGAACCTCATAGGCTATCTCAATAGCCCCAGCGGCACGTACATCAGCCGGGAGAATGAGCTTACGCAAGGGGTGGAATCGACCAAGGTTTACGCACAGATGAACATACCCAGCGGGTGCTCGATGGAGTGGTTCACCTCAAACGACGGCGGCGCTACGTGGGAGCCGATGGCGCTCGATTCGACTCGCGAGGTTGACCAGACCTGGACCGAATACGTCTACCTGCGCACATTCACCAATCCCGCGGGCACCCGCGTTCGCTACAAGGCCATCCTCACCGGCAACAACCTGGTCTATCCGCGCATCCACTCTCTTGGCGCAACACTGAGCTGAGGAGGCGCACGATGCTGGTCAAACAACGCGGCGGGATGACGGAGTTCATCCCGTCGCTCAAGGAGAAGCGGGATGGCGTCATCCGAAACCATGTGCTCGATTTGCTTGCGAACCTTGACGCCAGGATCCGGAAGCTTGAGAGCGCCGCCGGCGGCTCGCCCGATCTGTCAGACGAGTTCAAAGAGCTCATGACCCGCATAGAGCGCGAAGAACAGCACGTGCAGCGCCTCAATGAGGATCTGCTGGATACGAGGTGAGCCGACCCGACTGTGCATGCACCGTCCGGGCCATCGTGCAGCGATCAGAAGAGATACAGCTCCCTGTAGTAGTTCAGCCAGTCGCGCCAAGCGGAGTAACCGATCCGCTCTGCTGCTGCGATGAGCGTATCTGACGTGAAGTCGAAGAACCGCCCAGCGGGTCCGAGCATCTGCCTGAACTGAATGATGACATCGGTGAGGGCGTGGTTCATAGGATGCCGCACTACCGAGAACCAGACCTCGCTGTATGGCCAATCCGCGGATGACTCGACGGATAGCGCCAAGAGCTGATTGCGCCAGAGCTGGTTCATCCCTCCTTGGAACGGACACACATTTGATGCCTGCAGACGCTCCGACCGAAACACCTCAGGGTGCGACAGTGTAATGTCCCAGTAGCGATAGCCCAGAGCACCGTGGTAGTAGCACAGGTCCTTGTCTGAGATAACATCGGCCGCCGAATCGCATCCATATATCTGAGGATTCCGGCCTCTGCTGCGGCATCCACCGCAAGTGGTGAATTCGCTCTCCGTGAGCTTGTGTTCGATCAGCCAGAGCTTCAGGCCGCCAGCTTTGTCGTAGTAGGCGATGGCGAAGTCGGCGTCGGTGCCAGCAGCTGGCGTGTGGTCATTGAGCATATTATCTGGCTCATCCCAGAACTCTATGCGGAAGCCTGCATCCAGGTGGTCGGTGGCGATCCTGTCCAAGTCAGGCTTGACACTACGAAGCACCTCGGCTGCAGCATCGGGGTGCTGCAGCAAGGGAAGAAACAGACTCGCGCACGCGGCCTGCGAGCTTGCCATGTGACCGATGAACTTATGGGTCTTGAACGGGAAGCGCCGCTGATGACTCAGGAACCTTTCAACGATTGGAGGGTAGATCGGCTGATATTGTTTCCTGAACTCATCGGGAAGCACGGCGTCATATGGATGCCCGCCATGATAGCCCGGCTCTTCTGTCAGATGGCTTCTCTTCCAGTCGATCAGATGGATGTACATCGCCATCTGGAAATCATTCAGTTCGTTGGGAAGTCGATAAGGCAATCCATTGTGGGTGTGGACTCGCATTTGCTATAGGTCCTCTCTTCTCCAAGCAGGCCGAGCAATCGACATGAACTTCCGTACGCCTAGGGCTCCGCGCGCTCTTGCCTTGGAGCCTGGTTTCCTGAGTTCACGCTCGACATCGCCTCTCAACGCTTCGTAGACCGCAGTACACTCAAAGTCATCATTGATGAGCACGAGGACAACGGTGTCCCACTCACAGTCCAGCTTGATGCACCCCAGTCGCTGGCTCAGCTTCGCGTCTGGCGGCAGACACCTTGTCTTGATCTGGATGCGTCGTCCGTCAGGTGCAATGGCATCGTACCCCGGGCACCTGGCATTGGTGAGTCTGAGGCCAAGCAGCTCGGCCGCAAGGAATTCGCCTACTTCGCCCGTGATGCCAAGCGGCTTACCAGTCAGTTGTCGGTACTGCTTTGCCAGCTTCGTTGCGTCCTGCATTACACCCCTCAGCAGATCAGTGTCGATGGACATGGCATCAGGCGATCCTTTCTTCGTGCGTAGTCCTCCAGTCATCCACAGTATCAGGTAAGAACACCGTATTTGTTCATCTTCGTGCTATATCTCTTGACTTCCTGCCGCCTGATGAGGCAATGAATGTGATGACAGGAGAACACATGTTCTGCTGACACAGAGTGGAGGTCAGACTTAGTGAAGCTGCAGGAACTTGGATTCGGAATAGAAATAGAGACCATCAAGCGGGATCGTGGGACAGTCGCGAATGCCATCCAATCGGTGGTTAGCGGTAGTGCCAGGCACATAGGTAGCCCCTCGACGTATGATCCCTGGGAGATCACGGACGGGCAAGGAAGGATCTGGAAGGTCGTCACCGACGCGTCACTAACGAGCGTTACCCCAGACCTGCGGGCGGAAGTCGTGAGCCCGGTCCTCGGTTATGACGACATCGCCACTTTACAGGATGTCGTGAGAGCAATCCGCAGGTGCGGTGCCACGGTTGATGATAAATGCGGCATGCACATCCATGTTGATGCAAGCGCTTTCGACGGCAAAACTCTGGCGAACCTCGCGAAGATCGTGCACAAACAAGAACCGCTCATACTGACGGCGCTAGGCGTGAGCCAGGAAAGGCTCAATCAATATACAAAGCCGGTAAGTGCGGAGCTTATCGCGAGAATCGAGAGAAGCCGCCCGAAGACCAAGGATCAGATGAACCGCATCTGGTACGGCTTCCACAACAGCCACCCGACGCACTATGACAGCACGCGCTACCACGGGGTGAACCTGCACAATGTCTGGTATCGTGGCACCGTCGAGTTCCGCTGGTTTGAGGCGACATTGCACGCTGGCAAGGTCAAGGCTGCAGTCCAGCTCGTTCTGGCCATTGCCGCCAAAGCCCTGAACAGCCGCGGGGCCTCGAGCCGCAAGCGTCAGTTCGATCCAAGCTCCGCCAAGTACGACTTCCGCGTATTCCTGATCCATCTCGGCCTCAACGGCGACGAGTTCAAGACCGCACGCAAGCATCTGTTGTCCGCGATGCCCGGCGACGCGGCGTTCAAGCGAGGCAGGCCGAAGCCGAAATCTGCAAAGCCTGCTGCTGAGATGTGCTGTGTCGCAGACTGCTGCGCTGAGGGAGGTGATGCCTGATGTGTGCGCAACTCGGAGTGATCTTCGGAACCGCGAAACGCGGGAGGGACGATCAGGAGCATCGGGACAAGCTGTTCGGCTGGCTGTTCACCTATCTGCTGCTCCTTAGTGAGAAGCGCGGGCCTCACGCAACCGGCATGGCGCTGCTCAGATCCAACGGCGAGCATACGCTGTTCAAGCAGCCGATCAAGGCCTCGGACTTCATCAAGGGCAAAGGCTTCAGGGAAGTGCTCGACGGCATTGATGCTCGTACAACGCTGCTGGTGGGACACACTCGCTGGCAGACCGTTGGCGATGCCAGCAACAATGAGAATAATCACCCCATCCGCGCTGGCAATGTCATCGGGACTCACAACGGCACTATCTTCAATGCCGATGAGCTCTTCGACCTACTTGGACTGCCCAGATGCGCCGAAGTGGACAGCGAACTCATCTTTCGCATCGCTGATGCGACGCTTGACGCCGGTCGCCTCGATATGGCAGCGATCCGGGCTCGACTGGCTCTCTGTCGCGGACAAGTAAGCGCAGTGCTGGCGTCCCTACAGGACCCAGCGACAGTGTTGATGATCAAGGGCAATAAGCCACTGGAACTTAGGTACCACAAGGAGCATCGAGCCATAGTCTACGCTTCCGACGCTGGCCACCTCGACGTGGTGCTTGCCAAAGAGAACGGGTGGCGCGTGCTGCCCACCGCCCCGATGAGCCTATTGACCTTCGATTGCGGCGACGTTCCGCGCTGCACCAGTGAGCTATTCCGGTTGGCAAGTTCGGCACCGGCCAGCCGGTTTCGACGATTCACCGCCTGGGATGACGACGAGACCAGCGACGACTAGGAGGAATGAGAACAACGTGAAGAAGACAGTTCTACAAATGCAGACGCGGGACACACTTAGTCTGTTCGTCTACGGCACGCTGAAGCGCGGCTATTGGAACCACGACCGGTTCTGCCGAGACGCGATCCACATAGAAGAGGCGCAAGTGCGCGGACGCCTCTATGGACTACCGTCAGGCATTCCGGTCTTGCGTGTTCCGGATGGCGACGTCATTGCCACGGGGACCGCTAGTCCACTGGCGGATGTGGCCCTGCAATGGCGCTTGACTGCGGAAACGCCTGTCGATGCAATCCCGGATACGCGCGACTGGCAGACGATTCGAGGAGAGCTGATGCATTTCACCGACCCGAGACTCTGCCTACCGCCTATAGACCGTCTAGAGGGCTTCCGGCCGGGAATGCCGAGTCTGTATCGACGCGCGCTCGTGCCAATCCTCGTCGACAGCGGTGAGAGTGTGCTGGCTTGGTGTTACGTGGCCGGCGAGTACATCGATCTGCATGCCTTATCATCTGGCAGAACCAGTTGGCCTGACTGACGCCCGCATGCTACTTATAGAGTGTAGACGTATAGTTGCCATGTGGGTACACTCCCGGTATGGACAGCAAACAGATGCAACGTGGCCTGGGACGGGTCATTCAAGCTCGGCGCAGCAGGCTTGGTTACAGCCAGGAGTCCTTCGCAGACGCCATTGGAGTACACCGTACATACATCGGCTCCGTCGAGCGCGGTGAGCGCAATGTCACGCTGAAGAACCTGCTGCTTATCTCTGACGGTCTCAAGATGCCACTCTCGACCCTGATAGCCGCAACCGAGGCGGAACTGATGATCTCTGGCTCATAGATCAAGGGCGTCGGCGCTGAGTGAAGCCAGTGAGCGGTGACCCGTCTGCTGAGCGATGATGTGTTCTGCTACCCCTGCTCTGCTGGCTTGCGTGCAACGGCCGCTGCGCAAGCTATGACCACTGTACCGGGACGGATCGAGCCCACTGCGCTTGCAGCCCGCCTAATGATGTCTCCGACGGCCCCCTCTCCGAGACGGTGTGCCCGTGCCGGTCAAGTCCTCTGAAGATAGTGCCATCCGATATGCCTGAGAGCTCCAGCCAGTGCCGGATGGCAGTCACAGGACAGGTGTCGAGATTCTTACCCCGCGGAATGCCTACCTAACGTCCCTTGCCTTTCTGGTCGGTCTTGCTTCGCCGGAGCAGGATTACAAGCCTCTCATCTCGAAAGGTGGCAGGACCGACAGCCGGGGATCGTTGCAGCAGCCGGCAACGCTTGCCAATCCCTGGAGTAGACTTCATGGGTGCTCTCGGCGACAGTCGTTACGAGGAACTCATGGGCTTTGGCGAGGATTCCAGAAAGCTCAGGAGAAACGTTCTCTGTCACTTCCTGGAGGACAGTATTTCCGGAAGTCAGTGCAGCATGACAATCAGACATCTGCAACTACCCTGGGCACATCGGCGACCTCCGGTCTATCCTCGAAACACAAACCACCTCAAGGAGCGCCGTGACTGTGAAGCATAGACTCACGCCCGAACAAGTCAAGCACTGAACTGGAAAGACTGCCCAGGAAGATGCCTAGCTTCTTTGAGGCAGAGTGATTGCCTAATCCGCGTTCTCCCACTTGACACGCTACTGATAAGTAGCGCATAATGGAACCGTGGCTGGTTGGCACGGCCAGGGAACTGACGCGCTTCTCAGCAAGTCAGACAGCAGGCAGGCAGGTGAGTAGAGTGCCCTGAACTCCTGCAGTGGGGATCGGCAGGGATAGAAACTGGCTGTTGCATGGGGGGGCCGTGCCACCAGGGGCTGCGGCTATCCGCACGTGTCGTGTGAATGGAGAGTGATTATTATGTAACTCTATACCGGCTGGGCCTGTGTAGTATTGGGTCCGCTGATTCCTACACTAGCTATACCCGCAATACATTCTAAGCATAGGAGGTCTAATGCATGACATGTCGGGGCAAGCAAACAGTAGGTCTGGTAGCGGCAGTATTGCTACTGACTGGTTCCATCGCTGGATGGAGCACACCGACGATCAATGACAGTGCTCAAGACACCATCGGTGCAGCGATAGCTCAAGAGGATGGTTCCACCGTGACTCTGACCTGTGCTCAGGTCCTATGGTGCGGAAAGAGCGGCCAGTCATTCGCGGTGAAGATGTGGAGCGAAGCTTCTACGCAACAGCCTGAACTGCTCGTTGTCAGCACTTCACAGTTGCCAGTTCACGAGTACTGGACGGTAGACGTGACAGGGACTATTCAGACTCTCGAAGGAACCACACGAACCGGAGCGGCTTTCCGCCAGAGAGTCGTAGTAGTTGCTCCTGAGAATGTACAGGTATATTGCGACTCCGGAGGCAAACCGTATTCGTTTCCGATCCCCAAGGGCATGCTCGATTCTTTGCTCACTACTCGACCCCTAGTGGCTGTCTCTACGGCTACCGCCACATTAGCTGGACAGTTGCCAGTTCTTCCAGATAATCCTGATGCCCCGCTTCCTGCGCCAGGTTCGAGAGACTCTATAAAGACCTTGCCGGACGGCGCATCGGTCAACGTGAATGGCGCGGTTGTGACGGCCATCGCGGGTAACAGGTTCTGCATTGAGCGAGGTGATCGATCCTTTGGTATTTGGGTGACGGGAAGCGCCAGGGTTTCAAAAGGCTCGCTGGTAGATATTGCTGGACAGATGGACACCAACAACGGTGCCAGAGTGGTACAGGCAGATACGGTCTCTCTCCTTGATACCGACTACCCATCTGCCAGCTACTTCGGAATGAATAACAAGCACCTCCATTATGGACTCGACACCACTGGTCTTCTCGTCAGGGTTTGGGGCAAGGTAACTTATGTGGACCAGGGGAACCGGATCTTCTTCATTGATGATGGCAGCAATCTCGATGGTGGTAACGGGCATGTTGGCGTCAAGATATATGATCTTTCTACAGAAACTCTACCGACAGTAGATTCCTACGTGGCAGTGAATGGAGCATCCGATGCAGAAAGCCCAGACATACGCGTTGTCTGGAAACCGGACTCTGGAATCAGTGTGTATCTGCAGAGTCTTCAGCAGTCTGGTTACGGTATCGTGTCTGGTACTATAGCTGCTCCAGGGGCTGACGGTGGTTCGGCTCGGATATACTGTGGAAGCTCGTCGACTACAGCGACATTTGTGAATGGGACAGCGCACTATACTCTGACGATTCCCTACGGCAGCCACGCAGTCACCACCACGACAACAGGCTACAAGACCACAACTAAACTTGTTCGGCTTCGCAGCACCACAACGGATGCAACCTGTGATTTCTCACTTCCGACAATAGGCAGAAGGGTAGATATCATGACAGCATCCTCGGTCGCTCTGGTAGATGGAAGTAGAGAGACTGAGGTTACGGCGATTGTTAGGGACGAAGAGGGTCGGCGCTTAATTGAGATGCCCGTCACGTGGAGGACAAGTCGCAGCACCATTGTTTCGTCAGGCTCGATTACTGATGCAGTCGGAGAGGCCAGGGCTGTGATACGTTCTCTGAATAGCGATAGTGCTGCCGTGGTCAGCGCGCAGGTCGATCAGGCAAGCGCTGAGTCGACGTTACAGCCATGAAGAGGTCTGGCTGGCACGAAATGTGCACAACAATAAGGATGAGGTGTGTGTCCAGATGAAGATCGTTACACTCCTGATAATCTCGGCACTAGTCGCCATTCTGACCACAGGTGCGTGGGCTCAATCGGCTAGTGGCGTTGTTGTATCTGGTCAGGTCTACTATTGCTGGGCGGACCCAGGGTGGAGCGGCTGGGGTGATCTGTTTCCGTATTCATATCATGCTGAGTCTGATCCAGGTGACTGGCTGTACTCTATACAGCCGCCTGCGAGCCCTTACTACCAGGGCCAGATACAGCTTGGTACGAATGTGTCGCACACTGGTCCACGAACCACCGGGGCCTATGATGGCTACTGCTTTAGTGCCCTAAGTGCGGGCGTTTCTGAGTTTGACTTCAACTACTTTGCCGTGGACCAAAGCCAACATCCCTTTCCTGTAGATCACTGGGGCTCCAATCTCCTGCGACTGGAGCTATGGCAAGTCCAGTACAGGAGCAGCGCGTGGAGCTTTGATAAGTTGTTGTGGTCCTCAAATGGTCCGTGGAGTATCACACCTCAGCATGCACATGTATCGCTCACGGATCCCTATGGAATAGGCGGATATGCATTTCGCCTAGCCATCGTTCCTGAACCAGGATCATTTGCCTGCCTTGCTCTGCCGTTAGTCGGATTATGTGGATGGCGGGTTAGGGCCAAGCGTCGTGCAGTAGAATCATGGATTGACTATGGAGGAGATTGAAATGAGAAGACTTGCGATTATCTTAGCAGTTGTTTTACTGTCTGCGTTGGGGTCGGCCAGTCCAGCCGCCGATCTTCAGGCAGGATCATACGCCAAAATAAACAACTTCATGGTTTACTACGAAGGGTCATTCTACGGATACCCTGCGGGCTTGACCTTTCAACCGGGTAGCTATGGGCCATACGAGGTTAGCAAGCCTACAGGATGGGACTGGACCGTCTCCGTTCCAACGGCTACTTTGGGTGTGCCAGTAGGCACAAGTGCGTATGCCCGTGAAGGACTTATGCTGCCCGGCAATGCCACACGAGTTACCTTCCATTACAACACTGATTACGATGCAAACGAGATGCGGTTGGAACTCGTATTGATGGATCTGCAGTTGAACCCAATCAGCGTTATCTGGTCGCAGGACCTTTCCGGTTACCAGTCTGCCAGTTATGATTCGTACTGGCGTGAGTACGTCCGCGCAGAGAATCAATATCTCGGACTCCGGGTAGTAGCAGTGCCTGAGCCATCCACACTGCTTGGGCTGCTTGTTCCCGCCCTTGCATTACTTGGCATGAGAATGAGGTCGAGAAGATGAAGCCAATGCGACTCTTGCTTGTCTCTGTTGTGCTTGTGACTGCATTTCTCACTAATGTTCCAACTGAGGCAGGCATACTTCCATCAGAAGTGCTTGTTGTCTACAATAGTCAGCACGCATACTCCGAAAACGTGGCACTATACTATGCCTACAAACGCAACATACCTGCCAGGAACCTTTTCGACGTTGACTCTCCCGTTACGAGCGAGGCGGTAGCTGATCCATCGAGCTATCGTAATGCGTTAGGTGATGGCCTTGTTGATAAGATCGAGCAATATCTCCTCAACAACTTCAACCCTTATCCATCCAACCCCGACTACTACAAGGCCAATCCATCCGTGGACCCCATAAAGTGTGTCGTAATGTGCTATGGCGTTCCTTCCCGGATTGCGTATGGCGAGCGCACAGGTGCTTCCATTGATGGAACCATGCCTTTGTTGTTCCAGCGTGCTCCTTGGGGCAACGTTCCGCTCTGGAGATACTGCACCGGAGGTATGGGTGCAACTAATCGCTATTCCGAAACGGATACAGACTTTACGGCATTCAGGCTGAGCTCAGGAAACGATAGCCAGAGCAGCCCTCCAACGTTCCGCAAAGTGCGCTTTCTCAGCCCGTCCACAGCCATTGCCGTAGGAACGTATGGAATCATCTACAACGGCGTGCTCAGCAGTGGACAGTGGTCTTGGTCGCCGGTGAACGATGAAGACAAGCAGTTTGTCGCTTATAACTGTACGGACATACAGATAGTAGACCAGCAGACCGCTTTTGTCTCAACTGGTGGCACACCGTCGACGCGTACTGACGAGGGTGGCAGTGTTCTGTTCACCCAAGATGCTGGCCAGACGTGGAAACCGGTTGTTCTCGCTACGCCTTGGGGTGATCAGCACCAATGCGGCCCTTCAGTCTGCGGCATATCTTTCCAGCGGTCAGGTGCTGGTTGGGTAGGATGGACTGTTGGCTGGCGCATCAGGACGTTCACGAGCACTGACGGTACTTCCTGGAGCCAGCCCAACGACCGCACAAGCGAGTTGATAAATAATGCTCCAGGCAAGCTCGGAAGCACGTTTGTTCCTTGCAGCGTGGCTGTCGCGGACAGTAACAATGTCTGGATGTGCGGCAACACAGGCATCTTCCGTTCTTTGGACGGCGGCAGCACGTGGACGCATCAGACCTCCGGTATTCCAGCCAACTCCACCATTTACAAGGTCTGGATGCGATGGGCCACTGACCACTATGAGGGAGTAGCCGCCGGATACAAAGTAGATACTGTCCATCAGGTTACCTATGCCTGTGTCTTGTTCACTCAAAATGGCGGGCAGACTTGGCAGGAGCAGATTGCCAACCCGGAGATCAGGGCAACCATGGATGACATCGCGGTGTACCCTGCACAGGATGGTTCCTACAAGGTTGCCGTTACTGGAAGTGGCAGCCCAAAAGGATACCTGTACGACAGCAACTCTGGTTGGAACGTGTTTACTGGCTTTCCGTGGGATAGCGTTTCGGTATCATGGACGGGCGGGAGTGATTACCTGCTCTGCTGCCAGTCCAGGCCGTGCATCCAGTACGGAACAGGCAGCGCGGGTGCGGTGACTTGGACTGATGCGGTACAGATTCCGCCAATGCACTGGAAGCTCCGATATATGGTAGGCAGACTTGACGCGCTGGAGGACCCTCTTGAAAACGTTCCCGGTTTTGGCTGGATGCCACGTGACATCAAGAGGATGATCGATAGAGCGGTTGCAGCCACTCCTGGCGGCAAGTTCGCTATATATGGAGATCCTGTCTCAAACGCCGATTTTTTGGGTCAATTGGAAGCTGCCGGTATCAGCTCTGGCAATATCGCTTGCAGCACCAGTATCCCGTCCGTGACCGGTCAGTCTGATGTGATGGCTTACTTCGGGCCTCACATGATCATTGACGCAGCATACCAGTACATAAGCTGGGGTCGGCCGGGACATACCTGGCATCCTGGAGGGGTGCAATTCTATAACACGAATGACGGGCAGAGCTTCCGTATCCCTCTGCATATTTGGGGGCTGAACGCGAAGACAGATGGCCTGACTTCCGGATGGCTGAAGGTGTTCGGGATGTGGGCGAGCACAGTGTATACCACGCACAAAGTGGTTCTTTGCACTCAGCCGGGTGGGACGCCGCTTGCCGGGGGCACGGTCATGTTCGCAAGCAACGGCACTGCGGAGATTGATCTGAGCGGCGTGACTTGGCCGCCAGGTCAAGGTGTGTATGTGGAGATACGATTCCCAGACAATGACCAAGATCCAGACCTTCAGGGGAAATGCATCCCTAACGGACGTGATTACTGGTCCGCCTCGGCGATACCAGGCATTATATCGACGGGAAAGCGATACAAGATCGAGGCAGCCAGGGATGTAACATCCCAGTACATCCGAGAGGGGGCTTCTGGCGCTATCACCGCCATAGATGAACCGGGACTCCCATGCGGAGCTGGGGCAATGCTTGACTACGCCACAGGGTACTGCTGGGGTGAGACAGCACTGCGATACCTTGGACTCGGTTTTACCAGTGCCGTAATGGGCGATCCTCTGATGGCACCGTTCGCCGTGCAGCCTACTGTGTCGTTCCAATCGCCTACTCCAGCGGATGGCAGTCGCATTCGTGGCCAAGTGATGCTTTCGGCTACTGCTGCGCCAGGCGGCACAGGGAATATTGACCGTGTTGAGTTCTATGCTGTAGGGACAGATCAGAACCCAAGGCTGATCGGAACAGACAGGGACGCCCCTTACTTCTTCGTCTGGGATACTAGCAATGGCTTTGCCAATGGAGCTTACACCATTCGTGCCATAGCATATCAGTTGAACACGCACGTTGGTATATCTGCGACCTTACCAAGAACTGTCACTCTAGACAACTCGGCGAACCCGACAGTCTACATAAGCTCGCCTGATACAGACAATCAGGTCATTAGCCATGAGACGCCTGTAGTAGCTACGATCAGCCCTTCGGCATCGAGGGTGCAGTTCTGGTTGTCTTGGAATAACACCCTAGTCTACGGGCTTGAGGATAACAGTCCGCCCTATGAGTGCTCGGTCACTTCTGCGATGGTGCCTGACGGTGCGTACCGAGTACAGGCAGTAGCTTTTGATGATGCCACTGGTACCGCATCATACAGTAGTCTGCGACAGCTTATCGTGCATAATAGCGGTCCGTTATACTACAGCGTCGTAGATGCCGCTAACCAACCGGACGGAACTAGCCTCATGCTGGCCAACAGGCCAGTTACCGCAGGGACGTCGGTTGCAATGAAGAGCACACCGAGCTCATCCGCGAATGTGTTCTATGTTGAAGATACAGATCGCGCTGCAGGTATTCGGGTTGAAACCTCAGTTGTTGGTTCCATGAGCAATGGTAGGCTGCTCTCAATCCAAGGGATACTTCACAGAGGGCAGAATGACCAGGAAAGGTATCTGGAGGCGACAGACATCTGGGACATGGGGGCGGTTGAAGTGCCAAAGCCCTTGGGTATGTCGAACGCTTCTATCGGCGGGAAAGCTCCCACTGGGACACCGGGCATCGTTGACGGTGTTGGAGTATATAATACGGGGCTGCTTGTGACCGCTTGGGGTAAAGTCGCCTACGTAGGTAGCGACTTTGTATACCTCAACGATGGCACAGGTAGCATGTCATCGTATAGTATGTACGATGGCAACAATCTAGAAAAGGCCAGGGTTGTACCTATAGATGGCAGTGCAATACCAGCAACAGATTATGGAGTTGGCGGTTTACGCGTCTACTTCGGTGATTTTGCCAAGCCTGGCATTGATGACTACGTCTCCGTTACCGGCATAAGCAGCGTCGAGGAGATCGGCGGGGAAAGAGTACGATTGCTGCGGGTCAGGAGCAATTGTGACCTGACGTATCATGATCGCTATGTCCCGGCCAAGATCGCTCTTGGCAGCCTGGTGAGGCTAGACAACCTACAACCCATAGAGGCTGGAACTAAGGTTCGCCTGGTCGATAAAAGGGTGACCTGGAATGGAGTAATCAATGGTGTGCACAGTTTCTGGGCATGTAACCTTCAGCCTGATCTTCAGATCAACGTATCCCTGCCGTGCTACACCCAGCTTCAGACGAACGATATTGTAACAATCACCGGCACACTCATGTCCGAGCCTGGCGTGCCATCATTTACCCAAGTCGACCCATCCACTGGGCACATCTATCTGGGTGGCAGCAGCGTTGGTGCGATGAGCCTTTCGTTGCCAACTGCAGCTTCTCCTGCTGAGACTGACCGCTCGAAGATTGGTGGTGGACCGTTCCGAGCCTGGCCGGGAGCAACTGCTGATGAGATACTCGCTAGCGAGAGTTTCAAGAAGCAGTACAGCCAAGTTGGGGCTATCGGTTGGGCACTTTCACAACCTGACGGATCCGTGATCGATCTTTCGGCAGAAGCCACCTCAGGTCAGTGGTATGACGGCCGCGTCTTTGGACTCCGAGAATGGTTTGAACCCATTCTCAACGGCCCGAGGCTGTACCTGTATCTGGACAAGCCCGTTCGTGTGGATGGTCTTGACCGCGATGTCACAATAGACATAGCCGGTGCGACGCTGACTACACTTTCCAGTGGTCAGAGGGCACTGGTGCGGCCTACGGCAGTATATGCCTACACTAACCAGGACGGAAGGTTTGCACCTCCGCTGCCGTGGCTTAAGTATCTGCAACCGGCTACAGGCATGCGTGACAGCTCCCTGATCAACTCCTCTCTTGACGATGCGTGGCCTTGGAAACTGAAAGTAGCGCCGTAGAACCACCGGCGTATTTGTTTCCAACAATGCGGCTTACGGGGGTTTTGTGGCCGGTCCGTAAGCCGCATTTCTGCATTGGGAGCAGTTTCCGCTCAGCACGGCTGCGGAGATGTATCGCCCACTCTGGAGCACAGCACGTGAGTTTGCCGCTCCCCCGTTGGCCTGGCGAATGTAGACGCGGACATCGCGTCTCTGGTTTGCCTCCGCATCCACACTCACCGCCCAGTATTGTTCCTCGCTCCCCCCGACGACACGACCATCCCGACGATGACCCAAGCTATCGGCGGCTAGCCAGCGGTTAGCTGAGCGGCGACGAGGGGAGAGCACATGCGCTCCTAGTCAGCACGTGACATATCTGTGCTCCGGTGGTAACATGGCTGCGCGGAATTGGCAGAGGCACTGGCAGGAATCGGCCGCACACCGCCCGGACTGTCATCGGGACGATGCTCTGTGGCCGCATAGCTAAGCGATATTCACCACTTCCGTGGAACGGATGAAGCCATCTTATTCGGATACCCTTGTATCGAACTTGCTGGACGCGGCTGATCTGCTCACCGTCCGAAAGACGCTGGAAGAGATCGGCATCTTCCTCTCAGAGAGCAGCACAGGTCGCGGTGCCTTATGCAAGGTACTCTCCAAGGCTCTGTTGGAGCAGGCAATGCCATTTGCTGGATGGACATTGCTGAACTCCAAAAGGTACGTGGTCTATCCGCCGGCAGTCGCCATACCAATATACCTATGGATGCATGGTCTCGCTGCAGGTACGATGCGCGACACGGCCCCGCGGGTCAGAAAGCTGGTAGGGCACATCGACGCTTGTTTCGCCGCTCCTTCGGGAAACCGACTTACAGAGGCGCGTGCCAAGCGCGTTCTTCACGTACTCCAAGCTAAGTTTCCCTACATCGACATCGTGAGCAAGCGGGAGCCCCTAAGGGTCTTCCTATTCGACAACTGCCATCGGCAGTACAACTCCGAATACGGCATGGGCACTAAGGCCGGCCAGCACTTCGTCTTCATGTATCACATGAGAGACAGTGAGCACTCGCCGGAGTATGTTTTCCTTCACGAGTTGGGACACGCGCTGCACGCGTCCATCAATGGAACCCTCGACACGGTGCCGGAGGAATTCATGCGCTTCGACGAGGCGTATGGAGGCAGGGTCAAGCAGGGCAGCCCGGAGGCACCGGAAGTCTTCGCGGATCTCTTCGCCATTGCGGCTATGCGTGGAACCGAGCTTTCCGCGCACGACCCCTTTGGGTTTCCGGACGATTTCAAAGGCAACGTCGAGCTGTTCATCAAAGCGTTGCTGCAGAAATACAGCCTGCCTGCATGATTGCCTACTAACGATTATCGCTGTGAATCTACATCCGGTGTATGATGCGCCGCGTCTGCCCATTCCCGGAGCGTAATGGCACTGGTGCGGCGAGCTGGTAACCACTGAAAGAGACAGAACTGGAGGCTATATGGCTCGACATTCAACGCCAGTCGGCTATGACAAGAAGTTCGCTGCTCTCATCGCGCTGATCGACGATGCGAAACATCAGGGTGTGGACGCAGTGGTGATAGATCAGCCGTGGGTGCTCGGCGACGATTACGACGAGCTTATCCAGAGCCTCTCACGCCTAGCTGATGCCGAACTAGCCCTTCGCATCGTGCGTCCAGTGGGCTGATTCTACAAGCCAGATACGCTGCGTCAGCGAATGATACGGATGCTCAATCTGGACGGCATATTACTTGGTCGTGGCCGTTCGTTTCGTGCATTTCCCTGCTCTCCAGAAACCCGCCCGCGCGAATTCTCACTGATGGTTGCTTGGTCGCTGAGCCGTTTGGTTGCTAGCGAAAACAGGGTTTCGGACGGATGCGGACTCCCTATCGATGGTGACTTCGAGCTCAGATTGCGGTCTCATCCTGAGAACGGGGTGGAGGATTCGCCACCGGCGACGATGTGGTGGTTCGGCGAATTTCAGATAACACCGACGCAGTGGCCAAGGTGAGTTGGAGTTTTCGCTAGCGGTTCCTTGGCCTACCAAGCATTAAAATCGAAAAGCTCTCTATGCGAATTGACCCTGTCGGGACTCCCGGCGGGGTTTTCGCGTATTTACGAGCGTGAAAGCCGCTTCTTCCCCGTGTTATCCGAACCAAATCTTGTGGTCGGGCTTTGCCCTGAAAACCCACGTTTCGGGACATTTTCTCTCTGTTTGGCGAGTTTTCTCTGAATCACGTAATCGAAGCGGGGTTCGACTACAAGAGGATGCGGCCACCGAAGTCAACTCATGAATCTGGGCGTGAATCCGGGCGACGAGCCGTAATGGCCTCAAGTACTTACGACGACCCATTGTGAGATACTGCTCCGCATCGGTGTGACTCTTGTCCACCAGACGGTGAGTATCCAATCGCGCGATAACCTCTGAGTCGCTTGTCGTGCATTCTAGCCAACATCGAGACGTTAAGGTCGGCGTAATCATAGATGCGGACCTCTCGCTTGCCGGAATGGAGCCTGTGAAGTCGGCCCGCGTATTGAGACAGAGTGCCTTTCCAAGATATCGGCATTGTCAGGAAAAGGGTGTCTAGCCGGGCATCATCGAATCCCTCCCCAAGGTAGCGGCCGGTGGCGACGATAACCCGTTCCTCCGTGTCGGGTATGGCGGACAGTTGCTCCGTTACAGCCTTTCGCTGTCCCGCGCCCATACCGCCCTTGAGCACGATAACATTCCTGACTGCTTTGCCGAGTGCAGCCGCCAGGAGCTCCAGGTGCTCCTTCCGCTCGGTTATCACGACTGGCGACCGGCCATCTTCAACGGCGGCAATGATGTCATCCAGAATCATATCATTGCGCTGAGTATCCGCAATAATGGCGGAGTAGATGTCTTGTATGGATGGTTTGGCCTGCATCGACAACTCGAGCGGCAGGACAAAGTCGGTTCTTCGCACGACCAGCTTGTGCTCAAATGGCCGCAGCGCCGCCTGATCCCTGGCGTTGTCCTTGTAGCGGATCGGCCCGCACTGCATGAAGATGATTGGATGATGCCCGTCTTTCCTTGCCGGGGTAGCCGAGAGGCCAAGCACGTACTTTGCCTTGCAGGCCCGTGCCACTTGCTCGAAACTGCTTGCAGAGATGTGATGGCATTCATCCACGACCAAGTGTCCGTAGTCACCGACCAGGTCATCGACCACGCCTTTCCTGCATAGGCTCTGCAGCAGGGCGACATCAATCATTCCGGTCGGTTTGTGCTTACCACCGCCAATCCTGCCGATCTGCTTTGGGTCAATGTCGAGGAATGTCGACAGCCGGGCTACCCACTGGTCAAGCAACTGCTGTCGATGGACAAGAACAAGTGTGTTCACCGCTCGCCGCGCGATGATATCGATGGCGACAACTGTCTTGCCGAACGCAGTGCTTGCGGCAAGCACTCCGTTGTCAGATGCCAATAGCTTCCCCGCAGCTTCAGCCTGCTCCGTCGTGAGTTCTCCAATGAACTCCGCGCTGATAACGGACCCGGTGCATCTCTCATCCCTTAGCGTTACAGCAAAGCCCAGGCTTCGAAGCAGATCAACGATCTCGTCCAAGCAGCCTCTGGGAAGCGCGATGTGTTTTGCGAAGTCCTCGGCGCATGAGATAATGCGTGGCTTGCCGAACGTCGGCAGGCGCATTGCCTGTGCCTTGTAGAACTCGGGGTTCTGGAATGCCGCCAGTCGGATCAGGCGGTTCCTAAGTTCGGAGGGCAAACCCCCTTTCTCGATATACATCTGGTTTCCGAGAATGAGCTCGATGCTCTCTGGCAGTGGACCTTGTATTGGGACTTCGCTTAGCCTGCGCGAAGGAGGAGCGCTCCACGGCTCGTCTTCGTCCTCATCGGTCACCACCATCCTTACGCCAGTGATCTCTGTAATGCGCAGATTTAATGTACACGTTGCATGTTGTAAAATCTAGTAATTTGGAGGACAGAGAAAATGAACGAGCAGCGTGTATATTCTGATGAGTTCAAGGCTCAGGCGGTTGAGATGGCGATGCAGCCTGGCGCGACAAAGGCAGGAGTTGCAAGAAGCCTGGAGATGCGAATTTCGGAATAATCTGACCGCTCATTTCGGAAATAACTGACCGACGATTT
>CAZFYZ010000006.1:55641-60592 GCA_964523735.1 uncultured bacterium | reverse complement strand
AACCGCCTTTCTCTGCACGAATCAACTGGTAGTCAGGGGAGCTCGGGAACTGGAGTGAGTAGGTCCCATCGCTCTGGCTGACCGTCGAGTACTCGTCGACGGACACCGTGGCTCCTGAGACAGGCTGCCCACCGGATACTACTGTGCCGCTGACAACTGTTGGCGGCATGACCTGCTCGAGCTTGCAATCATCGTACGCGATGTGGCCCAGGTTGTACGAGCACGAGAGGTAGGTATCCAGCGTGAACCGGAGTGCAGCGCATTGGGCTCCTGTAGTGAACGAGATGAAGACCTTGCGGTAGTCGTTGGTGGCATCGGTAAGATACGCTGTACGCGTGGCCAGAACAGCGCCTGATGAGTTGCATTCCTCGATCTTGATGCCGGCTTTCTCGCCTGCATAAGAACCGAACCCCCCGGCGCCGGAGGAGTAGGTCCTGACCCAGGCCGAAGCGATGTAGTCTTTTCCCGCCTCCGCGCTGACATACTGAGCGGCTGTCAGGTGCGCAGGAGAAGGGAGAGCGGTCTGGCTGTAGACGTACACGCGCAGTGCTTCACTGCCTGAGTGGAAGACGGCGCCTCCGCCCCAGTAGGCTCCCGCAAGAGCCTCGGACGCCATGCCAGTGCAAACCCCGGCAGGCGCACTGAACGCGACCGCATAGCTACCCCAGGATGTGGAATACGGTCCCACCGGCTCAAGGTACCCAGGCAAGGGCAGCGGAGTCTCGAACCCCGGATTGGCAATCAGGTTGGCCGCGACAGCAGGGCTCAACGTAGAAATCAGAAAAAGGCCAACGACAGCAAACAGCAACGACAGCTTCATTACTTCCCCCTCAGGATGCTCTGGATGCACGACACCACACATAGAATCGTTCCGTAGTATGCCGTCGCTCCAACAGAGCCAGGATGAGTTTTCTCGCAGATTGTTCGGTTAACGAAGTGGAGTGAGAGCAATGGAAAGGACAGGGGCTGGCGCCCCTGTCCTGTGAGCGCACGAGAGAAGACTTCCCGGGATCTAGCGCCGGCGGCGAACTAGCCCGACCAATCCCACAAGGCCAGTAGCAAGAGCGACAATGCTGCCCGGCTCTGGAACAGCCTCGAGCGAGCAGTCATCGAACACGGCGTAGCCGCCGAGCTTCTCGATGGACAGACTCGAATGCAGCTGGAACTGCACGTAGGCTGTGTTAGCGCTAGTCGTGAAACTAGTGGCAACCTGTCGCCAATCGTTTGTCGCGTCGGTCAGATATACGCTGTGGGTTAACCCCTCAATAGCGAAGTGGTTGGCGTCCAACTCAACGATACTGATTCCCGCTTTGTCGAGCCCGCTGTAGCCAAATTTGCCAAGGCCACCGTACTGCGCGTAGTTGTTGGTCGCAACAGTCCTGACCCACGCGGAAGCGGAGTAGGCAGCGCCGGCGTCAACCGCTATCCACTGCCACGCATACTGCTCGGCAGCCGTCTCGAGGGCTATTGGCGGCATACTGGGTGTCTGAGCAAGGGTATACTCATACATTCGCAGGGCCTGTGTGCCGCCGTGTATTGTTGACGGAACGTCGTTTAGCCAGCCGGCACAGACCTGCTCCGAGGATGCGCCGCTGATGAGCCCCCCGGAAGGCACACACTTGGCGGCCCAGTTCATATACAGTGGTGCCCCTGGAGTGGCAAGGAGGTCAACCATCCAGATGACATCCCCCGCAACGGACGACTCCGCACCGTACCAGAAAGGCAGACCCTCGAATCCCGGGTCAACAACCAGATTCTGGGCTATAGCCGGAGCTATACAGACAACAAGACATAGAACAACAAGGAACAACTTCATTCTTATTCTCCTCCCCTCAGTGTTGCGTTTCTTGTGCGTATATATAGAACGCTCACAAATGCAGTCTAGCATGGCAATCTGGCGTTGTCAATGCCTTTCTTCACGCCTGAGCTTACCCGCGGTTAACACAACATATCGCCTCGAGGCGAGGACCTGCCACTCTCAGAAAGACCTGCTCTGTGCCTATGCCGGGATCCTGGGAGAAGCAGATTTCTCACTGCGTTCGAGATGACAACTCCGGAGCACTGAGCTGTTTCCTTGCAGAGTGACTTTACATCCGGCCGGGGAGCAGATAGAATATAGGTGGAATAGGATTTGCGATCAGGCGCAGCGGGAAGAGTAGGCGCTGGCACCCACAGAGAGGGAGTATTTGGTGAGAAGCTCTCGGGTATGCCGGCGAACGAAAGTCACCCGTTAGCCGCGGGAAGAATGCCGTCCGCACAGGCCGTTGTAGCAGGGGTCTCTGACCCCTCGGCGTCAGAGACGCCGCCTACAACTGAGGTGTGGATCAGCCAGTAGAACCCGCCGGGTTAGCCCGTTACAGCGATATGAGCCTTGCCCAAGATGCGGGCGAGGGAACCAAGGTGGTACCACGAAGAGGCTATGGCCCCTGTCGTCCTTGTGAAGGATGATTGGGGCCTTATTGTTAGTGAACAGTAAACAGTAGACAGTAGATAGTCGGCAGTGCGATGCACAAGAGCGCTGTTTACTATCTACTGTTTACTGTCTACTCATCTGGAGTGACACATGACCGACAACACATCTTTGCCAACCGTATACGATCCCACGAGTGTGGAGAGCAAGTGGTACGCGACCTGGCTTGAGAGGCGCTACTTCCACGCCGAAGTAGACAAGTCGCGGCCGAAGTACAGCATCACCATCCCCCCGCCGAACGTTACGGGGTCGCTGCACATCGGGCACGCGCTGTGTTACTCGATTCAGGATGTCCTGACGCGCTGGAAGCGGATGCAGGGGTTCAATACGCTGTGCCTGCCGGGGATGGATCATGCGGGCATTGCCACGCAAAACAAGGTCGAGCAGCAGCTAGCGGGCGAGGGGTTGACCCGTCACGATCTAGGGCGTGAAGAGTTCTTGAAGCGAGTGTGGGCTTGGAAAGAGCGCTACGGCGGCGAGATTCTGCACCAGTTCCGCACGATGGGGTTCTCGTTTGACTGGGACCGAGAACGGTTCACGATGGACGCGGGCTACGTGGATGCGGTACAGGAGTCGTTCGTGCGGCTCTTCAACAAGGGCTATATCTATCGCGGCGCACGGGTGATCAACTGGTGCCCGAGGTGCCATACGGCCATATCCGATATCGAAGTGGAGTATGTCGAGCAGCACGGGCACCTGTGGCACCTGCGTTATCCGTTGGAGGATGGCTCCGGATATGTTGTCGTCGCGACCACACGACCTGAGACGATGCTCGGCGATACGGCTGTCACGGTAAATCCCAATGACGATCGCTACGAGTCACTCGTCGGCAAGAGCGTGAAGCTGCCGCTGACTGACCGCGTCATCCCGATCATTGCCGACGAGTTCGTGGATATGGAGTTCGGAACCGGCGCAGTCAAGGCGACGCCGGCTCACGATCCGAACGACTTCGAGATCGGCCTGAGGCATAATCTGCCGCAGGTGGTCGTGATCGGCCCCGATGGCTCGATGACTCAGGAAGCGGGCGCGGCGTACGAAGGCTTGGACAGGTTTGTGGCGCGCAAGAAGGTGCTCGAGGACCTGGAGGCGCAAGGGCTGGTCGAGAAGATCGAGGACTACACCCACTCAGTCGGCACGTGCGCGCGGTGTGATACCGTGATCGAGCCGCTTCTCTCCGAGCAGTGGTTCTGCCGGATGAAGGAGCTGGCGGCACCTGCTATCGAGGTCGTCAGGAGCGGGCAGGTAAAGTTCCATCCCGACCGGTACGTCAAGACTTATCTTGAGTGGCTGGAGAACATCCGAGACTGGTGCATCAGCCGGCAGCTCTGGTGGGGACACAGGATCCCTGTCTGGAAGTGCGGCGCGTGCGGTGAGTATACTGCGGCGAAGAGTGCGGTCGAGGCGTGCTCCAAGTGCGGAAGCGCCGATATGAAGCAGGAAGAGGATGTGCTCGACACCTGGTTCTCCTCTGCGCTATGGCCGTTCGCGACTCTCGGATGGCCTGAGGAGACGCCGGAACTCGACTGCTTCTATCCTACTGATGTGCTTGTGACCGCGCGGGACATCATCTACCTGTGGGTCGCGAGGATGATATTCTCGGGGATGGAGTATATCGGGCAGATACCATTCAAGGACGTGTATATCTACGCTACCGTGCTGAACGAAGAGGGCAAGCGGATGTCGAAATCCCTCGGCACGGGAGTGGACCCACTCGGCCTGATCGACAAGTTTGGCGCTGATGCGCTTCGCTTCGCGCTTATCCAGCAGACAGGCAAGAACCAGGACATCAGGTTCTCCGACCGGCGAGTCGAGATCACTCGCAACTTCTGCAACAAGATCTGGAATGCCGCGCGGTTTGTGATTATGAACCTCGAGGATTCCCCCTCACCCCAACCCTCTCCCGCGAGGGGAGAGGGGGCACGCCTTCTCAACGGTGAGGGCGCAAGGTTGGAGGATCGGTGGATACTGTCGCGGCTTAACCGGACGATCCAGACGGTGAACAAGAGCCTGGCGAGTTACGACATGGACGACGCGGCGCGGGCGTTGTATGAGTTCATCTGGAGCGAGTTCTGCGACTGGTATGTAGAACTGGCCAAGCCAAGGCTGAGAGGAACACCTGAGCAGAAGGCCGAGGTTCAGGCAATACTGGCGCACGTGCTCGAGACAACGATGCGTCTCCTGCACCCGATCATGCCATTCATCACTGAGGAGATCTGGCAAGCTCTGCCTCATGAGGGCGAGAGCATTATGATCGCGCCCTTCCCCGAGGCGGACGAGTCGATGATTAACGATGATGCCGAAAAGCAGATGAGCCTGCTGATCGAGGGTACTCGAGCCCTGCGCGAACTGAAGGCCTCGGCTGGGATCGCGCTGCGCATCAAGACGGAGTGCCTGCTGCTCGGTTCGGACGGCAAGACGATGGAAGAAGCCGCAAAGGCCTTCCTGGAGGAGACATCCGGCGTGGAATTGGCGTTCGCTGAC
>CAZFYZ010000006.1:43626-55631 GCA_964523735.1 uncultured bacterium | reverse complement strand
GAAGGCCCCTGAGGTGGACAGGGAGAAGGAGTTGGCGAAGGTTCTTGCTGAGCTGAAGCCGATCGAGGCCGACCTGGCGCGATCGCAGGCGAAGCTCGCCAATGAGCAGTTCACATCCAAGGCTCCGGCGGCCGTGATCGAGAAAGAGCGGCGCATAGTGGTGGAACTTGAGGAGAAGCGCCAGGCTTTGTTGGAGCGCAAGGCATCACTGCAGTAGGAGACATACCCGGATGAGCCCCCACGGCTCTGCTCGGACAACTCATTTTCGGTATCTACCGGTCAGCCAGGCGGACATAGACTGGGGTCTTTATGTGACGACAGTCGGTTACTCGATCATCCCGCCTCACAGTCCCTATCCACCTGGCCAGCATCCGCCGCTGTACGACTTCAGTTGGGAACGCGGCCGCACGCTCGACGAGTACCAGCTCGTCTATATATCCGAGGGACGCGGAGTCTTCGAGTCAGGCCCTACAGGCAGAGTCTCGATCAAGGATGGAACAGCCTTCGTTCTGTTCCCGGAGGTCTGGCACCGCTACAAACCTCTGCAGAGCTCCGGCTGGCACGAGTACTGGGTCGGCCTGAGGGGCGATGTGATCGACAGACTCGTGAGGAAAGGTTTCGTTGATCCGTCGCAGGCAGTCATCGACTGCGGATATGATGAGGAGTTGATCGACGTCTTCCTGCGGATGTGCCGGGATGCCCAGAACCAGCCGATTGGCCACAGGCATGTGATGTCTTCAATGGCGCTCCAGGTGATCGCCGGAGTCCTTGCCGACGCCAAAAGCAATCGGGTCGGCTCCAGCCGCGCCGAGAGCATCGTCCAGCGAACAAAGGCTCTGATGATGAACCAGCTCGAGGGTGACCTGAACCTGGTAGCTATCGCGAAAGAGCTTGGTGTGAGCTACACACACCTGCGCCGGTTGTTCAGATACCACACCAATCTGGCCCCACATCAGTATCACCTCCAACTGCGTGTGCTGCGTGCCAAGGAACTATTGCGAAGCACGGACAGCAGCATCAAGGCTATCGCATCAACCCTGGGCTTTGATAACCAGTACTACTTCTCGAGGATATTCAAGAAGAAGACCGGGCAATCGCCCAGCGAATGGCGAGAAGCCTCGCGCTGACGCGGTTCGCCACATGCCCGCAATGGTCAACAAAGGACAGATCGCCTTCTGTCTTTTCGAGGGAAATAGACCGCATGCACGCCCGTCAGCGTGGACAGAAAGTACATCCGTTGGCTCAGGAAAGTCATTGCGGCACACCGCAAGCTCACGTATACTGCTAATGTAGGGCCTATCCCTTGTCAGAGGAGTGCCATTTGAGATGAGTCCCAATCCGTTTCTTGGAGTGTTTCTGCACGCCGTTGGTGGTCTTGCCGCCGGAAGCTTCTACATCCCGTTCAAGAAGGTTCAGAAGTGGGCCTGGGAGAGCTACTGGATCGTCGGCGGATTCTTCAGTTGGATCATAGCACCTTGGGTCGCGTCGTTCATCTTCTGCCCAGACGTAATGGGCGTGCTCACGGGCGCATCAACCAAGAGCCTGTTCTTGAGTTTCTTCTTCGGCCTCCTTTGGGGTGTCGGCGGGTTGACGTTTGGCCTGTCAATGCGCTACCTAGGCATGTCATTGGGATACGCCGTGGCACTGGGCTTCTGTGCAGCTTTCGGCACGGTTGTCCCTCCCCTGTTCAACGGCCTCTTCGGGAAGCCGGAAGACGCGGCCGCACTTCACGATCTCTTTCTGAAGCTACCGGGACAAGTTGTCCTCCTGGGCGTCTTGGTCTGTTTGGCTGGTATAGCAGTCTGTGGTAGGGCGGGGGTAAGCAAGGAGAAAGAACTCTCGGCCGACCAGAAGAAAGCAACTATAAGCGAGTTCAACTTCGGCAAGGGCATATGGATAGCTGTGTTCGCTGGGCTAATGAGCGCGTGCATGTCCTTTGCGTTGCAGGCTGGCAAACCGATCGCGGATCTAGCAGTCAAACACGGAACGTCAGAGCTGATGCAGAACACGGTGCCCCAGATAGTCATCTTTGCAGGCGGCTTCCTGACAAACGTGGTGTGGTGTGTCTATCTCAACGTGAAGAACGGCTCCGGCAGAGACTACGTCAATGGTCAAGGCGCCTCCCTGCCCATCAACTATATCTTCTCCGCCCTGGCGGGAATAACGTGGTATTTGCAGTTCTTCTTCTACGGAATGGGCACGACCCAGATGGGAAGATACGACTTCTCGAGCTGGACGATCCACATGGCGTTCATTATCGTCTTCAGCAACCTCTGGGGCATCTACTTCAAAGAATGGAAAGGCGCAAGCAAGCGCACACACAATCTGGTGATCGGCGGGATAGCGGTGCTGGTTCTGTCGACAGTCATTATCGGCATGGGAACGAAGATAGACGACCTGGTAGCGTTCATCTTCGGCAGATAGATTGGAGTCTGGTGAAGCATGTTGACATCAAGAGAACGAGTCCTGGCGGCTCTGAATCATACTGAGCCGGACCGGGTTCCGATAGACCTCGGCGGCAATCAGACAGGTATCCACAAGATCGCCTATGAAAAGCTGATCACGCACCTGGGTCTGAATGAAGAGATCGAGATCATGGACCTCGTGCAGCAGCTCGCGAGGCCGTCCGAGGCCGTGCTCGAGAGACTGCACGTGGATACCCGGTATATCGCGGCAGGTGCTCCCGAGGGATTCGATGGCGGGCCGGTGAAGGCCGAGCGCAACGGGCGCATCTGGCACGACTTCACCGATGAGTTCGGAGTCGTGTGGTCCATGCCGGACGATCACCAGTACTACTACGATATCTCACACTCGCCTCTCGCGGGGCTGACGCTGGATCAGATCAGGGACTACCCATGGCCGAAAGGGGATGACCCGAGCCGGTTCGTCGGGCTCAGGGACAGGGCGCTCAAGATCAAGCGCGAGACGCCTTACGCGGTCATCAGCGGGATCTCGGGCGTGGTCTACGAGTTCTGCTGGTATATGCGCGGGCTTGAGAGCATGCTCATGGATATGATCGAGCAGCCCGAGGTCCTCGAAGCCATCATCGACCCGGTTCTCGACTACTGGATGGGCTGGTTCAGGCTCTTCTTGGATGAGGTCGGTGACGTGGTCGATGTGATCATGGTCGGTGACGATCTCTGCGCGCAGTCGGGACCGATCTTCCCACCGCGCATCTACCGCTCGATCGTCAAGCCCCGGCAGAAGAAACTGGTCCAGTACATCAAATCGCGGACCAATGCCAAGATCTGGTATCACACCTGCGGTTCCATCCGCGAGTACGTGCCCGATCTGATCGATAACGGAGTTCAGATCCTCAATCCGGTCCAGATCCAGGCAAAGGACATGGAGCCAGCCGGACTCAAGCGTGACTTCGGCGATCGAGTTGTTTTCTGGGGCGGCGGAATCGACGCACAGCACGTTCTGCCGACCGCAAGCCCGGAGACGATTCGCGAGGAAGTCAAGAAGAACCTCGCGGCGTTCAAGCCCGGCGGAGGCTACGTCTTCAACAACGTCCACAACATCCAAGCCGATGTGCCGCCGGAGAACGTGGTGGCCCTTTTTGACGCGGCTTACGAATTCGGGAGCTACGCCGGATAGGGCGCCGCGCCCGCGACAACAGAACTGGCAAGGAGCCAAGCAACATGAGACTCCACCTGCGTATTCTGCTGATTCTCGCATTCGCACTGCTGACCTGCTCGTTGGCGGCCGACGTCCTGCAGAAGGAGTTCGTCAACCCACCTGCATCGGCACGGCCTTGGGTCTACTGGTTCTGGCTGAACGGCAACATAACCCTCGAGGGCATCACTGCTGACCTCGAGGCGATGAAGAGAGTCGGCATCGGCGGCGTGCTGATCATGGAAGTCGATCAGGGCGCGCCGGTCGGCCCGGTGGGGTTCATGAGCCCTGAATGGCGGGAGTTGTTCAAGCACGTCGCCTCCGAATCCAGGCGTCTCGGCCTTGAAGTAAACATGAATAACGACGCCGGATGGAACGGCAGCGGTGGGCCCTGGATCAAGCCCGAACAGTCGATGCAGAAGGTGGTGTGGAGCGAGGTTGACGCCGCCGGCCCACAGCACTTTGCAGCCGCCCTGCCCCAGCCAGAAGTCGTCGCCGGCTACTACCGCGACATCAGGGTGCTGGCATTCCCCACTCCCGGGACCTACCGCATCCCCGAAATCCACACCAAAGCAAGATTCGCCGGAGGCCATACGTCTTTCCTACCGCAAGCCGATGTCACGCCAGAGAACGTGATCCCGCCGGATCGGATGCTGGACATCAGCGACAAAATCGACGCAGAAGGCCGGCTCACTTGGGACATGCCCGAAGGCAAGTGGACCATCGTGCGGTTTGGCCACACGAGCACCGGTGCCCGGAACCACCCCGCCCCGGCGAGCGGCGTTGGCCTCGAATGCGATAAGCTCAGCAAACAGGGCGCGCAGGCGGCATTCGATGGAATGATGGCCAAGCTGATCTCTGATGTGGGCGATAACGCCGGTAAGTCTCTGGTCGCTACGCACGTCGATAGCTGGGAGGTTGGCTCGCAGAACTGGACCGGCTCGATGCGCGGGGAGTTCGCAAAGCGCAGGGGCTACGATCTGCTCCCTTACCTGCCTGTGTTCACGGGGCGAGTCGTCGGCAGTGCGGAGATATCAGAGCGCTTCCTGTGGGACCTGCGCAAGACGATATCAGAGATGCTCGTCGAGAACTACGCAGGTCACATTGCCGATCTGGCGCACGAGAGAGGGCTCAGGTTCACCGTCGAGGCATACGGCGGACCTTGTGACTCGCTCGAGTACGCCGGTCAATCGGACGAGCCGATGGGTGAGTTCTGGAATCCGAGCGCGGGTGCCATCCAGACCTGCAAGGCGATGGCCTCAGCCGGACATGTATACGGCAAACGCATCATCGGCGCCGAGGCGTTCACATCATCTTCGGACGAACGCTGGCTTGGGCATCCCGCTTCGGTCAAGAGCCTCGGGGATCAAGCGTTCTGCCTCGGGATCAATCGCTTTGTGTTCCACCGCTACGCGATGCAGCCATGGGAACCAGCCCCCAAGCCGGGAATGATGATGGGTCCGTGGGGACTCCACTACGAGCGCACGCAGACCTGGTGGAACGAGTCAGCCGCCTGGCACAAGTATCTGTCGCGGTGCCAGCATATGCTGCGTCAGGGCTTGCATGTCGCGGACATATGCTATGTTCAGGAACATCCGTGGATAGCGGATGCCTGGATTCCGCTCGAGGGCGGCGCCGGCAGACCCAACCAGGTCTACCAGTGGGACCAGTGCAGCCCGGAAGTAGTGCTGACGCGGATGTCCGTCAAAAACGGCCGCCTCGTGCTGCCGGACGGCATGAGCTATCGAGTGCTCGTGCTGCCTGAATCGCGCTACATGACCCCCGAGTTCCTGCGCAAGATCGGTGACCTCGTGCGGGCCGGAGCCATCGTGATAGGTCCCCGGCCGGAGAAGTCCCCCAGCCTCTCCGGATATCCGGAGTGCGACAGTGAGGTGCGAGACATCGCATCCGAGATATGGGGCGACTGCGACGGAAAGCAGATCAAGGAGCACAGGCTTGGCAAGGGACGCGTGATCTGGGGCAAGACACCTGAAGCCGTACTCAGAGGCATGGGGGTAGGTCCCGACTTCACAGGTTCCGACGGGCTCAACTTTGTCCACCGGTCAACGGGGACAACAGACATTTACTTCGTCGCCAATCCGCAGTGGGGCACGCACACAGTCACCGGGACGTTTCGCGTCTCGGGCAAGATCCCGGAGCTGTGGTGGCCGGAAAGTGGACGCGTCGAGCGCGCGCCTGTCTATGGTGAGAAGAACGGTCTTACTAATGTCCTGCTGCCTATCGGCCGGGGTGGATCTGTCTTCGTCGTGTTCCGCGCCAAAGACGTCAGACCGGACCGCATCGTATCAGTCAAGCGCAACGGACAGGTCGTGATCTCGCTCGATCCAGCGGCGCGCCCAAGGATCGCGATCGTCAGAGCCACATATGGAGTTCCCGGAGACCCTTCTCGGACACGCGACGTGACCGGCAAGGTTCGAAAGCTCCTGGACGATGGCCGTTACGGCTTCCCGGTCGCTCGCGTGGCGGAGGGCGATGATCCTGCCTATGGCGTCATCAAAACGCTGGAGGTAACCTACTCCGTCGGCGACCAGAAATCCACACTCCGCGTCAATGATGGCGAGACGGCCCACTTCGTTATGCCGCCGGATCCCTGTGAGCTGCGCGACGATGGCACGAGCACAAAGCTCATAGCCCGCGAGGCCGGCCGTTACACGCTCTCTCGCAAGAGCGGCAAGAAGTCGACTCTGGATGTTCGACTGCCGAAACCCGTTGTTATCAGTAGCCCCTGGCGGATCAGCTTCCCACCCAACTGGGGCGCGCCCGAAAGCATCCGCATGGACACGCTTGTCTCCCTCTCGGAGCACACAGACCCAGGCGTCAAGTACTTCTCCGGGACTGCCACCTACCGGACGACTTTCAAGGCGCCTGCAGACTTGATCGCAAAGAGGCGAGTCTTCACGCTCGATCTCGGCGACGTACAGGTGATGGCGCGTGTGAAGCTCAACGGCAAGGACCTCGGGCTCCTCTGGAGATCGCCTTACTCGATCGATGTGACCAAGGCACTCAAGTCGGGCGCAAACACACTTGAGGTCCAAGTCACGAACCTCTGGCCGAACCGGCTGATCGGCGACGAGCAGCTTCCCGAGGATAGCGACCGTCATGGCAACGGCACTCTCAGATCGTGGCCACAGTGGGTGCAGGACGGCAAACCGAGCCCGACAGGCCGCTTCACGTTCGAGACGTGGAGGATGTGGGGCAAGGACGAGCCCTTGCTCGTGTCCGGGCTGATCGGCCCAGTTACGCTCGCTGTTACGCAAGAGCTCTCCATCAAATGAGGTAAAACTGATGTCTAGCAATCTTCCCATCACGTTATCTGCTGCGTTGATATGTGCTTTGGCGTGCGCCATCGCCCCTGCCGGGGCGGTCAGCAAGCTGGAGCAAGAGTTTCGTAACGTTCCGGCGTCCAGCAGGCAGCTCATAGGCCCACTTCTCTGGGTACACGGTGATGAGAGCAAGGAACGCATCGAAGAGATGGTCCAGAAGGTCGCTGAGGGCGGCAACGGCACGTTCACGGTCGAGTCTCGCCCGCACAAGGACTGGCTCGGCCCGGGCTGGTGGCGCGATCTCAAGATCTGCGCGGAGGCCGCCAAGAAGCACGGCCTTACGATGTGGATATTCGACGAGGAGTTCTTCCCCAGCGGGCTGGTCGGCGGCAGGGTGCCGGAGGCTTACAGGAACAAGCTGATGGTCGCCTCGGAGGTCGCTGCCTCGGGCGGAGCGCAGCACACCAGCACCGGCTATGCGAAGAACCTTATCGCGGTCATCGCCGGGCGCGTTACTCCCGATGGGGTGGACCCGGACAGCCTGGTTGATCTTTCGAGCTTCGTCCGGGGGGACACGCTGATCTGGAATGCCCCGGCAGGCGACTGGAAAGTAATGCGGTTCGCTTGGGAGGTCAAGCCGGGCTTGTTGGACGGAGCCAGCAAGGACTGCGTGGACTGGTATATCAGGACTGTCTACCAGCCGCACTATGACAACCTCAGGGCTGACTTCGGCACGACAGTCAAGGGCTTCTTCTTTGATGAGCCTATGTTCGACGGAGACTGGGGGACCGAAGTGATCCCGGTGCTCCAGGAGATGGGTGTCGATTGGATGAAGGCGCTGGTTGCGTATAAGTTCAAGCTAGCGGGACCTGACCAAACGATCTACAAGTATCAGTATCACGACGCCTATGCCGAGGCGCTCGGACGCACGTTCTACGGCGCGCTGCAGTCCTGGTGCGAGAAGCGAGGCGCGACACTCACAGGACACTTCATCGAGCACAGTTGGCAGTCGCTTTCGATGAGATATGCCGGCGGCGACCAGTTCAAGCTGCAGAAGTACTGCGGAACCGGCGGCATCGACCTCGTTAACCATCAGTTGTATCCAGGCTGGAGATCGGGTATGGGCCAGACTATCGACCCCGAACTCGTCTACCAAACGCCCAAGCTCGCCAGCAGCGTCGCGCACGTATATGGCATGAAAGATGACATCACGATGTGCGAGTTTTTCGGCGCCTACGGCCAGGAAGTCACCTACCCCCAGATGAAGTGGCTCACCGACTGGGCCTATGTCAAAGGCGTCAACTACAATGTCACGCACTCGTTCAACTGCCGCGCGCCGTATGACTGCGATTGTCCGCCATTCTTCTGGATGGGCGATCTGGAGCCGCGCTGGCCACTGTATAGCATCTACGCCGACTACACGGCAAGATTGAGCGCGATGCTCTCCGGCGGCAGGCACGTCTGCCCGATTGCCCTGCTGTGGGTCGGCGTCAGCAAGACGGTCGGCAACGCCGTCGTGCCCGAGGATATGACGATCGCAATCCAGGACTCGCTATACGACTGCGACTGGCTGCCGTATGAGCTGCTGGAAGAGGGCATTGAGATCAAGAACGGCGAGCTGAAGCTCCAGAAAGAGAGCTACCGGGTGCTGATTGTGCCGCCGGTCGAGGTGATCCCCTTCCCCACGCTCGCGCGTGTGAAGGAGTTCTTCGACAAGGGTGGGATCGTGATCGGCCACGGGTTCCTGCCCAGCAAGTCCGCAACTGTGGGCAAGACGCCGGCTGACATCACTCAGTTGGTCAAAGCTATCTGGGGCGACCCCAAGCCCGGCCTCAACGTCTGCAAGAAGTCGACAAAGGGCGGACGGTCCTACTTCCTCGCGGAGAAGCCCTCGCCGGAGGATATGCACAAGGTTCTGGCCAATGACGCGAAGGTCTATCCTGTGGTCGAGGTCCTCCAGGGCGACACCAATCGCTGGCTGCACGTGCTGCATCGCGTGAAGGACAAGCAGGACATCTACATGATCTGCAACCAGAACTGGCAGGACCAGCCGCGGCAGTTCAAGCTCAGACTGCGCTCGCCCGGCTTCCCGGAGTGCTGGGACGCTATGACGGGTGAGATCACATCGGTCCCATTCAAGCGGACGAAGGACGCGGTTGACGTGTACATCACACTCCAGCCCGCCGAGAGCGTGATGATTGTGATGAACTCGGAGAAGCGCGATCTCCCGGCAAGACTCGATGGTTCGGCAAAGGCTTTGGCTTCTGTCCCGGTCACCGGGTCGGCGGCCAAGAAGACCGAGGCAGCGACGGACCTCCTCACGGGCCAGCACTGGGTGTGGTATCCGAACAGCTGGCAGAACGGCCTTGCGTATTTCAGGGGCCATATGGCAATCCCCGAGGGGCGTAAGGTAGTCTCCGCCAAGTATCTCTTCACCTCAACAGACGAGTATACCACGTTCCTCAACGGCAAGAAGATCGACACCAACATCGGCCGCGAAATCTGGCGGGGACCATCCACGATGGACATCACCGACCAGATCGTGAGCGGCGACAATGTCTTCGCGGTCGAAGCCAACAACTCAGGCTTGATACCCAAAGCCAACGGCCTGATCGGCTACTGCATCGTGGAACTGGACAATGGCGAGAAGATCGACTTCCGCGTAGACACCAAGTGGAAGGCCACAGGCACAAAGACAGACGGCTGGCAGGAGAGCGCCTTTGACGACTCGAAGTGGGGCCCGACCATAACGATCTTCTACTTCGGCTACAAGGGGACCGGTTCAACGTTCACCGGGACCTGTGAGCTTCCGAGCAGCGTCGATCTGAAGAAGTCTCGCGTCTGCCTTGAGGCGGACTCGATAACCTCGGAAGAGGCGGCAAGCGTCACGATCAACGGCAAGTCGGCTGGAGGTTTCATCGGCCAGCCCTTACGACTGGACGTTACGAAGTTCCTGAAGAAGGGGACCAACTCGATCGTCTTCGCCCCGTTCGAGCCGAAGGGGTTGAGGCTGGCGGTGTACGAGAAGTAGGCAGCTATCACGGCGCGAGGAGACTGAGCGGGTAGATTGGCAGGTTCCTCGCAACGCCGAACATGACAAGAGCCACGGGCAGCATCCAGGCAAACCGTGCAGTGTCTGGCGCCGGCACCCGGCGGCCCAAGGCCTCGGCTATCTCGCATACCGTCACCCACGCCAGCAGTGGCGAAGCTGCCACAACAATCGCATTGAGTGTCAATGCCTCCGTCAGCCTGCCATGTGCAAGCTGATGGAGGCATCTCAATGTTCCGCAACCCGGACAGTAGAGCCTCGTCAGCGTGTGAAACGGACACGCCGGAAGCCACTCGATCTTCTCGGGATCGAGCCACCACGCTGCAGCAGCAACCGTCGACAGGCTGAGAGCTATCAGAAACGCACGTAACGGTGCTGCAGCAGGCTGCCTCACTTGTAGATCACCATGGTTCCCGCGATCTGATCGTGCCATCCTCGCTTCTCCTGGTTCGTAGCGACAGAGATGAACATCAGACCACAGGTAACCACGGCAAGGATAGTCTCCATAATGTAGCGGACGATCGCGGCCCCCCAGCCGATCGGTGAGCCATCGGTCTTGACTATTTTCAACCCGAGAGCCATCTTCCCTAGAGTAGCTCCACAGACGGCGTTCATAACTATGTAGTACAGAACACCCAGGCCGCTGACAACCGCGCTCGCGCTCCCTCCGGCCATCGTCTGCCCGAGTCTGTAGGCGCTGTTTGACTCAACGCCCGGGGCCATCGGTGTAGATGGAGTGCCCGCCATCGAACCAATGATGAACCCCACCACATTGAGCAGTATCCCATCAATGAAACAGGCGGCCACCCTTATCCAGAAGCCTGCATGGCTGTAGACTGGCGCGTGGTAGCCTGGAGCGCCATAGCCGTACTGCTGTCCTGGAGGTGAGTAAGGGGGCGCATAGGCGCCACCGGGTCCGGGAGCAGGAGCCGCATACTGAGCCGGCGGTGGTTGCGGTGGCGGCGCGTACTGGCCGGGAGGCGGGGAAGCGGTGGGCGGCGCGGCAGCAGCAGCCTTACGCGCCGTAGGTGCAGGTGCCTGGACGGGGGTTCTATCGGACTGCAAGTCAAAGTAGCAGTTCGCGCAGACAGTCGCGTCACTCTTGTTCTCGAACCCACACTTTGGGCAAGCCAAATCACGATCCTCCATTTCACGTGGGCCATGATTTCAGCCTCAGCAGTAGCATGCTAGCAGAGAGCCGTTTGAGGCGCAACAAGAATTACGGGCGAGGGGACGGCTGCAGAATGGGGCGCTGCGACAGCGCCTTTACAAGCCCTTCAATGGTGTACTCATCAGCCACCACGCTCGGCGTCAGGCCGTGGGAGCGGGCAGCGTCGGCGGTGATGGGGCCTATGCAGGCGATGAGGGTGTCTGGCGGGATCGGAGCGTCGCCGATCAGCTCGAGGAAGCCGTGCACAGTCGAAGCGCTGGTGAAGGTGATAACGTCGAACTCGCCGGACTCCACAAACCGGCGTAGCGGATCGGCGGAGTCGGTATCGGTGACGGTCTGGTAGACAGGGGCCACGACGACTTCTGCGCCCCTTGCGCGCAGGCCTGACGGGAGTTCCTCTCGGGCTTCTTGCGCGCGAGGGATCAGGACGCGCTTGCCGGACAAATCCTCAGGGAACTGGTCAACGACAGCCTCCGCAATGTAGCTTGTGGGCACATAATCTACCTTGAGCTTGAGATCAGTCAGTGCTTCGGCAGTCTTTGGCCCTATCGCGCCAAGTTTTGCGCGCCCCAGCGCACGAATGTCGCGCCCCGTATCTGCAAGCCGTCTGACGAGGAAATCGACTCCATTTGCGCTGGTGAAGATGATCCAGTCGAAGCTGTCGATGCTATTGATCGCGTCGTCGATCACGGCCGTGTCAGTCGGGGGCACAAACTTGATCACCGGGAACTCGTTCACCTGCGCGCCGAGGTCCACAAGCCGGTTCGTAAGGGCGCTGGATTGGTGCGCGGCCCGGGTGACAATCACCCTCGGGCCGAAGAGCGGCTTCTTTTCGAACCAGGAGATTGCGTCTCGGAGCCTGACGACACTGCCGACTATAGTG
>CAZFYZ010000006.1:0-43616 GCA_964523735.1 uncultured bacterium | reverse complement strand
CCGGCCTCACGGCAAACCTCGACGATGTTCGACAACGTGCCGGTCACTGTGCGCTGTTTCGGATGCGTCCCCCACTGAATCACTGCGACGGATGTGTCAGCAGCGCGTCCGTTGGCGATGAGGGCCTCGGCGATCTTCGGAAGGTTCTCCACCCCCATCAGGAAGACAAGCGTATCTACCCCGGTCGCGAGCTTGTCCCACCGGATCGTTGACTCCGGCTTATCCTCGGCCTCGTGGCCAGTGACGACGGCGAACGAAACAGCTTCGCCCCGGCTGGTAACAGGTATGCCTGCGTAAGCCGGCACTGCAATGGCCGAAGTGATTCCAGGCACTATCTCGAACTCTATCCCAGCCTTGGCCAGCGCCTCCGCCTCTTCCCCTCCCCTCCCGAAGACAAACGGGTCGCCGCCTTTGAGTCGCGCGACGGTCTTGCCCGCACGAGCGTGGGCGATGATCGTCTCGATAATCTGGTCCTGGGTCAGATAGTGGTCGCGTGAGCGCTTGCCCGCGTAGATAATCTCCGCGCCAGGCTTGGCACGCTTCAGGAGAGAGGGATTGGCGAGGGCGTCGTTGACGATCACGTCGGCCCGTGAGAGCAGCTCAGCCCCTCTGACGGTGATCAGCCCCGGGTCTCCGGGCCCTGCTCCAATCAGATAGACCTTGCCAGGCTGCTCAGGCATTTGGCCTCACCAACTCCGGCGAACCGCCACTCTGCACGATGACGGTATCGCGCTTGCAGCAGGCATCATCGGTGTCGGGGTAGTCGGTGTTGTAGTGCAGGCCGCGACTCTCCCTGCGGGACTGAGCCGAGAGAATGATCAACTCCGCCGTCAGCGCCATATTCCGCAGTTCCAGGAGTTCTGGCGAGAGCCTGCCGGTCGCATAGAACGATTCCGCCTTCGCGCCGATCTCTCGGATAAGCCCCAGCGCGTGTGCAAGGCGGTCGTTGGTGCGCACGATACCGACGTATCTCCACATGATAGTCTGGAGCTGCAGGCGCAGGTCCGAAATCACATTCTGGTCAACAGCCATCGCGTGGCGGTCGGCGTCATAGTCGGCAACGTCTTCGAAGCCAATCGAGCCGATACGCTTCTCAACATCGAGCGCCGCCCTCCGCGCGAAAACGACCGCTTCAAGCAGCGAATTGCTGGCAAGCCGGTTAGCGCCGTGGACTCCGGTGCAGGCGACCTCACCGCAGGCGTAGAGATTGTCGATTGTGGTGCGGGCATCGTGGTCGGTCATCACACCACCGCAGGAGTAATGTGCGGCAGGCACGATCGGAATCCAATCTTTGGTGATGTCGATCCCGACAGACAGACACTTCTCATAGATATTCGGGAAGTGGCCCTTCACGAGCGCCGAATCGAGGTGGGTCACATCCAGATACACACACTCATCACCGCTGGCCTTCAGCTCAGCGTCTATCGCTCGCGCGACCACATCTCTGGGGGCAAGGCAAGCCATCTCGTGATAGCGCTGCATGAATCGCTCGCCGTTCTTGAGGCGCAGGATTCCACCCTCGCCCCGCACGGCCTCTGATATCAAGAAAGATCGTGCACCGGGATGGTAGAGCGTAGTCGGGTGGAACTGAATGAACTCCATGTTCGCAACCAACGCGCCGGCCCTGAAGGCCATTGCTACCCCGTCGCCCGTAGCGATCTCTGGATTTGTGGTGTGCAGGTAGACGTGCCCGAGCCCGCCTGTCGCAAGTAGCGTTACACGTGCTCGGAACGCAGTCACATCGCCAGTCTCGGAGTCGAGGACATAGGCGCCTCTGCAGACGCGCTGCGCCCCCTCACCCCGGCCCTCTCCCGCGTGGGGAGAGGGAGTTGTGATCAGGTCGATCGCATGGTCGTGCTCGAAGAGGCGGATGTTGTAGTTGGCCTTCGCCCTCGCTACAAGGGCGCGCTCGATCTCGCGACCAGTAAGGTCGGCGGCGTGCACGATTCTCCTGGTGCTGTGACCACCCTCGCGGCCAAGATCGAGGTGCATCGGGTTCTGAGCACGTTCGCTGTGCGTGAAGCGGACGCCAAAGTCCATGAGTTCGCGGACCCGCTCGGGGCCCTCCTTGACCAGGATATCGACGGCATCTTCGTGGCACAGGAACCCGCCAGCGACGTGGGTATCGCGGATGTGGGACTCATAGGTATCGTTGGGGTCCATGACGGCGGCAATGCCACCCTGAGCATAGTTGGTACTCGACTCAGTGTCGCTCTTCTTCGTTACCAGAGCCACCCTTCCGAACTCAGAAGCCTTAAGGGCAAAACTGAGCCCGGCTATCCCGGAACCCAAAACCAATACGTCTACATCGATAGTCACTTGTCAGGCCGCCCCCATAGCGGCCGGTCCAGAGTCGCGCCTGGCTTCCTCAAGGAGGATGCGCGCCTCAGAATTCAGGAGCCAGTCGGCAGCTTCCCTACCCAAGGCCTCTGGCGCGGAAGCTCTGCCAGAGACGCTGTGCCGAACAACCTTCCTGCCATCCAGCGAGGCAACCAGCGCATCCAGGTGGATGCTGTCCTGCTGCATTCGCGCCAGCGCGGCAACCGGCGTTTGACAGCCGGCGTGCAGGTTCTCGGACAACGATCTCTCTGCCGTCACGCAGGCGCGAGTCTCTCCGTGATCCAAGGCTGATAGCACGCTTTCTGTCTCGGCGTCGTCTCTGCGGCACTGTATGGCCAAAGCGCCCTGCCCGATCGCAGGAAGCATCGTAGTATATGAGAGCGATTCGGTCGTGCGACTGCTCCAACCCAATCGGTTGAGACCGGCCGCCGCCAACACGATAGCGTCGCACTGCCCGCCGTCGAGCTTGGCCAGCCGCGTGTCCAGGTTCCCCCTTAGGTCGACCATCTTCAGGTCGGGCCGAACGTAGAGCAACTGTGCCCGCCTGCGAACGCTCGATGTCCCCACGCTCGCCCCTTGCGGCAGCTCAGCCAGGGTCGAGCCCGCCCGAGATATCAACACGTCGGCAGGCTCCTCGCGCTCCGGATAAGCCGCAATGATGAGGCGACCGTCGAGGTCGGAGGGCAAGTCTTTTGCACTGTGAACCGCAAGATCGATCTGTCCTGATATGAGGGCAAGCTCGATCTCGCGGACGAACACCCCTCTGTCGGCAAGGCCGGCAAACGACACGTGCCGCATCCGGTCACCCGTGGTCTTGATTACCTTGACTTCGACCGAAAGAGTCTTGTCGAGTGCTTGCAACCGCTCGACCACCCAGTTCGTTTGCCGAAGAGCCAGCTGGCTTCCTCTTGAGCCTAGAGAGAGTTTACGCATCGGCTCTATTATACAGGAAGGTGGGTCCCACATGCTACGCCTGAGCCGGGATACCCGAAGGATTCGCTAAGAGCGGCACATAATGGAGAAGTGACTGGAGGTCGACCTTGAAGGAGTTGACGACGAGGCAGAGGGAGGTTCTGGACGCTATCCTGAACTTCCGCGCGGCGAAGGGTTTTGCCCCTTCGATAAGGGAGCTTCGGCCTATACTGGGTCTCGGCAGCCTGCGCGGGGTAACCATTCACCTTAAGGCGCTCGAGCGCAAGGGCTACATCCAACGCGAGAGCACATCCAGAAGCATCCGCGTAGTCGGCGGCGGCGAAGGGATGGATCTCTTTACGTCCGTGCCCCTTGTGGGCGCTATCGCTGCGGGACTGCCTCTGCTGGCGGTGGAGAATGTCGAGTCTTATGTACCAATTCCTCGGGAGATGGCGGCAAGCTCCGATGAGCTTTTCGCTCTTCGAGTTAGAGGCAACAGCATGACTGGAGACCACATCGCTGACGGCGATGTGGTCGTGGTGCGACGACAGCCGACTGCGGAAGACGGGGAGATTGTCGCGGCACTGATAGATGACGAGGCAACAGTGAAGCGGCTGAGCAAACAACGGGGGAGACTACAGCTCATACCATCGAACCCTGACTATCCACCCATCGAGGTCCAGGATAGCGTGCGGGTGCTCGGAAAAGTCGTAGGCCTTATCAGGTCAATTCGAGGGACAACTACTGCTTGATGGCTTGCATTGCCTCGTCTATGTTGTCGAAGGTGGCAAATATCTGGTTGAGCCTCGTTATGCGCAGGATGCGGTCGATGGCTCCGTTGCACTTCACCAGATTGACAGTCCCACCCTTTGGCTTGAGCCGCTTGGTCGCCGACAGAAGCGTGCCGAAGCCGCTGCTGTCCATATAGGTGACCCCCGCCATGTTGATCAGCAGGTGCTTTTGCCCTCCGTCCACGATCCCGTTGACCGCCTCTTTGAACTGCGGCGCGGTGTAGACGTCGATCTCGCCCATCACGTCCAGGACCTTGTTGCCATCGATCTCCCTGAGCGCAGTCTCCAGACGAATGCCTTCCAAATGAGTGCCTCCTAAGCCAAGTGACACAAGTCTACTCCCAATGCCGATCGCTGTCAACCTGCTCGATTGGCAATGACCATGAAATCGAACGTTAGCGAAGCCGCCCAATGAAGCACAAAGCAGGGCAGGAACGACTTCGCGTTCAACGCCATGATACCGAGAATGACCCCAGCCCCAAACGACAAGATCATCTCAATCGGCGGCTTCCCCAGATGCAACAAGCCAAAACCGATAGCCTGCACAATGATCGCTGACCACCCGATGGACCTCACCAGGCCAAAGAGCAGGTAACCTCTGAAGAAGAATTCCCAGCAGAACATATACATACCGTAACTGCATTCGGCGTAGATCATCAGCCACGGCGGAGACAGCGGGTTGACCGCGGGATAGCCGGAGAAGAGCGAGCGGAATTCGTCAAAGCGCCGGAAGATCGGGTAGTAGTTCTGAAAAGATTCCATGCGACTGGCGTAGAGCATCAGTACTACGATGCCTGCGTAGAGAGCCGCGGCTGCGAGCCAGGCTGTCCTAGCTTTCGTCAGAGCGAATCCGAAGCGGTCCAGATTCTCGCGGAACACGAAGAGGATGGTGAGCATCGGAACCCAGAAGAGGGCCATCAGATTGCCCACAAGATACTGATTGTATGACGTGGTGGAAGCGTTGAACCTCAGCAAGGCTACAACAACCGCAATCCCCACCAGGCCGACTATCACTGAGACAAACCTGTTCTTAGCCACCTGCTGAATGCTCCAGTCTCTCCACGAGTTCCGATCGGCAGGCATCTATGTCCAATCCAACGAGCTCGCCGTCGCTTACGATCTCAACTCCATCAACCATTGCCATTTTAACATCCTCCGGGGACCGCGAAAGCACCGCGAGGTGGACGTCCTCGCTCGGCAGGGCCCTACTCAGATCGACCGCTATTATGTCCGCCCTTTTGCCTGGAGTAAGGCTCCCTGTCTGGCCGTCAAGGTCCAATGTCCTCGCGCCGCCGATTGTCGCAAGTTCCAGCACAGTTTTCGCCGTCAGCACGCTTGCGTCCTGCGCTACAGCCCTCTGCAGGGCCAGCGCGAAGCGCATCTCCTCAAAAAAGTCCAGGCGCATGCAGCTGCCGGCGCTGTCTGTCCCAAGACCGATCCTTCGACTGTGCTCCGGATGGCCGGCGCCGGCAGAGAGAAACCTTGCCAGGGGCGCGATACCTGTGCCGAGGTACGCGTTCGAGCGCGGGCAGTGAGCAATGCTGGCGCCGGAAGCCGCGATCAGATCGACCTCATCGTCAGCAACGTGAACGCAGTGGGCAAGGCAGACGCCTTGTCGCAGGAGGCCGGTCTCCTGAAGATGCTTCACGGGGCTCAGCCCGGAGAACATGGCCTCGTAGCCAGACTTCCGCCGCCAGTCCGCGATCGGCCCAATACCGTACATCGAGTAGTCGGACTCGGCTATAGTCTCAGCCAGATGGAGCGCCACAGGCATGTCAAGTTGTGCACAGGTTTGCGAGCACAACTTGAGCATTTCCGGGTTTGACGTATAGATCGCATGAGGCGAAATGCCTATTTTGACGAGGCGAGAGGCCTGTGACTGGGCATGCTGTGCCTGCTCAACCTTCCTGTGGAAAACTTGTGCAAAGTCGGCTCCTGCACTCTGGCCGAACACTTCGAGGTAGACAATCCCCCTCTGACCGACCTCAGCCATCGCCTCCGCCGCAGCTCCAGTGAACGAGCTATCACCCAGACAGGTTACCCCGGACTGCGCAAGCTCGACTGCCCCAAGCATGGCAGACAAGCGTACGGCTGCCAGATCGGGCAGGCGCTTCGGGCTGAACCCCACGGCGCTGATCCAGTCCCAAAAGTTGAGTCCGTCGACATGGTTTCGGGACAGCGTGTAGTCGATGTGGGAGTGGACATTGACGAAGCCGGGCAAGAGAGCGGAGTTGCCAAGATCCTTGACACGCTCCTCTGGATGAGCAGACGATAGCCCGCTGCCGACGGCTTTGATCTCCCCGTCAGCGACGAGTATTTCTCCGCTTCCAACCTCTGTCCCGTCCATGGGCAGGACGTATCGCGCCCGATAGATCACCAGCTTGTCCTCCGGATACCGATTATCCGGACGACAACTGGGTTCCTTCGGCGGTTCGTTATCAGACGCGGCCAGCGATTATGATTGCTTCCCGGGAGATGGCACCGGTCGTGATCCGCATTCGGCCCATGGGGCTGGCCAGCAGACCAACACGCGTGCTGGCGGCAGCGATCCCGCTTATCAGCTCGTCGAATGGGTTGATCGGCGACTCTGGGACAGGCTTGGGCTGCCCATCAACTGTGATCTGCCTGATCTGCAGGGCAAGCCCATAGATAGTCTGCACAAATTGCATCTTCCATTGTGCTTCCACGCGACGGGAGCCCGAGCCAAGGCCGTGCCAGTTCACAAGCAGGGTGTCTGGCTGAATATCAACGTCCAACCCTTCTACTGCGACCTCACCTTGAGGGTCGAGCAGACCGTCGGCGCTCATGCGTTTTGGTATGCTGCCTGTACTATAGTGGTATGCGGCTAGCCCCCCCAGAACCTCCCTGCTGAGGACGAGCGTGAACGTATTGCCCTGGAGAAAGACGCGTGGGACACACAGAGGTGCTTCTGTGTTTGTTCCGCTAACCTGCAGCACCCACTGAAAGCCCAGCGCGTATGCCTCTGCGCGCACAGCCCGACCGCTCCCGTCAGCCTTTGCGGCCGCCACGACACCCAAGCCCTCCAGAGGGACTACAGTCCTCAGCTTCTCGGCCAACTGAGGGCCCGTCTCGGCGATAAGCGCCTCGACATTACAGCCGTCGACCGCATCGCTGGTGGCAACTACGGCATCTGGCAGTGGCTGTATTTCCAGGACCAACTGCTCACTGCCACCACCAACGGCATTGAGATTTGCCCCCACCAGGACAGTAGCACGCGAACGTGATAGAATATCTCCTGAGCTAATGCAAACTGTGGCCGTGATCACAATACGAAGAGGAGTGCATTTCGGCCCGCCAGCATAGTTGACCAAGCGGTCGAAGGTAATGCGGATCGTTCCACCCTCAGGCAGCGGGCGTTCCACATACTCAGTCGCGTGTCGTGCAACCGCACTGTCAACGGCCGATCCCGCGATTTCCATCACGAAGCCATATCCGACGGCACTGATGTCCGGCGGCACAATCATCGGTGCGGACGGAGGACACTGCGAGTTTAGCATCAGAACGAACAATGCCGCTGTGATCATATTCGTCTCCGTGAGTTGTGTTTATATCGTTTTCGCCAGAACGTGAAGCGCGCAAACGTCAAGCATCCGCAAACGACCTAGTACCAAAGCACTAGCAAAATTAGAGCAAATAGCTGATAGACGAATCTGCATTATTGGCCTATAATACGTATAATAGGTGTGGATAGCCATCCACCGATAGCCGTGACAGGGGGGACACAGGCAACACGGCATAAGAAGAGAGTGAGGAGTTGTGTGATGTCTGGGAAGATGCGTGGTTTCACTTTGATTGAATTGCTGGTTGTCATCGCGATTATCGCGATACTGGCAGCTATCCTGTTTCCTGTCTTCGTCTCAGCCCAGGAGACGGCGAGGGCGACGCGGTGCGCCCAGCAGGCCAAGCAATTGGCCCTGGCGCTCGTGCGCTATGGAGACGACAATGGTGGGTACATTCTCAAGAGCGCAAACCCCTATCCCGACAACACCCACCCTATCCTCTGGCCGACTATTCTGAAACCTTACTACAAGAGCAAGAACCTTCACCTTTGCCCTGGTCGCAGGCTGAACCCCAAATACGCGGACCATTCGTTGTCGTTCGGCATCGGACTCAACCATCCAAACATATGCGGTTTCTGGGATAACCAGTTGGTTAAGTTCTCGCAGGTCCGCCGCGTGTCTCAGACAGTCGTGGCGGGTGATGTTGCCTACGTTGCCAATCCGAATGATCCGGCACAGAAATGGCGAGAAGACGAGGCCAGTTGGATATTCAGAACGCCGGACAACTACGTTTGGGGGCCTGAGCGGCTGATCGCGCGGCACAACAACAAGACTAACGCGATCTTCCTTGACGGCCATGCTAAGGCTCTGCCTATCCTCGACATCGGTCTTCAGTATCCCGAGCGACACGCACTGGCGATGTGGGATATCTACTAGTCTCAGCATTTCCGAACCTTACCGAAATTCCGTGAGGCTATTGTGAGAACTTGCGTTCTGGCCACCCCCGGTTCTCGTGATGGCCTCATGGCCGTGTCCATCGTTGACTTCGGCCACGCTTGAGTGCTACAATTCATCTGCGAGCAGTCGACACTGCCGCGTGACGTTACACTGGGAATGTACTAATGTCTGTGGGGAACTCTCCACAGGCGTTTTTGTCTGTACGGCGGAGGCTGACTTGGACCGCAAATCAAAGGCGGCAGCGCTCTCAATACTCTCCAACTCGATACTGGTTGCCCTGAAGCTGATCGTCGGGATCGCGAGCGGGGCGGTGAGCATCATCTCCGAGGCTGCCCACTCCGCGTTGGACCTGTTCGCCTCGATCATCGCATTCGCAAGCGTTCGGGCCTCCGGACGTCCGGCCGACAAGGAACACCCATTTGGCCACGGCAAGATAGAGAACTTTTCCGGAATGATCGAGGCGGTCCTGATACTGGTGGCGGCCGCGTGGATAACGATCGAGTCGATCAAGAAGATCATGCGCCCGGAGCCACTCACCGACGTACACTGGGGCCTGGTTGTGATGGGTGTCTCAGTAGTTGCCAACACGCTGATCTCCAGGTATCTGTTCAGGGTCGCAAGAGACACCGACTCCATCGCCCTGGAAGCTGACGCGCACCACCTTAGCACCGACGTCTGGACCTCGATCGGCGTGTTCGTGGGACTGGGGCTCATCCAAGTTCTCAGAGCGTTCGGCGCGGAGTGGGCTGACCACGTAGACCCTATAGTCGCCCTTCTGGTGGCTGCGATGATAGTGAGAGTCGCGATCTCGCTGACGTGTAAGTCTGCTGCGCCACTCCTGGATGTCGGGCTTCCTGATGAGGAGGTCGTGGAACTGCGGCAGCTTGTCCTGCAGACTCCGTCAATCGTCGGCCTTCACAAGTTCAGGACGCGAAAGTCGGGGCCGTTCAGAGAGGTGGATTATCACCTCATCGTTCCGTGTGGAATGCCCGTTGAGCAGGCCCACGATATCGCGGAAAACATCGAGGACGAGATGCGTCGCCGGTTCCCCGGCATGCACGTTGTTACGCACATCGAACCGGACACCGCCGACACCATCCACGAGCCCGATACAGAGATCAGGGAGCCCGACAACGGTTCCTAGCCCGTTGCTTCGGGACACCTTGTCCCGAAGACATGGCGGATGTACCGGGACAAGGTGTCCCGCTACAACCGCCTGACTACATGTCCGGATAGAAGATTACCGAGAGCGTCCCCTCCGGCACCATTCCTTCTGATGGGTCCACAAGAGGGAACATGAAGCCGACGCCGATCACGGCCTTGCGGAATATGGTAAAGCGAACTGCCGGGTTCAAGTAGAGGCCAGTGGAATGGGTGGTGGTGGCGGCCGTGGCGGGTTGCTCGACTCCGGGAGGTGGAGCCTGGGGATAGCTGTCATCACCCTGGCCCCTTACGGTCAGTCCCAGGGAGAACGCCAGTCGGCGCGATATGCCGTACGTGGCCGTGCCCGAGGCTATGAAGATGTTGCCAACGTGCACGTCCTGGTCCCCTGTGCCGTGGAACTTGGCTGCGAGCACTGCTTCATACGCCAGTCGCCCTGCATAGCGCCCATAGGCCACGCCCAGGTAACCATTCAGCGTGCCGGTTGAAGGCTGCCAGCCCAGCGGCAGGCGGTTGACCCCATAGTAAGCGGTCGTCACGGGGTTTGTCTGCTCGAACCTCGCATCATCTCTGCCCGTCGGGAGTTCTAGACCTCCGGATACCACGATCCGATCGCACGCATTGCCCTCCCAGACCAGCTTCTTTGCCCCAACCAAGATCTGGCCAAACGACTCAATGGTCGCGACCGTCGGTTGGCCGCCGGTGAGGCCGCGGATCGAGCTTCGCCTCCATGGAAAGCCTATCCCCGCCGCAAGATCACGCCGGATGCCGTACAGTGCGCCCACCCGAACAGTCGTGAGTTTGACCGACAGACCCGGCTGCACATTGTTGCCGTCCTGGTTGAACGCGATCGACTTTATTCTGGAGGAGTCGAAGTCAGGCATTACTTTGCCCTCCTCCGGCATGTCGATCCCCATCGACGCCAGAGGGATGTCCGGTTGCGAGTCCACGAAGAGCGGCGGGTTGCGCAGGAATCCCTCGTCGTTCCGCTCCTCGGCAATCACCGAATGCGCACATAGCCCGATCACCAGCATCACCAGCACGAAGGTTCTGATAGTAAGCAATCTCCCATACCTCCAGGCGGTATGATACCCGCGGCAGGCGGCGTTTGACTCCGGCTATCTCTATCAGTAGAATGAAACCGCCAACCAATCTTAAGGAGTAACCCCGCCAACATGGCCTGCGAGAGAATCACCGAGAACAACAAGAAGTGCAACTGCACATACAGCGGCTGCTCCAAGCACGGCAAGTGCTGTGAGTGCCTGCACTATCACCTGAGCATGGACCAACTGCCTGCGTGCTGCTTCCCAGCTGACGTCGAGCGAACTTACGACCGATCATTCGCGGCGTTCATCGCCTGCAGGTCCAAATGACAAGCGAATCGCAGCAGACAAAGCTTGAGCGTGCCCTGGATGTGATCGCCCTGCTGAAGCAGGAGTATCCTGAGGCTCGCTGCACACTTGATTTCCAGACCCCGCATCAGCTGTTGGTTGCGGCGATTCTTGCCGCGCAGTGCACGGACGAGCGCGTGAACGAGACCACGCCCGCGCTGTTTGCAAAGTATCCTGATGTCGAGGCATTCGCCAACGCCGATCGCGCGGAACTGGAGGAGATGGTCAAGCCGACCGGATTCTTCAGGAACAAGACAAAGGCCGTGATAGAGTCTGCCAGGCAGCTTATGACTGACTACGACGGCCAGATGCCTGGCACGATCGACGAGCTTGTCACTCTCAGCGGCGTCGGGCGGAAGACCGCCAACCTGATCACAGGCGAGATCTTCGGCAAGCCGTCCATTGTAGTCGATACTCACGTCAAGCGTGTCACCGCAAGGCTGGGCTTCACCGATCAGACTGACCCCACGAAGATCGAGTTTCAGCTCCGGGAGCTTCTGCCGGAGAATGAGTGGACCACATTCAATCACCTGATCGTGGCCCACGGACGAGCGATCTGCAAGGCCCCCACCCCGCTGTGCTGTCAGTGCCCAGTGCTCGATCTGTGTCCGTTCGGACAGGAGGGAATGGGGAAATCACTGCAAATCTGACGTTACTAAATCGGCGTCGTGTTGTCGAATCCAAGTGGCTACCCGGCCCTCGTATGCCCGGAGGACAGTTTGCCCTCAAAGTAGGAGCGAAGGAAGAATGACATACCCAACACCTGGAGCCAAGCATCGCCTTGCGGCGTCTCTCATCGCCGTTCTAATATGCATTGTTAGCCTCGGCCCGTGTTCAGCAGACAGGCTGTCCAACGGCTTCCGCAACCCACCGAACTCGGCCAAGCCCTGGGTGTGGTGGCACTGGATGAGCGGCAACATCTCCAAAGAAGGCATCAAGGCTGACCTCGAAGCCATGAACAGAGTCGGGATTGGCGGCGCACAGATCTTTAACGTGGACTGCGGCATACCCCGCGGCCCGATCCAGTATATGAGCCCCGAATGGCGGGGGTTGTTCAAGTACGCGGTCGAGCAGGCCTCTCAACTGGGCATCGAGCTTGGCATGCACAACAGCGCGGGCTGGAGCAGCAGTGGAGGACCCTGGGTTAAGCCCGAGCAGGGAATGCAGGAACTGGTGTGGACCGAGACAAGCGTCACAGGACCATCCGCATTCCGCGGGAAGCTTGACCAGCCGGCCACGCGCCGCGAGTTCTATCGCGACATTGCAGTTTTCGCAATCAAGAACGACGCTCCCGCAGGTGAAGACCGCGCAAATCGGCTGTGGTGGCTAAACGGGCGTCATCGGCAGAACGACATGCAACCTGACACGTCCGTCACGCCGGCAGGCATGGCCATTCCTCAAGCCGGCGTTCTGGACATCAGCAGCAAGATGGCTCCGGACGGCACATTGAACTGGGATGTCCCCGAGGGCAAGTGGACGGTGCTGCGGATGGGCCACACTGTCATCGAGATCTACAATGTTCCCGCACCGCGTGAAGGCACGGGCCTTGAGTGCGATAAGATGAGCAAGAACGGCATCGACTCGTTCTGGGCGGGCGGCATGGATCCCATCCTGAACGACATCGGATCCCTCGCCGGGAAGACGCTGACAAACTGCGTTGTCGATAGCTTCGAGCGCGGAGGACAGAACTGGACCTCGACAATGCGCGAAGAGTTCTTGGCGCGACGCGGCTATGACCCGATGCCCTATCTTCCGGCGATCACCGGCCGTGTAATCGAGAGCCTCGAGCTAACCGAGCGCTTCCTGTGGGACTGGCGGCGGACGATCGCTGACTTGTACGCTGACAACTACTTCGGACGGTTCGCCGAACTCTGCCACCAGAGTGGCATGTACGCCGCCATCGAGCCCTATGGGGACGGCATATCTGACAACCCGCAGGTTGGGAACCACGCCGACATGCCGGTGGGTGAGTTCTGGACCGGAGGCGGTCTGACATGGGGAGTCAAGCTGGCAGCATCGCTGGCACACACATCGGGACACCCTGTCGCGGCGACTGAGTCCTTTACCGCCGACGGAGATACCGGCCGCTGGCTGGTTACCCCAGCCCAAATCAAGAGCCAGGGTGATGCCATATACTGCATGGGCATTAACCGGTTCATCTTCCACCGCTACGCACATCAGCCCTGGACAACCGTGGCGCCTGGGATGACCATGGGCCCCTGGGGGTTCAACATGGAACGGACCATAACGTGGTGGGACCAGGGCAAGGCTTGGCTGAGCTACCTCGCACGCTGCCAGTATATGCTTCAATCCGGTTCGTTCGCAGCAGACGTCTGCTATTATCTCGGTGAAAACGTGGCCGTTGAAATGCCCGCTCGCGAGCAGTTGCGGCCTGCTATGCCCGCTGGATACGACTATGATGCCTGCTCGGCAGACACGCTGATGCGCATGTCGGTGAAGCGCGGTCGAATCGTTCTACCAAGCGGAATGAGCTACAAGGTGCTGTGTCTGCCGGAGTCCAAGTTCATGACCCTGCGGGTGGCGCGCAAGATACGCGATCTTGTGAAAGCTGGCGCGGTCGTGGTCGGGCCAAGGCCCGAGAAGTCGCCGAGCCTCACGGGCTATCCACAGTGCGATCAAGAACTAGAGGCGCTTGCGGATGAGATCTGGCGAGACTGCGATGGGCTGGCCGTCAAAGAGCACGTTTTCGGCAAGGGACGTATTGTCTGCGGAAAGCCTCTGGGCGAACTGCTTGTTGAGTGCGGGTTGCGGGAGGACTTCGCCACTTCGCCGGGAGACCAGTTGGCCGAGCCGCTCTACATCCATCGCAAGGTCGGCAGCACCGACGTCTACTTCGTCTCCAATCAGGAAAATGCGGGCCGAACCGTCGAATGCACTTTCAGGGTCAGCGGCAAGATCCCCGAGCTGTGGGACGCCCAAACCGGCAAGACGACGCCAGCCCCGGTGTACGAAGAGAAAGACGGGCGAACGACAGTGCCGCTGAAGCTCGAGCCATCCGGCTCCGTCTTTGTGGTCTTCCGCAGCAAGCTGGATAGCCCCAACCACGTGTTGTCAGTCACCGCGCCTGCCTCAGTCAACAAGAACGACATAGTTGTCCTTAAGGCCGTCTATGAGTCGCAGAGCAGCGGAGGCGGTTCGACGGATGTCACTCGCGAGGTCCGGCGTGTCATCTCGCGCGGCAAGAGCCAGTTCATGGTCTCCAACGACCTGTTCGGCGACCCGGCATATCAGCACAAGAAGCGCCTGGTGATCGACTACACCATCGGAGGCATTGTCAAGCGCAAGATAGTCCAGGAGTACGCGATCGCCAACCTGGCGGACTTCAGTGAGTCGCTGGACTATGAGCTGGCGGCCGACTCTCGAGGCAGGGTGAGTGTCAATGCTTGGACCCCTGGAACCTATACTCTCAGGACGGACTCGGGTGACATACTGAAGATGACGGCCAACACTGGCGCGAGACGCACCGAACTGACCAGCCCATGCGACCTCGCGTTCCCACCGAATCAGGGTGCGCCAGCGTCAGTGAGGCTGGACCGGCTTATCTCGTGGAGTGAGCACGCCGACCCCGGCGTCCGCTACTTCTCCGGCACAGCCACCTACAGCACATCCTTTGACGCCCCCGCAAGAACAGGCGGACGTGGCAGCCGCGCCTACTACCTTGATCTCGGGGACGTGATGAACTTCGCCGAGGTAACGCTCAACGGCAGGAACCTGGGCTGCCTGTGGAAATCGCCGTTCCGGGTCGATATCACAGGCATTCTGAAGCCAAAGGACAACAAGCTGGTCGTGCGCGTCACCAACCTGTGGATCAACAGACTGATCGGCGACGAGCAGTTCCCCGACGATTGCCAGTGGAATAGCGATGGCTCGATTGCGAGCATACCCGATTGGGTAACAAGCGGCGGCCAGAGGCCGGAAACCAGACGGCTCACGTTCACAACGTGGAAGTACTACACGAAGAACTCGCCCCTGATGGAGTCTGGTCTCATCGGGCCCGTGTGTCTCTGGGAAGTGCCGGTCATGACCGCATCCCTGCCCATCCCCAACTAAGACTCCGTCACTTCTGGCAACCGGAGAGCGGCACAGACTTTTCCTTCTCGAACTATGCCTGGCAGAAGTCCAACTTCCTCGGACTTCTGCCTTCGTACGCTGCCACACGTCCATACCCCAACAAATTGTCCGAATTCGGATTTAGCCGAAAAAACGGTGTTGACACCTATGCAGTGTAGGGATATAATCCGAATACTTATTGTGGTAAGCACAATAATTCCTGCGAGAGGTCGGCAATGGTGGGAAAGACCCCGGCGAGAGCCACTGCTAGAAAGAACAACAGCCGTGCACTGATTACTGCGACAGTCAGTAAGCACGGACCCATATCGAGGACTCAGCTTGCAGCCCTGACTGGCCTTAGCCCGAGGTACGTCACGGAAGTCGTGGACGGTCTAATGGCCGAAAAGGTCTTGATTGAAGCCGGCTCAGTCAGCAAAGGCCGCGGAAGGCCGCGGATCTTGCTCAGCATCAACCCCGACAACGATGTATTTGGCGGAGTCTGGTTGTCAGAAGACGCTATCGAGATTGCTGTGGCGAGCCCGGACAGCGAGATCCTGACGCGCGACAGCATTGAATACGGCCGCTGCAACAAAGACACCAGCAAACTTGTTTCTCTGATCGCGGACTCCATTAGAGACTGCGTCGCGCGGGCCGGACGGGATCCTGCGACCCTTCAGGGCGTGGGCGTAACAGTTGCGGGCAGGATAGACATGATGCTCGGCATGATCGTCATCGCTGTCAACGAGCACTGGATAACGAACGTGCCGATCACAAAGCTGCTGGGCCAGGCCCTCGGTGTCCCCGTCTATATGGACGCCGATATCCGCGCAAGCGCACTGGCACATCAGTGGCGCTCCAAGTCAGCCACCAAGGCTCTCTACCTTTCCTTCAGCGACGGCATGGGCTCAACATTGGTGGAAGAGCATCGACTGTTCGACGGCATCTATGGGACGGCGCCGGTTCTGGGTCACATTATCGTGGAGCCTGGGGGGCCCAAGTGCTCAAGCGCTTTCTGTGGAAAGAGAGGCTGCCTGGAGGCATTCACGTCCACTTTCGCTTTCATACGCAAGCTCTGGCCCGAGGTCGATCCATCTGCTATGACCTCGCAGGCACGGCACGAGATGGTTCGCAGTGGCCTAGCGATGGCTAGCCAAGGCGACAAGACGGCCCTCGCCGTCGCGGCCCAAGTAGCCAACTATATGGCCCTGGGCATTTGTAACGCGATCGCGACTCTGGGACCAGAGGTCGTCTACGTTGGTGGATGCATGATTGACGGAGCACCTGACCTGATGCTCAAGATGATTCGGAAATATGAAGGGCAATACGGCGACCCGGCGTTCGCCGCTGAGATTAGGGCACTGCCGAGGATTGATGAGTTCGAGGTACGTGGATCGCTGGCCGCGGTTATGCTGCGGCCCTACGTCCGATTGCAGGAGGCCAATGAGAGGCTCCTGTCTCTGCAGGCTCGTCCAGAGCCGGAGCACGACGCTTTGCCCGCAAGCTATACGAGGGGGGAGTAAACAATGAGGGGGGAACTTTTGTGAAGAGCAAGACCGGGTTCACACTGATTGAGCTGCTTGTCGTGATCGCTATCATAGCGATACTGGCGGCCATTCTATTCCCAGTCTTTGCCAGCGCCCGGGAGAAGGCCAGGGAGACCCGGTGCGCCGCTCAGAGCCGGCAGTTGGCAATAGCCATATCACAGTACGGCGAAGACAACCACGGGTGGATCGTGAAGAGCGCCAACCCCAACCTCGGCGTCGTCTATTGGCCTGACATTCTGCGGCGCTACTACAAGAGCACCGGTATCCAATGGTGTCCGAGCCGCAGCCGTCGTGGATGGAATTCCTACCCGCAGCTCGCATTCGGGCTGGGACTGAACCATCCCAACATCTGCGGATACTGGGATAACGAGCGAAAGCGGTTTTCGCAGATACGCCATCTGTCTCGCACTCTTGTGGCGGGTGACGCCGCCCGCATCAGAAACCCTGGATCTAAGCCTGATGATTGGCAGGAGGGAGAGGCATCCTGGCTCTTCCGCACTCCGGTGAACGAGCCTTACTACTCCGACTATGCGGGCGGGTCCGCCGATCGGATCATGGGACGTCACAACGGCAGGGCGAACGCGATCTTCCTGGATGGTCATTCCAGATCCATGAAGGTGAGCGAGCTGGGATTCCAGTATCCCGAGGGCGATCCGCGAGCACTATGGGACCATTATTGATCCCACACTGCGCGCGAGAGCAGAGCGTCAGCCATCGGTCTAACGCAAAGTTGCTCGCGCTCAGTAGCGCCTAACCGGCTTGCTTTCGTAGTGGACATGAGGGGGTGATTGCCACAAGCTAACCAGCACGAGTGAAGCACGGCAGACGGGCTGCTTGCAAAATGACGGCCTGCCAGGCCGTGGATGAATCTCTTGCGCGCGAACAAGCATCGAGTAGTAATACGACTTATCGAAAGGAGAGAAGAAATGTATCTGCATACAAGCGGGCGTAAGTGTCTGACGCTTATGCTCTTACTTCTGACTTGCTTTGCCTTGCCGTCGCTTGCAGCCGACTACTACGTTAGTTCGTCCGGCAACGACAAGACCGGCGACGGCACATCCACGAACCCATGGTATTCCGTGGACAAACCCGATGTGGACAGGATCCTGCTTCCCGGCGACACGGTCTACATATCAGGGAAATACGTCCTGCCGCCGGCAGCTGATTGCCTGTTCCGAATACGGTACTGCTCGGGAGTTACCTACAAGGCAGCCCCCGGCAGCACGGCTATCTTTGACGGCGACGCCAGTAGCATCGACGGCAAGACGCTAGCCGCCATCACCGCCAACGGCACGACTTTTGACGGGCTCCGCTTCCAGTTCTTCAACGACGGAGTAGCGATCGCGGCGGCCGGAGTGACTGTCAGGGGATGCAGCTTCCTCACCACCGTCTCTGCCACAGGCAGATGCATCATAGCCGGAGCCTCCAATGGCCTGCTGGTCGCGAACAACACATTCGCCCGTGACGATTTCACAACGTCGGGCTACGGACTGTGGATGACAGCCGGTTGTTCGAACGTCAGGTTCGTGAACAACCTCGCCGACGGGGTGGCGGTCAGAATCCGCAACGACGACCCGAAGAGTGCTCTTACGCACAGCAATAACCTCTATACGGCGTTTACTGTGTTTGAGGGGAATGTGAGTTGGGGCGAGGCAGAGTTCGAGGCCGACCCAGGCTACATCGATTTCGACAGCTTAGCTCTAGACTTCGATTCACCGGCGATCTGCGCGGGAGTCGTTATTCCGGGCTACTCGCCGGCAGGCCGCGACCCAGACCTCGGCGCGGTGCAGTTGACGTCGCCGGCAGCGACAAGCTGGCTGCAGGGCAAGGTCAGGGTTCATTTGGCGGCCGACGACAATCCGGCGCCTGGGGCCAGGATCCAGCTCAATGGATCGGGCGATTTTTCGGTCGCGGTGTACACGCAGGCGGACGGCAGCTACAAAGTGCCGCTCCTGCCGGGTAATTACAGCGTCATTGTTACGCGCGACGAATGCGCCGATTTGTATACAAGTGTCAACGTTAGTCCGGTTGGAACCTACAATCAGGACTTCACGCTAGATCTTGACCACCCGGTCACGACATACTACATCGACCCTGACCCAGAAATCCCTAGTGGCAGCGATAACAGCTACGATGGACTTGCGGAGACCTACGAGGGCGGCACCCACGGCCCGTGGAAGACGATCGGGCGCGCCAAGGCGCAGTGGGACCCTGCAACCTGGGACCAGAACTTCCCTCTTGCCAACATAACCTGGCAACTGCAGCCGGGCGACGCTGTGGTGTGTTTACCCGGAACCTACCCCCCCTGCGCTGATATAATCAATGAAGGGATATACGCGTGGGGCACGGAGTTCGCGCCAGTCACATTCAAGGCAAGGCCGGGCGCGGTTCTTGACGGGCAGGGGGCCACCTACGGATTCTACGTGGCGTGGGGAACCTTCCCGGCAGCGCAGTACAACGTCGACACCGAACCGTGCCGTAATATCGTCATCGACGGGTTCGAGATCAAGAACGCACAATGGGCTGTCAGGCAGGTCTGCAGCTACGGTCTTACAGTCAAGAACTGCACGATTCACGATCTCATTCCCGGCGGCTCGTACGCAGCGGGAGTCCAGTGTCACTGGACCCCAACTGGACCGACGGTGCTGAACAACACGTTCTACAACATTCCGGCAGGCGACCCAGCACTCGCAGGCGTTTTCAACGCTGCAGCGGTCTTCTCAGAGGGAGAAGCCCGCGGCGTGGTGATTGAGGGCAACGTCGCCCACGATATGGGCGCTTCTCTCTACCACCTGCTTGGGGTTACGTGGCCTAACATCGACACCGTCGTTATGGCCAACAATACGGTCGTGAATAGCCTGTCGGCTTTGTCGATCTACCACAGTCACCCCACGGTTGATCCGCACCGCATTGATTTCACGAACAATGTAGTGGTTGGGGCCACCCTTGCAGCTGTGGTCAACTCATACTCGACGACAACAGACCTCCCACCCGCCCTTATGAAGGTCAGTTCCTCGCACAATGTCTTCTACAACAACGCAGAGGACCTGGTTCTGACCTCACCGGGGCCATTCGACTTCTTCGGAGTCGATCCGAACCTCGATTCCGCCTATCAGTTGCTGTCAGGCTCGCCCGCCATTGATACCGGCATGGATGTCGGACTGCCCTACCAGGGCAATGCTCCAGACAGGGGCGCGTTCGAAAGCAGCTTTACCGGTCCGACTGTGCTTTCGGGGCACGTGACCTACACCGACGGTGTGGTGGCCGTACCTGCGATCGGCGCGACCGTGACCAGTAACGAGACGACCACAGCCGTTGCCGCGGATGGCAGCTACATGCTGCCGCTGCCGGCTGGAACCCATTCCGTTACCGCCGAGTATGGCGGAGCGACTCTGACAGATACCTCGGTGGCTGCTCCCGGAACCAAGGACTTCGCGTTCGCGGCCATCACGGGCTCGGTCGCCCTCGATGATGGCGTTACGATAACGCCGGCCGCGTCGGCGAAGGTCTCGATCGAGAGCCTCGGCGTTTCGACTATTGCGGACGCCAACGGTGTTTACACCTTTGTTGTTCCCGCAGGGAGCTACACGGTCACAGCCAGGAGTCCGTTCGCGACGGCCTCGGGGTCGGCTACTGCCACAGCTCCGGGTGTAAAGCACCTCGTTCTGCCGGGGAGAGATCTCACTGCCGGACCTTTCACCTATTATGTGAAGACCGACGGCGATGACTACTCGGACGGTCTGACTCCCGCTACCGCTTGGGCAACCATCGACAACGGTGACGGCTTCGGTATCGTTCAGCCGGGTGACACGGTCCAGGTCATTGCTGGGACCTACACATACTACCGCCCCTGGTCTGTCTATGGATTCCCGACTTCCATAGGACTCACCCGAAGCGGCACGCCGGAGGCACCGATCATATATCAGGCAGAGCCTGGGGTGGTCGTGGACGGCCAAGGCGTTAGCAACTACGGTGTCTGGGCAGCTGGGGCCAGCTATACCAAGATCATTGGGTTTGAGTTCACAAACTCGCTGTACGGCACCGTGACACAGACATCCGGAGCAAGCAGCAACGTAACATACGAAGACTGCGTATCTCATGACTGCATCGCAGATGCGAACATCGTGCTCGGCACAGCCAACGTATCGTTCATACGGTGCATCGTCTACGATTGCGGCGGCACCAGCTGCTTCGATCTGCGGGAACTGATCAGCGGGGTCAACATCACTAACTGCGTTGGAGTTGGTTCGAGCAGAGGCGTAACCCTCTATGGCGATGCCGGAACGGGTGTCGTCATTCGCAACTCCATCTTCATGAACAATGCCCAGTATGGCATTCGAGACCCCTACGAGACTGGCAATATCGACAGCGACTACAACACCATATTCGGCACCACGCCATACTTCGGTGTGACGCAAGGCGCCAACGACCAGATCGCCAACCCGCTCTTTGTGGATGCGGCTGGCCACGACTATCATCTGACACAATACTCGCCGTGCATCAACACTGGCGTGGAAGTCGGGCTCTCTTACAATCCGCCTGCTCCTGATCGAGGGGCGTTCGAGACGGACTACACCTATGTGCCCGCCACGCTGACCGGAACAGTCACAATCGACTCGGTGCCGGCGGCATACGCCAAGGTTGTCGACGACCTGGGTCTTATGGCATTCACGGACGCAAACGGGTACTACACTCTGTGGACGATCCCCGGCAGCCGCACAGTCACGGCGAGTCATGCGATGGCCAACTCGGCAACAGCGACTGTCACGGTTCCTGGAACCCACGACTTCTCGCTTACAGCGCGCACGACTGCACGCACCTTCTACGTAAAGCCCGGCGGCAATAACCTGGATACCGGTCTGAGCGTTGAGGAGGCTTGGGCAAGTGTCGATAATGGTGACGTCCACGGCTGGCTTCTGCCGGGTGACACGATCATCGTCAAGCCCGGTGTCTACAACTCAGTCCGGACGATCACCAGGCCGGACGGAGCAGCGTTGACAGCCAACGTGCAGCTGAGCCGCAGCGGCGCCCCTGGCGCGCCGATCACCTACCAGGCCGAACCCGGAGCCATTCTGGATGGCCTGAACCCCAATGGCACGACGTTCAACATCGACACCATGGGTGTCAGCTACCTCGTGATTGATGGGTTCGAGTACATGAATAGCTCCTACGGCATCGATCTCGAGACTAACTGGTCGGGCTTCGCGTCCGGGAACATCGTGTCCGTCAAGGACGTGACTATCAGGAACTGCGTTGGCCATGACTTGGCGTTGATCGGCGTTGTCCTCTTTGGCATCGACAACTTCGTATGCGAGAACAACGTGATCTACAACATCGCCGCGTCGACCGAGGGAGCATTCGAACTCGGCTTTGGCGGTCACGGCGTAATCCGCAACTGCACCGTCTATGGTGCGGGTGCGGCGACCAACGGAGTCATTCTGTACTCGTTGCCTGGAGAGGGTGGATCCACCACTCAGGTCACCGTCCAGAACTGCATCTTCAGCGGAGTTACCTCCGGCGCGTTCAACGATATGGCCGCAGGTGTGACTGAAGACTACAACTGCATCTTCAACTGCGGACCCACGGTAACAGGCGGCCCGCACGACATCTTCACGGACCCGATGTTCGTGAATGCAGCAGAGTATGACTATCACTTGGCCGCTGGATCGCCGTGCATCGATGCCGGCATCAACCTCGGCCTGCCTTACGAGGGGCTCGCTCCTGATATGGGCGCCTACGAGGCTACCGAAGTGCCGCCGGTCGAGGTGGCCACTCTGCGCGAGGCTCTCGGCCAGCCGGTCGGGACCAATGTCAAGATAACGACTGCTCAAGTTGCCACCGTTGCAACGGGCGTGTTCTCCGATGGTAGATACTACGTCGAGGATGCGGACCGAACGGTCGGCATCATGGTTATCCCAGCGAGCGGACTTCCCGCGATCGCGGAAGGCGACAGGGTAATGCTGACTGGCGCCATCTCCGTCGACGCCAACGGCGAGAAGTACATCGCTGCGACGGCTCAGACCAAGGTATCCGGCGGCGAGCTTGGCACGCTAGGTATGGGCGGCAAGGCTCTTGCCGGTAACGGCGGCCTGTTTGTCAGAGTCTGGGGCGAGGTCATGACAAAGACTGCAGCCGCAGCTACCATCGATGATGGCAGCGGCGTTGTGGTCACGATTGTCCTCGACGGGCTTGTAAGCCCGTTCGACACCAGCAGTATCGTCGTGGGTAAGCACATCAGCGTATCCGGCCCTGCCGGACTCACAACTGGTGGCGCGTTGGCGGTTCGCCCGAGGGCGCTGGCCGACGTCAAGGTCTACGACTAGACTACTACCGCGCACTACTCACGGACATCGTGAGTAGTGCGCTCTTCCGGACCGATTGTCAGGCCCACGCTGCTCCTAAGGCGGCGTGGGCCGACTAGCCCAACCATTCGTAGTGGCCGGGCATAAGTGTATACGCCAGAGCTGGAATCCAGCTCCGGCGTATACTCATGCGGTAGATGTCTGCGTATCTGTGCAGTCTCGCGGGAACGTTCTTCGTCCGCAGGCCCCGAGTAGGCCCGGTCTGTGGGCCGTATCGAGGGGCCCGGAGCTTCGGCAACGTGCTTCGATATGGTTCTTGCAGAACCTACTCAGCACTGGCGGTACATGGATTCCCACATGACTGAACTCCCTCATATCTGAGCCCAGGCGCTTCACGCCCGCATCCCCCACCCTCTGTACTTCGCACAAGTCCGTTTCATTGAGTGGCGGCAGCGTGTCGAAGCGTCAGCGCCTGCCCCAGACCGCTTGCCCAAATCCGTTTCGCTGAGTAGCGACAGCGTATCGAAGCGTCAGCGCGAACGCCTAGGGAGTAGCCTGGCCGGCGCTCGGTGAGTTGCCCTTGGGCACGATCACGATCGCAGCGTAGTTCGTGAGGTACTTGTTCGCCACTCGCTGGACATCTTCGGCAGTGACCTTGTCAATCTGCTCGGGGAAGCTCTTGACGGACTCGCAGCCCTGTCCCGTCGCCTCCAGCCAGGCTTGGATGAACGCGCGGTCCATCAGCCGCTGCTGCGAGAGAGCGAAGGTGCCGATTACGTAGCCCTTGGCACGCTGGAGATCCTTCTCAGAAAGAGGCTTGTCCTTGAGCGTCTGCACTTGCTCGAGTAGCGCCGACTTGACCTCGTCGAGGACTAGCGAACCCCGGAGGCCGGGGATGATCTGCTTGTATGGGTCGGTCACAACATAGGCGAGCAGGTGGCTCTGGTACTTGAGCCGGGGGTACATCGCCCCCACGTCGTAGCCCATGCCGCGCTTCTGCCTCAGTTCACGGAACATCAGCGAACCCTTCCCGCCCCCAAGCGCGTTGGAGGCCACCACGAGCGCCGGGAAATCAGGATCGCTTGCCCTCGGCAGCAGCCAGCCAAGCAGCATATACGCTGCAGGAATGTCCGCCTCGGAGGCCTTGAACGCACTCCGGTCCAGCTTCTCATCCGGCACGCCCCTGTCGATCGGCAGCTTGCCGGCAGGTATGCCCGCGAAAGCTTTGCTCGCTCGATCCAACGCCTGCTCGACAGTCACATCACCTGCTATGGAGATCACGATGTTGTTCGGCACGTAGTAGGCGCTGTAGAACCTGCGCAGATCCTGCGGAGTAGCCTGCTTGATGACACGCTCGAAGCCGGAGGTCGGCCTCCTGTAACCATTGTCCTGGTAGAGCATCTCCCTGAGTGTGGAGTAAGCGGTCTGGAAGACGTCGTCGCTCTCCGTTCTAACGTTCACGAGCAGATCTGAACGCACCTGCTCGACGTAGCTGCCCTCGAAGTTAGCCTCCGTCATCGACTCGCCTATCAGGTTCATGGCTCGGTTGAACATAGCGGACGTGGTGATCGCGCGGATCTCCGTGAAATCCTGATGCCACTGGGCCGCGATGTTACCTCCAACCGAATCGGCCACAGCGGCAACCTCGTCAGCCGAGCTGGATCTCGTGGATGCCAGCAGCAGCTGCGCCACGAAGTTGCCGATGCCGGCGTTCTGGATGCTCTCCTGGCCGGCCCCGGTTTTGACGGCCGCCACGATGGCAACAAGCCCGCTTCCGGCCTCAGGTTTGACAATGACAGTTACGCCATTCTCCAGGACTCTCTTGATGCAGCCGGACTCCTCCGCGCCCAATGTCACGCTGAACGAGAGAGTGATCAAGAGAACAGCTAGCAGAACTGCGGTGCAGACTCTCGTGATCATAGCGCACCTCCATTCGGCCCGACCACGAGGACCACACATCTCGAAGCATCAAGGTACTTCTGCGCGACGCGGATTATGTCAGCATTGGTGACGGACTGGATGCAGTTGATGTAGTTAGCGGCAAAATCAGGCTCGGAAGCGACGAAGTAGAAGCCAATCGAGTTCGCGCGCCCGCCGTAGGTCTCGTTCTGAAAGGCGAAGTCGCCCAACAGCGACCTCTTGGCGATGGCCAGCCCATCATCTGGAATACCCTCGGAGCGCAGGCTGGCGATCTTGGCGAAAATCGCTCCTCTAGCCTTGTCGAGGTTCCCATCCGTCGGAGCTGCAAACAGCGTGATGATACCGCGCTGCCGCTGCGTAAGGTAATCTGCTGAAACGAGCGTCGCCAGCTTCATCTTCCCCTGCAGTTCGTCCACCATCCAGGAGCGGTATCCATAGCCCATGTAGGCAAGCATCAAGTCAGTGGCGCAGACATCGGAGAAGTCATTTCCGACAGGCCCGGCGAAGCCGATGGTCAGGTAGGTGAGCTTGAACGGCTTGGTGATCCGCTTGCTAATCTGCTTGTCCGGCGGCTTGAGCTCCGCAGTGGGCAACTCTGGCAATGCGGCGGACCCGTAGCCCTGAAATGCCTTTCCGATCTCAGAAAGAGCGCGCTGCTTGTCGATGTCCCCGACGAGGACGACGGCCGTGTTCTTCGGGACGTAGTAGGTGCGGTAGTAGTCGATGATATCCTGTCGGCTAATGGTGCGTATGTTCTCCTGCGTCCCTTCCACTGGCAGGCCGTACGGGTGCGAGCCATAAAGCTCGGCCTCGATCGCGTGCTTGCAGACCTCGATCGGGTCAGTCTGCAGTTTGGCGATTTCCTCCAGGAGCACAAGACGCTCCTGCTGCAGTTCCTGCTCGCGGAACTGGGCATTCGAGAGCGCATCGGCGAGAACATCGAGTGCTTTGGGCAGGTATCTTGAGCTGACAGTCGTGCTGAAGTGCGCCCAGTCGCGGGAGGTTCGGGCGTTGAGGGTGGCCCCGACACTTTCCATCTCCAGGTCCAACTCACCCGCGTCACGCTTCTTGGTAGCACCGAAAACCAGGTGCTCGATAAAGTGCGAGACGCCGTTGTTCTTGGGGGTCTCGTTGCCACTGCCGGCCTTCACCCACACGTCAACACCCACCAGGGGGGCCGCGTGATCCTCGAGGAGGATCACTGTCAATCCGTTTCCCATTCCGGTGACTGTGGGCACCGCCTGCTGCGCGTGAACGGTTCCCGTGGCCAAAAACAGAAGCACCAACGCAACCGTAGGCTGTTTATAGGTCATGCTATCTCCATTCAGGTGGCGTTACGCTCGCACACCTCGACCAAAACCATTATAATTGTTTATGTTCCGCATTACGAGTTGTGATGGCAGACCCATCACAGAAGCACGAGAGTACGAGAACACAAGAGATGGTCGAGCGCAGGTATCTGAAGAACTTCGATTACACACTGATGATGGCGACCCTCGCGATCATCGCTTTCGGCTGCGTGGCGATCTACTCTGCCAGCAACGGAGGGCACAAGGGCGCCGGCTACGTCGAAAAGCAGATAGTCTTCGCCATTATCGGCCTGATCGGAGCGGCCATTGTAGCTTCTATCGATACCAACTTCTACCATCGCTATGCAGGCAAGATCTACGGTATGGTGCTGCTGATGCTCATTGCCGTTCTGGTAACCGGCAGCTCAGCAAAAGGCGCGCAGCGGTGGATTGGGGTCGGCCCCATCCAATTGCAGCCATCTGAGTTCGCAAAGATTGGACTGATCATTGCCCTTGCTGTGTTCCTTGTCAAGCGCCACGACGAGATCAAGTCGATGGGGGTTTTCGCTTCCTCGCTTGGCTATCTAGCCATCCCAATGCTGTTGGTATTCAAGCAGCCAGACTTGGGTACAAGCCTTGTGCTGGTTGCGATCTGGATTTCGATGACGTTTGTGGCCGGGACAGACATCAAGAACATCCTGGTGTTCGCTGGAGTGGGCGCGGTGCTGGCGCTGACCGCATGGAACGTCCCGGGACTACTGAAGGATTACCAGAAGAACCGGGTCATTAGTTTCATCAACCCTGCATCCGACCCGCTGGGCAGCGGGTACCACGTGACGCAGTCGCGCATCGCAGTAGGCTCTGGCCAGTTCATGGGCAAAGGGTTTCTGAAGGGCACTCAGCGACAGCTCAACTTCATACCCGAGCAACACACGGACTTCATCTTCACGGTGGTGGGCGAAGAGACTGGTTTCGTCGGCGGCGCCACTCTGATGGCGCTCTACCTCATTCTGCTGTGGCGCGCGCTCAATATCATGTCGGCAACCGAAGACGCGACCGGGCGAGCGATCTGCGCCGGCATCATAGGGATGTTCCTATTCCACATCTTCGTCAATACTGGCATGACCCTTGGCATTATGCCGGTCACCGGTGTCCCACTGCCACTCTGCTCCGCGGGTGGAAGCAGCTTGATGTCAAATCTGCTGGCGATCGGGTTGTTGCAGGGGATCAGCATGCGAAGGCACAGGATCAACTTCTGATCGATCAACCGCAAGCAACGAGCCACGCCCGTCCCTGAGCGTGGCTCGAATGCTAAGTAGTCTGTGTCCCGATTCTACCTGCGAGATCGCTTGCGGGCAAAGCCGAACAGGCCAAGGCAAGCCGTTGACAGGGCCAGAATGCTTGAGGGCTCCGGCACTGGCGCGCCTACGATGTCACACTCAAACATGTCGAACATGTTCGAAAGCCGCAGCTTGCTGGTAACAAGCCCACCCGCCAGGGCGAAATCGGCGGTCTGGTAGAACCCCGAATCCTCGCGGGCGACGATGGTGGTCGCAACGGTCTCCCACACACCCGGCGCGGTTTCCTGCTGCAGCGAGACCGTCTTCCCCTCAATCAGGGTAGGATGCGGGTAGAAATACGCCCGAATCGAATCGATCTGCTGCGCGCCCGTCCACTCGAACTGCGTCCACTCGGTGTTGTTCATGTTGCCGTCTTCAGGCCCGCCGTACCACATCGTCGAGAAGTCGTTATCTACGCACTTCGCCGGTCCATAAGTGGGATCAGCGTGACTGTAGGACGCGGTGACCGTGGCAGAGGAAGCAATATTACCGGTCCTGTTCCAGACGACGATCTCGTGCATGTCGAAGATGTCCTGAACGCGAACCTTGTCGAGGGTGACGCCGCCAGGCAGCATGAACTGAACAAACGGGGTCAAGTCGTCAGGATCGCTGACCGCGCCAGCAGTTGCTATGTCCTCCCACAGGTTGGTGGATGTGTTGTACTGCTGCAGATGGTAGACCCGGACGCCCCCGCTCTCATAGTTGTATGCATACGCGTGGTTGTAGAAGTGGATCATCACCGTGTCGAATGTCTGCGGGGCTGTCCAGTCCAACTCCACCGACATGGTGTTCGCCTCGTAAGCTGCGGAGGTAGTCCAGTAGTAGGGATCGGCAGGCCCGACGCCATCATGGGCCAACGCAGGTCGATAGACGTCGTGGAACTGCGGAGCGATCAAAGTGGCATCTCGTGCGAGATCAACATAGCCGTAGGCGGTAACCGTCAGCCCCAGGCACATCGCCAGGGCCAGAAGCAGTAGCATTAGGCGGTGGTGTTTCACGTTTCTCTCCTCCTTCGTGTGTGTGTCGTTCGCTTTGCGGACGATGAACTGCCGCGGTAGGATGTCTCCCCTATCAGCGACAGGTGATCAAGTGTGCCTGGTCTCGGACACAGGCAATCTGGTGGTCAACCTGGCAGTGCATCACCTCCCGTCCACTACGAAGCTGCAGGTTCCGGGCATGTGCCCGGCTCTACCGTAGCCGAGGGTGTGCTCTATATAGCACACCCCAGCACACTTCATTAATACCACGACATTGGGCGTCTGTCAAGGGGTGTTTTTGGCCAGACACAATGATCAGGCTCAGCCATCGGCCATGATGCTCGAGTTGTGGGAATACAGACGGACGAGTTAACAATGCATGAGGCCACTGATCACTGATCGGGTGGCGAACTTCGTGATGGCTTGCCGATGGAACCTGGCAAGCAAGCGAGCAGTCATAAGCGCAGCAGGAGGACCGTTCCATGCAATCCAAGACGCCCGCTATTCAGCTTCTTTGTATACCCCTCGCGATTCTTTCGGGGTTCGCGCTCGCCTACGCCATGCCGTCGCATAATGTGTGGCTTCTTGGCTGGGTCGCATTGACGCCTTTACTGATCGCAAGCCGGATAATGAAGCCGGTATATGCCGCCGGGCTTGGGATGATATGCGCATTCGTATCGGGGGCGATTCTGGCAGGCAGCTGGGCGACGGTCTATCAACAGATCGGGAACCTTTTTGCGGCGTTTGCCGGTGTCGGGCTGGTGCTCGCTTTCGCTTGTGGAGCAGCTTCCTGCGGGAGAAGGATGTCAGCCCCCAAGTGGGTACTGCTCGTTGCTTGTGCCGGTGTAACCGCTGAGTATCTGAGCCGGTTCGCATTTCCCGTTGCGCTGGCTATCTCGCAGCACGAGAACGCAGCGGCTTTGAGGATAGCTTCCTGGACAGGGATATGGGGAGTCGGATTCCTGCTCTGGTTGGCTCAGGCTTCGGTTGCGATGATCTTCTGGAAGCCAAAGGCAGGCCTGGTTGCTCTGGCATCCGTCGCTCTGGTGATGTCTGCCGCGAGATACGCTCCACAAGCAGCGCTTCCGACCAAGACGATTCGCGCCGCCGCTATCCAGTCACCAGACCAATGGGGAGCAAAGGACCTGACAGAAAGACTAAGGGGTGTGGATGTAGCCGTCTGGCCGGAGCACTTGATGACAGCGACCCAGTTCCCCAGAGCAGCGGCCCGCAAGTCAGGCTCGTGCGTGCTCGCCAGTGTCAGCGAGAAGTCACCCGGAGGCAAGAACTACAACGCAGCATGGCTCATCGCCCCCAATGGTAGGCGAGTTGCATACGCGCACAAGCAGCACCTCTTCGGCAGGGAGCAGTTCACGTTCCGACGCGGGGAGCGCTCATCTCCTGTCGAATGCGACGGATTCAGGCCGGGACTGGCTATCTGCTGCGACACGGAGTTCACTGACGTCGTCCGAGGGCTTGCTGTCCGTGGAGCAGAAATCGTGCTGGTTCCGAACCACGACCCAGAGTCCGCGGAGTTCCTGTTCAACTACCTGCACTCTGCTGTGATCCCTTTCAGAGCGGCTGAGAACGGTGTCCCTGTCGTGTGGAGCGAGGGGTACGGGCTGTCGATGTTAGTCGATGGTCGAGGCAAGGTTTTGTCTCAGGCACGGCCGGGGGACCGAACGGCGGTTGTCGCGAATGTGCCGCTGCGCGAGGGCACCACGCTGTTCACACGCATCGGGGATGCGTTTGCGTATCTGTGCATTGCGACTCTCGTTGTGCTGCCGCTGATAGGGCGGAACAAGTCTCGGGTCAAGGTGACCCGAGACAACACAACCGGGAGTAGCGTGAGCTAGAGCAACCCGCGCGACTTGATGTCGAGGTACCTGTCAACGACCGCAGGCGTGAAGTGCTCCGGAGGAACATCCAGAACGATGGCGCCCGTCCTAGACAGCATAGCGCCGGCTTGGCGGCGGGCGTGAAGGGTCTGGCGCGCGGCAGCGGCTCTGAACGCATCCTCAGGCTCCGTGAATGGCCCTGTGGCGGCCTGATCCACCGCGGGATCGTCCATCGCGACAACAATGCAGAGGTGCTTCTTCGCCAACCCCGCGATCTGGGTGATGAGCGACTTGGATGAATCCGGGTCCACAAGGTCCGTGAACACAACCACCAAGCTTCGGCGGGTCCATCGGCGCGCCAGGTAGGAGAACGCGCGTGAGTAGTTCGAGTCACCCTCGGCCTCTTTGAGGTTGTATGTAAGCCTCAGAAGCGAGAGCACCTGCGAATGACCCACGCGTGGGGGTGAGTACGAGGTGATGTCCTCGCCAAATGCCATCAGCCCCACCTTGTCGCCCTTGCGTGAGGCGACGTGGGCAAGCATCACTCCGGCGTTGATCGCGTGGTCGAGGCGGGTAAGGTTGACCTCCCCCTGACCCCCTCCTGAAGTGAGGGGGATAATGGGACCCATGATCCTTCCGCAGTCGAGTACAACGACCACGTTCTGCGACTTCTCCTCCTGATACTCCCGCGCTACGAGCTTGCCTCTCCTCGCGGTTGCTTTCCAATCGACCACACGGAACTCGTCGTCAGGCAGGTAGTCTCTCAGCGACTCGAAGTCCGTGCCCCTACCCCGGACCTTGACCACTCTCTGGCCCGGCTGCAGTGGGCGCTGGCGGCGGAGGCCAATCTCGTAGCGGCGAATGTCCAGGATGTTTGGGTAGACGCACACGTCCCGACGCATCGGAAATCTCATCTGTCGAACGACAATGCCCAGTGGGCCGTTCAGACGCACGTAGATGTCGCCGAACTCATAGTCCCCGCGCTTGGGCGGCGTCACGTGGTAAGCAAACTCCGTCTCTGAACGGGGCAGGAGGTCAATGCGAAACACGTTGTTTTCAGAGGCAAATCCCTCGGGATACTCATCGCGGAGTCGGCCCTTGATTCGGAAGTAACCGTTGTTGCGCGCCGTCAGGTGGATGGCGTTGTGCGCGCCGAGAGAGAGCTTGTCATCGCACGCACGCGCGACCTCAAGCCGGACTCCTCGCAGCCGCAGCCAGTCTGCTACGGCGAGCACGATCAACAAGGAGATCAGCCCCACGCCGACAGGTAGGAGCCAGCTTACCTGGCCGGATAGACCGATAGCGAACGCTGCCAAGATGAGCCCGGATGCAAATCTGAGGGTGAGTATCACAACAATCGTATTCGGGAGCCTGCCTGCATGTTCCTGCGGAGAGATTGGCGGGGCGACTGCCTCTCTTACTTAGCGGGTTGACGGGACGTTCACGACGGAGCTGGTGGCGTCAACGGTGATCCGCTGGCCGGTAGAGATGCAGGAGGTCGCGTTGGTGCAGTTCACGATGGCCGGGATGCCGTAATCGAGCACGAGCGACTCTACGCCGATCTCGTCTGCTTCCTCGGCAATGAATCCGCCTGCAAGGCCTAATAGCGGTGTCCAGGCAGGCATCGGCGACTGCACCACTAGAATCTCGCCTCGTTGAAGATCGCCTGCCTCGGCGACAGTGCGACAGACGCGAGCGCGGGCAGTGATCACCCCGGGGCTCATACACTCGCCCCTGAGCGTGTCTGAGATCCTGCCAGGGTCGTTCGGCAACTCATCGTTTGGGGGCAGCACGTCAGGCGCTGTCAGACGCCGCTCGAGCCAAAGGCTGTGCTTGCGTGAAGCGATACTGATGGCGATGGCCTCCCGATCGGCGGGTGGCGGATCAGCCGGCAGAGAAAGCAGCTCATCCAGCGTGAGATGATAAACACAGTCCGCCGACGAGAGGACTTCGCACTCGACCAACCTGCGGGCAATCTCGTTCATAACCAGACGCAGCGCAGAGTTCGCCAGTGCACACGCCTGAGCGGCTTCGCACCTGATAGCACGCCAGTTCTGCGCCAGGGCGGCAACGTCTTTGATCAGCTTTGCAGCAGCGGGTTTGAGACCCGAGCAATCAGCCAAGACGGTTGCCGCGTCACGCTCGCGGGCGCAGTGGCGTGTAACGAGCGTGGGATCGGTACCTCGACGAGATAGCGCACCAACCACTCGAAATACCGCATCCATGTCCTCCATCCAGCTCTGCCAAGCCGAGACGTCGGCAATCTGGTCGCGACTCGCGTATGCAAAGCCCTGTTGCCGCGCAAAGAGATCGACCTCACGCTTGTACTCATGCCACCACGTGGGATCCTCCAGCCGGCCAGCCTTCTCTGCAATCGCTAGGCGATCGCCAAGCTCCTGAAGAGCGCAATCGGGCTGGATGCTTTCGGCAGCACCCACAGTCAGACGGAGATGCGTTGCCACGGCTTCAGGGGTATCGCCCACAAGGGCCTTGAGCAGCGTCGGAAAGCGCGCGCTCGGGTACCACGCGGCCTCGAGGAGATCGAAAGCGCTGCGGGAAAGACCGGCCGCCTCCCTCAGAAGACCCAGAAGAGCCTTGTGATCGAGCGCCGCAAGGTCCATGGAAATCAGTAAGCCAGCGCGTCTTCTCATGGCGGGCAAGACCTGGCCGCGCCACACGGGCAGTAGACGAGCGCCCGCAGCCAGATCGCGCTTCTGCAGACGGAGGGCGTCCCGGCCGCTCGCCGGATCATCCAGAGAGGCACGCCGGCGGTAGACACGCCCATTGATAAGGCGTAAGTCGCCCTTACCATGCGCGGTTGGGAACACAAACTCAGCTGAGCGGTCCCTGCCCCACAGATGGCTGCGGGAGAACATGCAAACGGGCTGGTGGGTCCAGCGTGTCCAGGTGGAGCTGGAGTCCACTGTCTCATCCGCTATGAAGTATGGCGGCAGACTTATCGGCGTGGCCTGCAGAAGCCAGAGGCGCTCGCCATCGTGCAGCCACTCGATCTCCACTGGCTTTCCAAACAGATCCTCAACCCGAACAGCACTATCGGCGACGCGAGAAACAAGCGGATCGGGGTGATGAGCCGAGGCGGACAAATGGACCTCGTGGCTAGCCGTCTCGGTGCCGAAAGGCACAACGACTCGGACCACATTCGGATTCCCGGTGAACTGGTCCGCTGATGAGGCAGAGCCACTGCTTGTGCCGGCGACCATTTCCTGGATTATCACAGCCATGGCTGGTTCGGCATTGCAGCGGACGGCCGCCCGAAAACCCGCCGCCCTGCCATTCCACAGGGAGGCCCAAACACGCTTGATGGCGAGCTTGAGGTCTTCAGCTCCACGGACGTTGAGATGACTTTCATAGGCAGACGGAAACGCCGGGCGAAGCCCGCTCTCCTCGACAGCAGACGATCTCACTGCCACAACCGGTTCGGGCACACCTGACTGCCACGAGAGTCGCTCGTAGGCAGAGGCAATCGCCGCCCACACGTCCTCGGGAATCTCACTGGACAGTATAGCAGACCGAACGGCCTCGCGTTCCTCGGCCTCTGCAGTGGTCGAGGCAGCCTCACGGGAACCGCTCGCCCAGAGATGAGAGCGGTAAGCATCGGCGCCAATGACGAAGCCCCTTGGGACAGCGAAACGGGCGGCGATCAGCCTCGCCAGGTTGGCCGCTTTGGAGCCCGAGCGAGCGCTGCGATGGGCCTCTGAGAGGTAGGATATGAATGACACTGCGGATGGCATAGGTAGACCTGTTGATTATAGGCTGGCAGAAGCGTAGGTGTCAACGGGCTGGTAGGTACTCGCGTGCGTAGTGTCCGATCCCCGTACTGGACTGGGCTGAGCACGATGCCGAGCCGGCCCTGGGACAGACTCAGGAGGAATCCGGCCCACTACGATCGTTCAATGCACGTGGACAGTTATGCGGGCTGGACCTGGGATCATTCAACAACGGAGCTGGAAGAAGAAGACGGCACGCAACTGCCGAGCGAGACGGGAGTTGGTCGATACAGCAGAGGGCGCCTGCTGTTAGTGCGCAGAGACCGACTTGTGCTGACAGGAACTGTCACAGAACTACGAACACAAGTCAGCACTTGACGAAGGCCGCAGCGAGTCTAGTCGCCGGAATACTTACTCAGCTCTGTACGGGCTGCACGTTCTTGGCTTGCAGGCCCTTTTCCGTGTCCGAGAGCTCAAAGGAAACGGTCTGACCGGACGCAAGAGTTCTGAAGCCATCCTTGGCGATCTCGGAGTAGTGCACGAAGATGTCGCCGGACGTGTTCTCCTCGTCCACACAGTTGATGAATCCATAGCCTTTTGCATCGCTAAACCACTTCACCTTACCGATAGCCATCCATACCTCCCGAATGTTATCGCAGAATACAGGAAGCAACCAAGCTGCGCAGGAGAAATTATAGCATCGGCCGATGTGCTTGTCAATCATTTGGAGAAAGAAGTGATGGAGAATGGCTGGACTGCCGTGAAATTGGTGCACTATAGCAAGTTTGTGCGCAGTCTGCCGTCGCCAGCCTTAACTGACGCCTACATTGAACTGACTACTTGTGAATGCGGAGAAGCAGTTTTGGCAGGATTGGTCACATTTTCGCTCACCGTGGAGCTAGTGACTGAAGAGATCTACCCCAACGTCACGGTTTGCGACCACTCGACCAGAAGACGATCGACTTCTTCCACAGACGTAGTCACAACACCGACTTTGCGCACGACTGCCCCACCCGCACAGTTGGCTATCGCCCCCGAGTGTAGAAGGTCAAGTCCACACGCAAGCGACAAAGTCAGAGCGCTGGCAACAGCATCTCCGGCGCCAACAGCGTCATAGACCTCGATCTCGATTGGTGGAATGTGAGAGACGCAGTCGCCGTCCATCACGCACATGCCGTGCGCGCCTCGCGTGATGACTAGTCCACGTGACCTGACGCTGTTCATGATGGCCTTACCGGCCTCTTCAGCATCCGCCTCTGAGACTATGTCCATGCCGGATGCAGCCGAAGCCTCAGGCTGGTTAAGCGTCACCACACCTGCCCCGGAGAAGTGAGGCAGGTTTCGAGGCTTCGCGTTGCAGACGCTGATCTTGCCGTCGGTGTTGGCGGACTTGATCGCCGCTGCTGCGGCGCCATCGCAGAAGATACCCTTGTCGTAGTCGGAGAGAATCAGCGCATCGGCGCTCTCCACAGCGCTTTGAATGTGATCGATGAGCGTTGAGAGGGTTGACCGTGTCAGGTCCCTCTTGCTTTCTCGATCGATCCGGAGAACCTGCTGCCGATGCGAAGCCCAGATGCGGGTCTTGCAGGTGGTGGGGCGATGTGGATCGGTCAGGACGCCGGTAACATCGAGTCCGTCGGACGCCAGCGAGTCGCGCAGAATCCGGCCGCTCTCATCGTCGCCGACAAGCCCCACAACCGAGACATGCCCACCCAGTGCGCATATGCTCCGAGCCACATTGGCCGCCCCGCCAGGGCGGTAATCCTGCCAGGCCTCCTTGAGCGGGTCAACGCGCACCACCATTACGGGGGCCTCTGGAGATATTCGCTCGACCGTGCCCCAAATGTGCTCGTCCAGCATCAGGTCGCCGATAACCAGCACGCGTTTTCCCGCGAAACCCTTGAGCGCCTGTCGGCATAGGTCAATATTCACCGCGTCACCCCTGTTTCTATGCGGTCGATGATGCCGGCAGCAATGAGGGGAATCATCAGTTCGTGGTGGCCGGTGAGCGAGATTCCTTCCCCGCCAACCTCACGGACCCGCGCAACGATCTGCTGGTTGGACCGGTAGTGCTGGACAAAGTCCAGATTGACCCCTGTCATGCCAGCAACCGGATTGCCCAGATTGATCAGGGTCGTAATCGCTTTGAGCACGACCTCGGGCAGCACGACAGCCGACCCGATGTTGAGAAGCACTCCGCCGTCACCGAGCTGGCGCATCGCCTCGGTCAGGATGCGGTAGTCGTGCATTGAAGCCTCACCTATCGCCGCGCCACTGGCTGAGGGGTGCATGTGGACGATATCGCTGCCAATCGAGACATGAACCGTAACAGGAACGCTGTACCGGTACCCGGCAGCTAGAAGACTGACATTGCGGTGCGCAGCTGGATCTCCGTGACACAGCGGTGATGAATCACCGCACTCCAAAGCCTGTCCCAGCGCTTCTCCGAAGCCAAGGCCTTGGTCACAGGCGCGACGGGCACCGGAGTTGAGGAAATCAGCGGTCTCACTTGTCATACCGAACATGCCCGTGCGCATGCCATCGACGACATCCTCAGAGGTCGTGCCAAAGAGCGCGATCTCGGAGTCGTGAATTCCGCCCGCGCCATTGAGGGCAAGCGCGGTTATTACCCCGCGACGCATGAGATCGATCAGTATTGGACTCAGCCCGCACTTGATCACGTGCGCGCCCATCGCGACTACAACCGCCCTGTCCCGCTCGCGGGCGCGGACGATCCGGTCGATAACGGTGCGAATCCACTTGCCGGCCAGAATGTCCGGCAAGGAATCGAGAAGCTCGCTCGCACTGGACCCGGCCGACACCGGCGAGGCGAAGTCATCCACGCTCACTTTGCTCTGGCGGTCGCTGATGGACATCGTCCTTAGCCCAGTCAGGTCAACCGATGGGTATTTTGAGGTCATTCCTGGCTCCGTAAACAATCATAACGTCGTTTGGCTGCGCAATGCCGGTTAGGAACGCGCACAACCGGGCTCCTCCGCTGCCGGGGAACGATCGTCCACCAAAGAGCGACGGACGGACCAGCGAAAAGCCGGTCTTGGCCAACAGCCGTTGGATGCTCGAGTCTCTGAAGTAGTATATGTGCTCAGCAGGCTTGAGGTGTCGCCAGCGCTCCCTTCCAAGGCGGAATGCCGAGTGACCGAGATTCGGCGTCCCAATAGCAACCATCCCTCCAGGGGCAAGTATGCGGTGAACCTCGAGCATATGCTCGGTCGGATCAGACACGTGTTCAAGCACGTCCCACATGGTAACACAGTCGAACGATCCATCTGGGAAGCCTGCGCAGTCAAGGGTCGCTGCACTGACATCCAAGCCGAGCTTTCGGGCTTCCTCGGCTGCGTGCTCCGATATGTCGATGCCTGAGGCTTGCCAACCCCTGGCGTTGGCCGCTTCGACGAAGTAGCCGAGTGAGCAGCCAATGTCCAGGAGCCGGCCGGGGGCAATCATCAACTCGACTCGCCTCAGCCTGGCATCTGCACGCTTCAGTCGGAACGCGTGGCGCTTTCGGTACAGCTCAAAGTAGCGAGCGTCGTACTGCTCAGCGATCGATTCCGGCAGAGGGTGCGTGAATGCCAGCCCACACCCACCGCATTGGTAGACCCTGTAGCCAGCCTTCTCGACGAGCAGGGAGGATGCCTCGCAGCCACAGATGTTGCAGGGCCTACTCAAAGAATGAGTCCTGAACGCCCAAGTTTACTTTGATATCGCTGTACTCGGACGCGCCGGCCCTCTCGCCATCAGCGGAGAAGACCTCGACTTTGGTCGGCATCCAGATCACTCCCCCAGCCTGTCGCGGCTCGGAGTACTCCACCCTGAACAGAAGTTTGCCGGTCGGGTCCCGTTTCTCGAAGCGCTTGAGATAGAGGTCGGCCTGGTCAATCCACACATAATGGATCATATCGCCCTTGGGCCAGCGCAGGCGGACTTTGATCTCACCCGCAGCGGACGCCTCGGGATCGTCAATGATCTCAACCTTGCGGTGGCGCCAGAGGGAAGGCGTGACAAGCCCGATATCCAGCGTATCTTGCAGTTTCGCCGGGTCGTCCGAGTAGTCCTCCTTCTTGGTGAAGCGAATGCTTGGGGCTCGGACGATCTTGTGGCCGCCGCTAATGATGTATTCGAAGCGAACCATGCCAAGCTTGCCGTCCATCCTGAAGCTACTTGGGGACTTGTGAACCACCGTAGCAGACTTGAAGTCATAGAGGCGAGAGTAGTTGGCATCGATCTTGGCGAGCGCTTTCTTGTTCTTGAACGTGACCGTGCCAACCATTGAGATGTCCTGCAGATCCTTGGCGGCTTTCTCAACCCTTGCCTTGAGTTCGGCCTCTGTGATCAGCGTCGCGGTATCCGAGACACAAACCGCCGTTGAGGCCGCCAGCAACAAAGTGAATAACAATGTCAGTAACTTGCTCATTGCTTGCTCCCGGTCGCACGCCCGTGCTTGTCGAGATCCCACAGCATAGCGTAGCGTAAAGCGGTTGAACAGGCTGTGAGTACGGACAGCACCAGTCCGTGCATTCCGTCCCGATAGCCCTGCTTGACAACATACATCTTCAAGAACCTAAGTGCCGGGGTGAAGAGAATATCGCCGATTCTGAATGTTCTGCCGTCCAGTTGCTTCTGCATAGCTGCAGCGCGGGCATAAAGTACCATCTTGCGAAAGTAGTCATCCAAGGTTGGATCACAGTTGTGTATGAGAGCCGGCTTCAGTGAACCGATGGGCCCGTCTATCTCCATCGTCTCGTGCACCAGTCGCTCAGGAAAACGGGCTTTCTCACGCCGAACGAGACGGAGCTGGTAGTCAGGATACCAACCGCAATACCGTATTTCGCGCCCCAGAAACGACGTGCGGCGCGGCATCCTGTAGGCGTCATAGCGCCCGCTCGCGACAGCGTCAATGATCGCCAGGGCGAGTTCCGGGGTAACAACCTCATCGGCATCCACAAATAGCACCCAATCGCCAGTGGCCATCTCAAGCGCGGCCGTCTTCTGTTCCGAGAAGCCCCTGAACTCGCGCAGGACGATCTTATCAGTGAACTTCCGCGCAAGCTCGACCGTCCCGTCCGTACTGAGTGAATCCACGAGCACGATCTCGTCAGCAAACGCGAGGCCGGAGAGACAGGCCTCTATGTTGTGCTCCTCGTTCAGTGTTATCACGCAGGCTGTAATGGACATATCAGTCAGAGGTCGAAGTCCAGAGTCGAAAACCACATAGTACTAAGACTGATCCATTGAGGCGGTGTCGCCCTGCAGGTTACTGGATAGGATGCAATCGATCGCCTCGATGACTATGCCAGGGTCCAGGCTTGTCATACATATTCTGTCGAATCTACACTCGCCCTGGTTACATGGCGCGCAGTCGGCACCCGATGTTAGGACCGCATGACCGGATCCCTGAGGGCCTGTGACTGCAGGGTCGGACGGCCCATAGAGCCCAACCACCTGCTTTCCAAGTGCAGCCGCGAGGTGCAGGATTCCGGAGTCCACCGCCACAAGCGTCTCTGATCGTGCCAGGATGCCTACGGCCGTACCTAGATCTGTCTGTCCAGATAAGTCTAACATCTCGCCACAATCCTCTACAATCCGATCGGCGGGTGAGGTCCCGACAACCACAACCCTCACACCCTCACGAACTAGATGCCGACCCACCTCCGCAAATCCCGAATCAGTCCACAGTTTAAGACGTCTGCGACCGGATGTGCCCGGCGAAAAGGCGACCAATCTGTCCTCCGGCCCGATGCCTCTCTCCAGAAGAAGCTTGTTCGCGCGTGCACGCATACCGTCAGAGGCTCTAAGCAAGCCCACGTAATCCGGTGTGGTAATAGCAGCCCCCAATGCCTTGATCAGCCGCAGGTTGTTCTCGGTTGACGGTGGGTGCGTGAACGGTTGTCTTTGGGTGAGAAGCGCCCCGAGACTCGTGTCCGCGAAGCCGATCCGAGAAGGGGCTCCCGTGAGCCACGAAAGCAGGGCACACTCAGCACTCTGAGAGAAGACTACTGCGGCGTCGACGTGCATTGCAGCCAATCTGCAAGCAAGCCTCAGTTTGTCCGGACCCACGCCACTCCGCCGAGCCAGAACCTCGTCCACGAGGCCGGTCGCTTCCATCAGTTCAACAGCCCCCGGGCGGACCACGCTGGCTATCCAAGCGTCGCCGATCCCGTCCCGGATGCACTTCAGCGCGGGCAGCGAGAATGCCAGGTCACCGATCTGGTTCAGATGGAAGCACACGATCCGCATGTTGAGATTCAGTTGCTGGGCTTAGCATCAAGCCAAGGACTCACTGCTGACAGGACATCCTCCGGAGTGATTGCCCGCATACAGTCGATGTTATCGCAGATCGGGTGACGCTGACAAGGGCTGCAGGGGAACTCCTTCGCGACCCAGACGAAGTTGTCTTTCTGCTGGAAGCAGCGCCACGCGCTTGCACCGAAGAGGCCAACCGTGGGCCTGTCAAGCGCGACCGACATATGAAGAAGCCCGGTATCGACGCCTATTACCGCGGCACATCGTTCCATGACAGCGCCCGCCTGCTTCAAAGTCGTCTGGCCGGCGAAGACTACCGGTGGAGCGGGGGACTCTCCAACGATACGCTCAGCCAGTGCCAAGTCCGCCTTTGACCCCAGGATGACAGTCCGCGCGTTGTGGTTCCGCGACAGCAGTTCCGAGACGCCGGACCAGCCCTCGGGCACCCAGTGCTTATTGACCCAGGTTGTCGCCGGGCAGAACGCCACCACAGTCTGGCCATTCAACCGTTCCCGCTCAAAGAGATCGGCAGCGAACGCACGGTCGTCATCCATCACAGGCATGTGCATTGCTGTTTCGGTGGATTCAACGCCGATGGTCTTCAGAATGTCGAGATTGCGCTGCTGGGCGTTGAGTTCGGGACCGGATGGATCGTACTTCTCGTGATAGAAGAGCACACCGCCCTCGGCAGCATCAGCAAAACCGATACGTCGCTTCGAGCCAGAGGCCGCACATACGATAGCGCTGCGCATCAGCCCCTGCAGATCAAGGCAAACATCGAACCGTCTAGACCGGAGTTCGCGAGATAGCGCAGACAGGCCCCTGAGGAAGCTCATTGTTCGTGCCGGACCATTCTTGCCGTTCGTGCGTTCCCACACAACGACATCATCGAGATAGGGGTTGCCGAGGACGATGTCGGCAGCCTTCTTCTCCACGACCCACTCGATGCGGGCCTCCGGAAAGGCCTTCCGCAAGGCACGAGCAACCGGCGTCGCCATCAGCACATCGCCAATCGCGCTGAGTTTCACTATGAGGATCCGCTCAGGTCGGTCTATCACTGCGGGGCCTCCGGCGACGATTTCCAGCGGTCGTGCAGCCACAGCCACTGTGCTGGGTTGGTGCGCACCTCAGTCTCGATGGCCTTGGTGAACAGTGCCGTGAGTGAGGCGATATCGGCCTCGTCGTCTCCCGTTGGCTGGAAATCGATTACGGGATAGACTCGAGCCAGATAGCGCCCATCATCTTTCCTGTGTGCGAATGCTGACAGCATCGGCGCGCCGGACTTCAGCGCGAGCACGGCCGGGCCGGGCGCTGTCCTTGCCAACAGACCGAAGAAGGGAACCAGGATGCCGTGAGACTCGTTCTGATCCGGCAGGATGCCAAGGATCTCATTGCGTTTGAGCCGACGGAACGCCCCGATGATCGGCTGATCCTTGTCAAAGACCTTGTAGCCGCCGGACTCCCGCATGCGGGTGCCCATGCCCGTCAGACCCGGATCGTCACTATCACGCGCGATCACGTTGATTGGATATCCCTGAATAGCAAGCTTGCGAGCAAGAAGCTCCCAGTTGCCATAGTGGGCGGTAATCGCCACGCAGCCCTTACCGGATGACAATGCACGGTCGATGTGCTCGACGCCCTCGATGTCTATCATCGCATCGATTTCCTGTTTGCCGAGCGATAGCAGGCGGAAGAACTGGAGCCCCTCGCGCGCGAAGTGGCGGAATACCTCGCGGGCAGTCCTCCTGACCCAGTCGTCCGTTGCTCCGGGATATGCCGCCCGCAGGTTCTTGATCGCGACGGTGCGGTAGCGTTTTGAGCAGGAGTAAAACGCTGACCCCAGCGCGCCGCCCAAGCATCGCACCAGCCACGGCGTCATCAGTCTTGAGCTCACCCACAGCCACCAGAATGCGGTCCTGCCGATGAGCTTAATGAGTCGCTTTGCCGGAGGAAGACGCTTGGCGCGCTCCGTCACACGTTCCGAGGAGCCGCTCGGCAAGCCGTGATCGCTCTGGGATGTGGAGTTCGATACCAAGTACATATAGATCCTGGATCGGACTCTCGTCTCCGATCCGCGAGTAATCCTTGTCCGTTGTTATGACAGCTTGTGCGCCCAGTTGAGTTCTGCGCGACTCGATCAGGCGCAGGTCATCCTCAGTATATGGATGGTGGTCCGGAAACACAAGCCGTTCAAGCACGAAGGAGCCAAGACTTTCCAGCGTGTCGCCGAACGAACCAGGCTGACCAATGCCGGAAAAGGCAACCACCTTGAGGCCATCGAGAAAGAGCAGGTCCTCGGCCGGTCCCCCAACCCGCCGAAGCCACGAGGGCTTCCTCTTAGCGGTAAGCACGACGGCGTGCCGAGATAAGCGTCCGATCTTCTTCTTCAGGCGCTCGAGCTTGGATTCCTCGAGCCTGTGGGCGTCCGTCAGCAGGACAGCGCCGGCCCTGCGCAGGCCTGATGCGGGCTCTCGCAGATCACCCATCGGCATCACGAATCCGCTGCCGAACGGGCGGGAAGCGTCCATCACCACCACGTCGAGATCCCTGTGGAGCTGCCAGAACTGCAGCCCATCGTCCAACACTATCACGTCCGGGGCCAGTTCGCGACAGGCCAGCTCACCGCTCTCACGGCGATCCTTGCCGACAACAACCGATACCCCGGGCAGCGCGCGGGCCAAAGCCATGGGCTCATCACCGCACTCCCGGCTGTCACACCTTATCGAGGGGCCTCCGGAGACGATCACGCTGCTCTTTGCTGAGCCACCGTGGCCTCGGGACAGAATCGTCACCCGCTTGCCGGACTCGAGCAGGATTCGGCAGATCGCCTCGACGGCAGGCGTCTTCCCTGTCCCGCCAAAAGTCAGGTTGCCGACACTTATGACCGGAACCGGCAGCCGATGCCTCTTCCGAAGGCCTACCGAATAGACCGCAAGATAGACAGCCAGCCCAACGCAGTAAACAATCGCCAGCGGCGCCAGTGCTGCTCGCAAGAGCCACGCTGCTACTCCGCGCTCCTCGCCCAAGATTACGCGTTCCAGATAACTTCTGACCATGCGCCAGGTTCCTCTTACGGCCTCTCGGGCTATGGTATCAGCCAGCCGTGACTATGGCCACAGGTAATACAAGACGTGTGGGAGATGCAGCTAGGCGTGCCAGTCAACATTCCAGGTCTCCCTGGCGTGTGCCTCGATGAATGCCTTGCGCGGCTCTACCTGATCGCCCAGAAGGACCGTGAACATCTCGTCTGCGCCAATCGCGTCCTCGACGGAG
>CAZFYZ010000005.1:45531-74607 GCA_964523735.1 uncultured bacterium | reverse complement strand
TTTGACGCTGACACCCTGGGGATAGGCTGTGTTCTCGCCTGCCGGGGTGATCCACTGATGGGGGGTTCCGTCACTGATCCACGGCGTGCGTCCACCGTGCAGGTGCACAACCGCGCGGTTCTCAGTGTAGTCCTCCATCTCCATGTGGTTGCCCACCATACCGGCCTTCGTGTCTTCGTTCAGGGTCGGGTCCGCTGGGTTAACCGGGTCTTTATCGAGTGTCACCTGGAAAGTCGTCTCGGTGAGGCCGGCGGCCTCGACCATAAACTTGCCATTGTAAGCAGCCGGGACGAACATCTCCAACGCCGCCATATCGCCGGCTGCAAGGCCGTGCGGCTGTTTGGTCGTGACAAGCACCGTTCTGCCGCTGACGATCGTCGCGCTCTGAGCGGCCACCATGCCTTTGGGCCCCATGCCGGCACCCATGACTGACTTGTCAACGGGAATGAACAGATCCCCACCCTTGCCCGTCGGCAGGTAGTTGCTGAACTTCAGGCGCACCGGAACGTTTCTCTGGGCGATGATCACCGGGCCCAGGTAGTGAGGCTTGTCAACTGCGTAGACCTGGTTGCCTTGGCCGTCCAGGATTGGGCTGCCATTTGGATAGGTCAGCGCGTACTTGGTCGCGGTGTCCGGGATCACCGGCGTGTCGATCTGCACATAGCCTCTTATCCTCGTGGGAGGCAGATCGCTGTGCAGCTTCTCCTCGTATTCAACCACAGCGATCTCATAGTAGTCTGAGTTCACACCAGGGTCGATCCCAGGGAACGAAGTCTGATCGGGCACTGCAACTGGCAAGTACTGCCCTAACTGGTTGGCATTCGCTGCGCCCAGACCGGGCAGCTTGTCAACGAACTTGCGAATCGGTGGAGTGTAGTTCCAGTTGGGAACGGTCAGACTCCAGTAATCAGGCACGTCTCCTTGTCCGACTATTGGTTCAGGAGTTGCTCCCAGCTTGCTGGCTCCCGCTAGTGAAATGGTCTTGGAGGTACTTGCTGCTTTCTCGGCAGCACGTTTTGCTGCGGCTTCTCTTTGAGCCTGTGTGACCTTCTTCGATGGTCTCTTCTTGGTGATCGCCTCGGGGTCCCTGCTCAGCAGGTCGGCATCACCACTTCCTTGCGCAAAGCTCAGACCAGTCATACACATGAGTGCGACTGCGACAGCCAGCGCTTGCGTCAGGTACTTGGGCATACTCATTACCTCTTTTGCTCCTCTCAGAATCGGGAGCTCAGCAGAGAAATCCGGCCTAAAACTGCTGAGCCCCTGTTGCAGAGGTTACCCGCCAAGCGGAAGGGGCCAAACGCATAAATATCCGACATTGTGCAGCAATTTATGTAACCCAATAGTGACACAGCTGGACTGGCACCTGCCTGGGCCAGTGCCCGACGGTTCGCATCTTGCCAATGATGACGGTCTCGACTATACTTTCCCGTGGTATGAGCTCCACTGAATCGAGAACTGGAGATAGCGTCGGAATCATCAAACACCTCGTGGGAGGATGCGTCGTCCTATCGATCGTCCTGGCCATTGCTGTCGCTCTGGACGTGGCTTACGGCGAGACTTCCGTGCCGATCGGCAATGTCACGCGCGTCATCGCCTCTCATCTTCCATTTGTCGCTGAGTCCGCCGCATCCGATGTCCCTGGGGTGCAAAAGACGATCGTATGGCAGATCAGAGTGCCTCGGGCGGTCCTGGCGCTGCTTGTCGGCGCGCTGCTGGCGATGGCTGGAGCTGCCCTGCAGGGGCTGCTGCTGAACCCTCTGGCAGACCCCTATACAGTCGGTGTCAGCTCCGGGGCCGCTCTGGGGGCCGGTGTTGCGACTATGCTCGGGCTGGGAGGCGTGCTCGGCGGATACGGCGTCTCACTGATGGCGTTCGCGTTCGCTATGGCGGCCATGTTCCTCGTCTACTCTCTGGCGAGGTCGGCGGGGCGAGTCTCCGTTCACTCTTTTCTGCTTGCGGGAATAGTGGTCGGATCTTTCTTGTGGGCCATACTGAGCTTCGTTCTCGCACTCGCAGCCGGGGACCCGTCAGAGGCACAAGGCAAGATCATCATGTGGCTGCTGGGCTCGTTCGAGGGGGGTGTGGACCCCTGGGCCTATCCTCGTATTGCGGCTCCGTTCGCTCTGTTCGGGGTGATTGCGCTGTGTGCTTTTGCCCGAGACCTGAACGTCTTCTCATTGGGTGAGGAGACAGCCCGCCATCTGGGCATCGAAACCGAGAACCTCAAGATCGTTATCATCGCGATCACTTCGCTGATCACAGCCGCCGCGGTTTCGGTGAGCGGCATTATCGGCTTCGTGGGTCTGGTAGTGCCACACATCTGCCGCAAGCTCTTCGGTCCCGACCACCGCATCCTCATCCCGACGGCTGCCCTGGCCGGCGCGGCGCTGACCGTGTTCGCGGATCTAGCATCGCGCGCCGTGCTGCCCCCCAGTGGGCTTCCCGTGGGGATCGTCACAGCGCTGCTTGGCGCGCCCTTCTTTCTGTATCTCCTGCGGTCCTCCCGAGCCCGTTAGTATAAGTGTGGAATAAGCCAGTAATAGAACCGGCAAAGACCAACTGACGGAGGCAAGGCTCAGGTATGCAATCTCGGAAAGAGCAAGAGAGAAGTGGTTTCACGCTGATAGAGATGATGGTGGTGATCCTGGTTATCTGCGTCCTGTTGGCGATAGCAATACCCAACTTCCAGAGAGCGCGTGAAGGCGCACGCACCCGGTCCTGCCTGGCAAACCTGAAGAGCGTGGTGACGGCAAAGGAGCAGTATGCCCTGGAGAAGAAGCTGGACCAGGGCGACGCGGTGACATTTGACGATCTCACACCCACATATCTTCGCTCAAGGCCCCGGTGCCCCGCGAGCGGAGCCTACAACATCGGCACCGTGGGCGAGACCCCCGAATGCAGCTACCCGGATCACGTGTTACTCTGAACGCAAAGCTCTCAGCTAGGGGTAGACCTGCTCGCCGTTCTCGTCGTAGAGGATTATCGCCTCGAGCGGGCAAGCCTCCGCCGCGTTGAGAACAACATCATCTGAAGCAGCGCCGCCCTCGATCACGACCGCTTTGCCCTCGCTGTCGATCTCGAACACGTCAGGAGCCGCTCCCACACAAGCCGCAATCCCCTGGCATTTATCCCTGTCTACCACTATCTTGTAAGGCATGCCCATCACCTTTCCGCCGGCAGCGTTTGACCCGGCAACAATCTACCCAGGTAGTTGTACGCAGCCAGCGGCATTTCCTATGCAGGTGGTACAAAACGATGGCCGAAGAAGCTCTTCGGCCATCTCTCCCCTTCTTTCCTCTCTCCCTCTGAGGCTTATGCTTTCCGCCTTCTCGTGTATAAACCAAGCCAGTAAAGCAACCGCGCTAGGCCACGGTCGGATTTCACAACGTCTGCATTCTAGCCCAAGGAGGGGTCGGCGTCAAGGGGCAGATATCGCTTTTCTGCAAATCAGGTAATTATACCAGAGGGCTGCGGGCCCGAAGCTCGCATACATCCAAGACGAGCTTGCGCGGAACACGATGCTCGGGCATTCCTACAACCCCATCTCAACGAAATTCCCACGCAATTCGCGAAACTTGGTGAAGGAGGAAGACTACCGAAGCGAGTAATGGTAGAATATGAAGCGCGAACATAAGTTCGAGACACTGGAGCACACGGCTGACGTCGGAGTAATCGGCATCGGCCGGAACATGGCGGAAGCATTCGAGAACTGCGCCTACGGGATGTTCTCGGTGATGGCCGATCTTGACAAGTATGAGCCCGACGCGCACGACAGCGTAGTGGCCGTTGGAGGCAAGGACGTTGACCTCCTTCAGCGGTTCCTATCATCGCTGTTGGTGATGTTCGATGGCGACGGACTGCTGCCGCTGGATATCGAGATAACGGAGATATCCATGGGCAGGCTCGCGGCTCAGGTGCAGGCCAGGAAGATAACCGGCGAGATAGAGTGGCTTGGGCCTCAGGTAAAGGCGGTAACCTATCACCAGATGTCCGTTACGGAATCGAACGGAGAGTGGCGCGCCCAGGCGATACTGGATGTCTAGCTAAGACCCTTGACTCCCCAAAGGAGAAAGCATATGGAACTCAGTCAGCGACAGAAGCAGATAGTGCAGTATATCGTGCAGCACACGGAGACGCAGGGCTACCCGCCCACGGTGCGCGAGATCGGTGAGGGAGTCGGGCTCAGTTCAAGCTCGACGGTTCACGCCCACCTCAAGGGCCTGGAGCAGGCCGGGCTCATCAGGCGCGACCCCGTTCTCACCCGGGCGATCCGCGTCGTCGCCGGCAACGTTGAAAGCTGCAAGCCCAAGCGCATGGCCAACCTGCCGATCGTCGGTCGCGTGGCCGCCGGCAGTCCGATCCTCGCCGCGCAGGATATCGAGGACACCTTCCCGGTTCCGCTCGATTTCCTCTCGGGCGGCGACGGGTTCATGCTCAAGGTCAAGGGCGAGAGCATGGTCGATGACGGCATCGTGAGCGGAGACTACGTCATCGTTCGAAGGCAGGAGACCGCCAACAACGGCGAAACGGTCGTCGCGATGATCGATGACGAGGCAACCGTCAAGCGCTTCTACAAGGAGAAAGGCCGCATCCGCCTGCAGCCGGCGAACCAGGAGCTGAAGCCGATGTACTTCGACAACGTCCAGATCGTTGGCAAGGTCGTAGGGCTGATCAGGAAGATGCAGTAGCCTTGAAGATCAAACTCATCGCATGTGAAGTCTTCGCGCGCGAGGTCAGCCTCGCGGTAGCCCGAAGCCCTGTAATCGTCGATCTGAAGCTGATGCACTTCGGCCTGCACGACACGCCCGACCTGCTGCGGGAGGCGCTGCAGGCGGAAATCGACTCGACTGAGGAAGGCATCTACGACGCCATCGCCCTCGGCTACGGCCTCTGCAGCAGGGGAACCGCCAACCTGCGCGCCGCGTCGATCCCCCTGGTCATCCCCCGCGCCCACGACTGCATCACTGTGCTTCTGGGCTCCCGCGCCAGGTACAACACCGAGTTCGCACAGAACCCCGGCACCTACTACTACAGCGCCGGGTGGATCGAGCGCAAGACCGGCGAGGTGAAGCAGGGGTTCGTCGACGACAAATACGCCGCCATGGAGCAAGAGCGCTATCAGGAATACGTCGAGAAGTATGGCGAAGATAACGCCAGGTTCCTGATCGAGCAGGAGTCCCAGTGGCACTCTAACTATACTAGGGCGGCGTTGATCGATACCGGCGTCGGCGACCTGGACTGCTACCGCAGGTTCACGCAGGAGATCGCCACAGGCCGTGGGTGGGAATATGTGGAGATGCAAGGCAACACCACCATCATTCAGCGCCTTGCTAACGGCGACTGGGACAAAAAGGACTTCCTGACGGTCCCGCCCGGCGCGTCGATCACGGAGTCATATGACGAATCCGTAGTTCGGGCGAGCGGCTAGTCCACCACCAACACCGCCGCGCCAGTAACCCGCCCGGCCCTGAGGTCATCCAGCGCCTTATTCGCGGCCGACAGCGGGTAGGTTTCCACGTGGGTTCTAACCGGCACGAGCGGAGCGACTCGCATCAGACCTTCACCATCTTCACGGGTGAGGTTCGCCACCGATCTGATCACCCTCTCGCCCCACAGTATGCTGTAGGGGAACGACGGAATGTCGCTCATGTGAATACCGGCGCAGACTACTACCCCGCCCTTCGCCAGAGCCCTCAGCGCAACCGGGACCAGCGCGCCGACCGGAGCGAAGATAATCGCCGCGTCCAGCTCGACAGGTGGCGCTTCTTCCGACCCACCCGCCCACACGCACCCGAGGCTTCGCGCGAACCTCGAGCCCTCGCTGTCTCCAGGCTTCACGAATCCATAGCACTCGCGCCCTTCATAGACCGCCACCTGCGCCACTATATGCGCCGACGCTCCGAACCCGTATAGCCCCAGCCTTACAGTCTTCCCCTCCGTACAGGGGGGGCAGGGGGGGTCGGTCATCCTGAGCGACCTGTATCCGATCAAGCCCGCGCACAAGAGCGGCGCCGCCTGAACATCGGGATAACCCTCCGGGATAGCGAAGCAGTAGCGCTGGTCGGCGACTGCATACTCGGCATAGCCGCCGTTCAGGGTGTAGCCGTGGAAGCGCGCGTTGTCGCAGAGGTTCTCCCGCCCGCTCGAGCAGTACCGGCATTGCCCACAGGTCCAGCCCAGCCAGGGAATGCCCACTCGATCGCCGATCTTGAACCGCTCTACCCCTGGCCCAATCTCATCCACCACCCCGGCTATCTCGTGCCCGGGAATTACCGGCAGCATCGGGTCCGGCAGTTCGCCGTCCACAAGGTGCAGATCGGTCCGGCAGACCCCACAGGCGCGCACACGGACGCGGATCTGTCCGGGCCCAGGCTCAGGCGTCGGCACGTCAGCCTCCCGCAGTGGCGTCCTCAACATATCCAGAACCATCGCTCGCATGCTGGCGATTTACCCTCATAAGTAAGCTTCTCCTTCATGGCGCCCCACTACTTGTCGGAACGAACTCGTGCTTGGAGCGAGCGTGGCCGAGTTCGTTTGGCCGTTTTGATTTTTCAGCCCGGAGTTGTGATTTGGCAAGCTGCCACTTGTGCGGTGGCGGGAGAGGGCGGTGATGGCACTTCCGGTCGAGACGGGCTTGTTGAGCATGGGAACCTCCGTTTGAGTGTACAGGGTACAGTGAACAGTGAACAGAAGGGAAGGGAGAGAGCGGAGAGAAGATTTACCCTCCATAATTACAAGGCGTTTCAGAGGGCAAAAAGTACTCCGTACTGGCGGGTTATTTCTGCTAAATGTTGTTCACGAGTTGTTAACTGGGTGTCGGGTGACGGGTGTCAGGTGATGGAGGAGAGGGGTCTTGCGCTCATTCGCGCTCGTGCAGAGCCCTGGCGTGTTTCGGGAACTCCGTTCCCCAAGCTCCACTCAGATTCCCAAAACACCGAAGATTGGCGCGGGGTGGCTGCGGAATCGCTGAGGCGCTGAACCGGACGAATGCGCTGAAGGGAGGGAGCATGCGAACTGCGGACAACCAGCGTGAGCGTATGCTTCGGGAGGCTTTTTGCACCGAAGCAGGAGCGGGTGACACAGGAGAAGCCCTGGTGCCGGGTCCCCCGGGAACTAGCGTCGGTGCCAAATGCTCTCCGACGCATAGTTCCCTGCGTTCGTGCCGCAGCATAGAATGGTAACGTAGTTGCCGGAGACGTGCGCCGCAGCAACGGAATCGCTGGGCGAGCGGTTGGTTGAAGTAGCCCAGCGGAGTGCGCTGCCGCTAGACTTGGCCGTAGTGATACTTAGTGCTCTCCTCGATCAGCTCGATCTCATCCTTACTCAGCCCGTACAGCGCGTATACGCGATCGTTTAGCTCGCTCTCAAGCTGGATGATTTCTCCCGTGAGGCGGTCATGTTCCGCGCGCTGTTCGGCAAACCAGACTTCCCACTGGTCTCGCTCATCGACAGGAATCCCCGCTCTGAACGCTTTCCTCAACTCCTCCCGCAGTGCCGGGAAGTCCATGTCCCACCACGAGGTCAGCTTCTGGTTGAGTTTCGCATCTGGTGTGCCGAAATCCGTGCTCAGCCGGTGTCGCACGCAGCAGTGGAGGGCGTAGCGCGCGCGGCACTGGTCACTGAGAGCTTGGGTCAGGGCCCCCATCGTGGCCACCGTTCCCTTTGGCGCGATGGGGACAGGCATCTGTTCCAAGCGCTCGGGCTGCACTTCATAGTAGCCGTTCTGCTTCGGGGCAAAGACGTTGCGGCAGAAGTACTCGCAGACATGCGAGTTGAGCACACCGAGAACATAGTGCCCGATAACCGAGTCCGGGATGGGTATGACGTAGGACGTGTTTGCGGCGTAACGTGGCTCCTCCAGGAGGGAGAATGCCGGATACAGGGAGACCTTCGTCGAATGGATGCGCGAGCCTTCAAACACCGTATAGTAGTCCACTGAGTCCTGAATCTCATACCACTGGTAGTTGCCCGGCTTGCGCCCTGGCCACGCCTTGCCCGTCGGCCATGACCGCGGCCTAGGCTCGAGCCGCTCACGGAAGCGCAAGAGATGCGCTTCGACTGATGGGTATGCACTGATGTCAATGCCGCGACGCGCGAAGATCAGCCACTTCCCAGCGTCCTGCTGCGACCACGGATGCAGGTCCTCACCGCGAATGAATGGCTTGAGGATGGCGCTGCACTTGGCGTCGTCGCGCAACAGCAGGTCTCGGGTAGACCGGTCTATCACAAACGCATCATTGCATCCGGTTGTCACCCCTCGGAATACGCGGCTCTGCACGATCTCCCTTAGCGGCGAGGTGTCATCCCAGCCGTGGATTAGGCGCTGCAGCTCGACTGCTGAGAAGACCCAGGGCGCATCACCGCGCGGGAGACGGGCCTGTGTTGGCTGGCCTGTTGTTGAACCTGATGGACCTGGTGCCTCAAGCACAAGTGTTGATCCGCTGGGCGGTGGTTCTCTCTTGGCAAGAACAGCAATCACGGGGTACGTCACGGCACCCGAAAACAGCTGGCGATCTGTGTAGTCAACCAATCTTTCCACGGTTGTCGCGGTTGACAGGAACCTGCGGAGTGGGGCTCCAGATTTCAGCCGTCTGAACATGCCGGATGCGATAAACGCAAGCGTGCCATTGCGCTGCAGTTCCTGAACCCCGCGAGCGAAGAAGTAAGCGTACAAATCGGCCGGGCCGCTGTAGACCATCGCAAAGCGGCGCTCAAGATAGGGCTTATATGGCCCCAGCTGTTCCTGCCGGACATAAGGCGGGTTACCGATCACGACTTCGAAGCCGCCGTCTTCGCCCAGCCTTCTGCCGTGCCGGTCGAAGTAGACCTCTGGAAATTCCAGTTCCCAGTGAAAGAACCGCTCGCGCTCCGCTATCTCGTCGGACTGCTCCAGCAGCTTCTCGAATCTCGGGAACGCGGCTATGCTGTTGCCTGTCACGTATTGCACGAGGGTGGAACGCACCCAGCCATCAAGCTGTAAGCCAAAGTGCGTGGCAGTGATAAGGCTCAGCACCCTCGCATACTTGCCCACCAGCATCTTGCGAAGCTGCTCGTAAAGCTTCTCCTGCTTCTTTACCTCCGCCACATTGGAGGCGGCGCTTTGCTCAATGAGCCACATACTGCTCACCGCAGTGCTCATTTTGTAGGTAAAGTCATGGTTGGCGAAGAATGCCCCCTGCCCGGCTTCCTCAGCCAACTGAGCGCGAGGCTTCCGCTTGCCACCTTTGCGTGCCTGCGGGGCCTTCTCCAGGTCCGCCAGCCGCGCGCCCACCAAGGAGTTGCCGGGCCTCAAGTGGTGATCCAAGAAAGAGAGAGGCCGATCCTTAGCTACAGTTGTGAGCCACAGGGAGAGTTTGGCAAGCTCCACGGCAAGCGGGTTCAGATCGACGCCGTAGACGCAGGACTGGACCACCCGGCGCTTCCAGAATGCAAGGTCGGCCTCCTCTACTGTCTTGCCTTCCGGGGCAACACCAAGGTCAACGAGGAAGCGTGCGATGTACTCGGTTGCTTCTACAAGGAAGTGCCCGCTTCCCATAGCGGGATCAAGCACGTTGACCTCCAGCACAGCCTGCACCTTATCAGCGTCAGCCTGCTTGCCGTCCACGGCCCGCTGAAGTGTCGGCCCAACCGCCTTATCCACGATATAGCTCACAATGTAATCGGGCGTGTAGTAAGAGCCTGTGGCTTTGCGTTCGCCCTTGTCGTTCACGAGTTCTACGGTCCATCCTTCTTCCGGCGCGTCCAGGGGACACAGATGATGCTCCAGAAGGCCTTCATAGATCGTGCCCATGTGACGCACGGATAGGTCGCGATAGTCCACAAATGCGCCGTTGACCCGGGCAAGCTTGTCTATAGCCTGCATCAGGCACTTGTCGCCAACCACCTTCTTGTTGAGGAAGCTGTGCTTGTCGGGGTCGAACAGGCCGCCGTTGAAAGTAGCAACACTCAGAGGTGGGTTGCCGCGGTTGATCGCATCGAATAGCTGCTGTAGGCGAGGCCATAGCAACGCGCTATCCGAGAGGAAGAACTTCCGCGCGTCGAGATCAGCCGCCGCCTGGTTCTTGATGGAGTAGAGGCTGTATGTGTCGCGGTATGGCTGGCTCTCGCGGAGTGGCAGTAAGCCGCGCGCCTCGGCATAGAGTATGAAGATGAGCCGGTAGAGCAGGATAAGCGAACTCTTGTGGATCGTGTCCAGCGTAGCAGGCTCGGCTTTGAGGCGGTTCGGGCCATAGTCGAGGAAGCCTTGAGCTAGATATCTCAGTGCATCATAGACTTGTTGCTTGAGGCTGTCGCCGACGCTGCGAGCGTAATCTGTGCTCTCTCGCAGGATCGCCGCAACGGACAGAGGCCCCTCGTCGAAGGCTTCACGTCTGAAGAATGCGTAGAAGTAGAGGAAGCGTGCCACATCGCCCGACTGTACCAGTTCCTCAAGATCGACCTCATAGAAGTGATCGAGCTTGTGAGCGGTTTCCCTGTGGTATAGACGCCATTTCTTGCCGTTCGTGAGAATGCCCCACGAGACGCCGCTGTGCAGGATGTAGTAGTAGATTTGGAAGGAGGGATTCTTGTTTGAGAGGGCATCGCCCCGGCCTTGCTTGATTGCTATGTCCAGCGGCCGGCCCCAGTACTTCGCGTCGCCAACGCCTATTCCGCCTTGCTGGGGCAGAGTGTCACACAGAATCTGGTCCTTGTTGGCGTCCCTGGCTATAGCGTCTTTGTAGAACACATAATCTGGTGTGTAGACTCCCTCCGGGGTCTTCAACGACGGCACCAGCTCAAAGTCGTGACCCAGCAGCTTGAGAACAGGCATGACCAACCCTTCCTCGGTCTGCCGCTCATTCTCCGAAGGCACGTAAGACGCAAATATACGGCTTATCTCCTGGATCATTCCTTGTGCCGGATCGCGCAGGCTGTTCCAGTAGGTATGCGCAGGCAAGTTCGTGTTGAGATAGTGATCGGAGAAGAGGTTCTGGTTGCGGTGAGGCGGTGTCTCAAATGTCAATGGCTCTGGACCAGGCATAGCAACCTCGTGCAGTCTGATGGGTGACAGGCTATTGTTCGTTCTGTTGGGGCTGAATCCCTGCTTGGGGCGTTAGATGGCGGCGAGACGTGGGGGCATCTTTCGACGGGCTCAAGATGAGGGAGGTTGGGGCCGGCTGAACCTATCGCGGGGGAAGGGCCCCTCCCCAACCCTCCCCTGAAGCGGGAGGGGGTAGGTTTGGTGAAAGTCTAGCGCTTTGTTCGGCGGCGAAGGTGGGGGACCCCTCCCCGGCCCTCCCCTAAAGCGGGAGGGGGCACTTGGCAAGCGTGAAGCTACTGCTCAGCCGGGTAGCTGTCTGGCGAGGGCTCGGGTTCCGGCTCAGGGGCTGGCTCGTTTGCTGGTTCTGCCGTCGGCTCGGGAGCGGGCTGGGTGGTCGGCTGAGGAGTTGGCTTAGGCGCCGGCGGCGGAGCGGCCTTCGGAGCGTCGAGCTTCTCAGCGGCCGCAAGCTCCGATTTCGCCTGCGCGGCAAAAGTAGCCGCACTGGACTTCGACTTGGCGCTGTTGGTTTCGAGATAGTCTCGCAGGCTCGACGCAGCCTGGGCCATAAGCCCACAGGCAATGCCCTTACGCAGATGCGAGGCCTGCTTGGCCTGCGGCGGGGCCAGCGTGTCCAGGAATGCCGCCATAGACTCCAGCCGAAGCGCCAGGCCCTTCACAACACTGTAATAGCTCTCCCGGGTGATAATGCGCTTTTCGTAGTCCGCGCCGGTGCTTTCATACTGCCCCAGCAGCAGCTTGAAGTAGCTGTCGAAGTAACCTTGCAGATAGGCATAGCGGTTTGCGGCAATGCTCGGCGGTGGGTTCGGCTGAACGCGGCTCAGCTCCACAAGCACCTTCCGGCTCTCTCCAAAGAGCGACATGGAAGCGTCCACCAGCGCCAGCCGCTCATGCGCCCGCCAGTCCGAAGGGTCGAGCTTGACCGCCGCCATGTAGGCCTCAGAAGCTCCGTCGGGGTTGCCTGCGTTCCAGAGCTTGTCCCCCTCGATGATCTTGGCCCCGGCAGGCGAGGTGCGACTCGGTCCCTTGCTGAGACTCACGCGGTTCTCCGGCCGCACGACTTCCTTCTGTGTGGGCTGGTCCGGCTGGCTGGGCTTTGGCGCATTCATCTTCTCGATGCGCGCTCTGGCGTCCGCGACGATATTCGGGGAAGCGCCATTCTCTACCGCGCGGGCGAGGACTTCCTCGGCTTCGGTAAACATGCCCTTGCGAGCATAGGCCTCGGCAAGCTTGATGCGCAGAGGGTGGCTGCCCGGGTCTGCGTTCACTGCCTTGGAGTACTGCTCGATAGCTACCGCCAGGTCGCCGCCGCGCAGGCTTTCGTCGCCCTTCGCGGCATACTCGAGCGCGCTGGGCTTGCTGATGGTAGGGGGTTCGCCGCCGCCTATGGCTGTGGATTCTTCGCCGTTGGAGGGCGAGACCGCAGAGACTCTCGGCAGTTCCGCAAGCCCCTGCCTGGTAATCTCGAGCACCGCGCTGCTGGCGGCAGACTGCATGGTATTGTCGAGGTCGCGGCTTGTGGTCCCGCCAAGCGCCGCGGTGCCGGTAGCCTCCCATTTGGAGTTCTTGCCGCCGCCCACACGCGCCATCCACAGCTTGACCTCGACCTGGGTGATGGTCTGGTTCTTGCTTTCGTCCACGGGAGGCGGCACGTGAGTTGTTGTTGGCGCAGCGTTCTTGTCCGGCTTGACCTTTGGCTCTTCAGCCGGCTTCTCCCCCTCGGGTTTCTCCTCGGGGCGAGTCTTCAGCAGGCTGTCCGAGAGCATGACCACGTTCACGTCTCTGATCGAGATCTCCGCGCCGGCCGCATACTGGAAACCCAGCTCCTTCGCAACCGCCAGGCGCGCCTCCTGGTCTGCGTAGGACGCGACCTTGTCCGCCGTAAGCTTGTTCTCCAAGATGGCGCGCAGCACAGTGGGGGATTCCCGGTCGAAGATAGCGGCTTCCACGCGCTGAGTTTCGCGGAGGTAGTTGCGCAGGGCACGAGTGGTAGAGGCCGCCAGTTCCTTGTCCGCCCGCTCTCCGCGCGAAGTCTCGAAGAGCATCACAAGCGGGCGTTTGGATTCGGCGGCGCACGGAGCCGCCAGCAGCGCGGCCAAGATGACAGCTATTGCTACGGCTCCCCGGTATTTCATTGCCCATTACCACCGTTCTCTAGCTTCCAGAGCCTGATAAGCTTGCGCGTGTTCTCTGCTCCGCGTTCGGCTTCGGTCTTGTTGCGCCCGGCTTCAGCTTCGGAGTTGTACAACTTGAGGGCCTGCTCGGCGACATCGAGAGCTTCGTCTGTGCGGCCCTGGTTGCGCAGCTCAATGGCCGTCGCCAGCGTTGACCCGCCGTCCGGCGTTTCATCCCCCGGCTGCGACCTGGGCTCTACTTCAGCCGGCCTCGCAGGCTCTGGCCTGGCTGCTCCGTTAGCAGGCTTCTTGGGAGCAGGCGGCCGGGCCGGGACTACTTTCACATCAGCCAGAGCCGAGGGCAGCCTCACGGGTTCGTCGGGCATCTTGATCCGGTCATCCCTGGGCCGAGGCGGGGCAGTGCCTGAACCGGCGGCCGCGCCGTAGTCGGGCCTGGTTTCCTCGACCCGGGGGAAAGTGTATACCCTGAGCGACGCCGGCGAGTCCGGGCTCGCCACGGCGGGTTCGTCGCTTGCCGTGGCCGCAGTGCTGATTCTTGTGCTTGGTGTAACTGAGGCTTGCGCTCCCGCGGCGGGCCTGGCGGAGACTCGCCTACTGCCGTCGGGCATCGCGATGATCAGAACCACCAGCACAAGCAGGAATACTCCAAAAGCTACTCTCCACTGCAGCGGCACCGCGTCGAATGCTTGGCGGAACTTGATTAGGGGACTCTTCGAGGCCGCCCGCTTCCGTCCCAGAAGCTGCAGGCGGAGCGACGCCAGCTTCTCTTTGTCCGCCGTGCTGTCCGGGTTGAGTTCGACTATTCGGTCGTACTCGAGGATAGCCAGCTCCAGCAGCCCCCGCCCCTCGTCCTCGGCGCCGGCCTTGAACTTCTCTTCGGCCTGGCGCTGGTATATGAGCGACCGTATGGAGTGCGCCGACGCGCTCTCGGCGTTGCACTCGATGATCTGCTGGACCTTCTCGAGGGCAGCGTCGAGCTCATCCGCCGAGTATAGCTGCCAGACCTCGAAAAGCTCCTCGCCCCGGGCTATATCATCCGGCGGGCAAGTGGCGTCGTGCAGGTCCGCGTCCGGAGGCTTGATCACGTCAAGCCTTGTGCCGCAGCCTCTGCAGAACTTGTTGGTTCTTCCGTTATTGGTACCGCACGTCGGGCATTTCATGATAGTCGAAAGTCCAAAGTCACAAAGTCGAAAGTCCGGACCAAGTGCCCGGTGGTTTCGGGACAGGGTGTCCCCGAAACAACGGCAATAGCAGTCCAAAGTCAAAAGTCCAGGCTTAGAACAGCCCCGCCTGCGAGCCGGGCTTGGGCGTGAGGCCCAGATGATCGTATGCTCGCTTAGTCGCTACTCGACCGCGAGGCGTCCTGTTCAAAAAGCCTATCTGTATAAGATACGGCTCGTGAGCGTCCTCGATAGTGTCGCGCTCCTCGCCGATAGCCGATGCTATTGTCTCGATGCCGACAGGGCCGCCCTCAAACTTCTCAATGACCGTGCGAAGGAGCCGGCGGTCCGCGTCATCGAGGCCTTGTTCGTCGATCTCGAGCATTTCGAGACCGGCGGTCGCCACTTTCTGATCGATGGCTCCATCGGCCCGCACCTGGGCATAGTCCCGCACCCTCCGCAGCACGCGGTTGGCTATACGGGGTGTGCCCCTGGAGCGGCTCGCGATCTCGTAAGCTCCCTCGTCAGTTATCTCTATCCCCAGTATTCCCGCAGAGCGGGCAACTATAGTCTTAAGATTCTCAATACTGTAGAACTCAAAGTTGTAGACTATCCCGAACCGCCCACGCAAAGGCGCCGTGATAAGCCCCGCGCGGGTAGTCGCGCCTATCAGCGTGAACTTCGGCAGGGGGAGGTTGATCGAGCGTGCGGCGGGGCCTTTCCCGATCACGAGGTCGATCTGGTAGTCCTCCATAGCCGGGTACAGTATTTCTTCCACAGCCCGGTTGAGCCTGTGTATTTCATCTATAAAGAGGACGCTGTTGGGTTCGATATTGGTAAGGATTGCCGCCAGGTCGCCGGGCCGTTCGATTGCGGGACCGGATGTCGAGCGCATGGGCGCGTCCATTTCGTTTGCGAGGATGTAGGCGAGGGTGGTCTTGCCGAGTCCGGGAGGTCCGTAGAGGAGGACGTGATCGAGTGGCTCGTCCCGCTGACGCGCGGCCTCGATGTAGACGCAGAGACTCTCCTTGATCTTCTCGCGTCCGATGAACTCGCTCAGCCGTCGCGGCCGCAGCGAGAACTCGATCTCCTTATCCTCGTCCCTCTCAGCCGGGGACACCAGCCGATCTTCGAAGTCCATCGATTCCTCGGAGTGGAAAGTCGAAAGTGGAAAGTGGAATGAAGGGAACCGCCACTAGGGGCGGGCTTTCGACTTTCGACTTCGGACTTTTGACTATCCCTTCGACAAGTGCTTGAGAGCCGTGGTGATGACGCTGCCGGTGTCGCCCTTGTCGGCGACTGATTGGAGCGCCTTTTCCGCGGCGGTCCTGGCGTCGTTACGGCTGTAACCGAGCGCGACCAGGCCCTCTATGGCGTCATCGATCGAACGCTTCTCCGGCGGCAGCGACTTCCTCGCTGTCTGCGCCCAGACCAGCGTCGCGATCTTCTCTTTCAGCTCCAATACGATGCGCTGAGCTGTCTTCGTGCCCACGCCAGGCACGCGGTTGAGCTCGTGAAAGCCATCTGACGAGATGGCATGCACTATCTGTTCGACTGGCATTACCGACAAAATGTTCAGCCCGACTTTTGGCCCCACTCCCGAGACTGTGATCAGAAGCTCGAACATGCTCTGCTCGGCCTCTTCGGAGAAGCCGTAGAGCGTGATCGAGTCTTCCCGAACCACTGTCGAGATCAGCAGCCGCGCCCTCTCTCCAACCTGCGGCATCTGCGCAAGGATAGAGAGCGGCATGTTGACCTTGTACCCGACGCCATTGACGTCGATGACAACGTAGTCAGCTTCGGTACGGGCGATGACGCCGGTTAGTTGAGCGATCATGGCCGGGCCTCGGAAGTGGAAAGTGGAGAGTGGAAAGTGGAAAGAAGGGACCAGTACGTGCGATGGGCCACTCGTGCACAAGCAGATCGGCGAAGGTGACTTTCTGGACTTTCCACTCTCGGCTCTCCACTCTCCACTAGTAAATCACCTTATTCAGCGGGTACTCGACTATGCCCGACGCTCCCGCGCGCTTGAGGCGGGGGATCAGCTCGCGAACGGTCTTCTCTTCTACGATGATCTCCGCCGCGACCCACTCGTCTCCGGCCAGCGGTGAGATGGTCGGGTTCTTGAGCGATGGAAGCTCGGCGAGCACCTTATCCACCTGGGCCTTCGGCACGTTCATCTTCAGGCCAACCAGCCCGTCGGCGGTCAGCGCGGCCTGTAGGAGCATGGCCATGTTCTCGATCTTGTGGCGCTTGGCTTTGTCTTTCCAGGAGTCGTGATTCACGATAATGCGGGTCGTTGACTCCAGCAGGGTCTCGATGATCTCCAGCCCGTGCGCCTTGAGGGTGCTGCCGGTCTCCGTGCCTTCGACTATCGCGTCTACAAGCTCCGGAACTTTGACTTCGGTCGCGCCCCAGGAGAACTCTACATGGGCATTCACGCCGTGCTCGGCGATATAGCGCTTGGTGTAGTTCACAAGCTCTGTAGCGACGCGTTTACCCTCGAGATCTTTGACGCTCCTGATCGGCGAGCCCTTGGGGACTGCAAGCACCCACTTGTAGGGGCGTGAGGTCGCCTTGGAGTAGACCAGTTCGCAGACCTCGTGAACGTCCGAGTTGCATTCCTTTACGTTATCGAAGCCGGTGATGCCGGCATCCAACACACCCATCTCAACGTAGCGCGGAATCTCCTGCGCCCGGAGCAACGTCGCCTCGATTTCAGGGTCATCGCACGTGGGTTGGTAAGACCGGGAGTGCACGCGAAAGTCCCAACCGGCCCTCTTGAAAAGCCCGAAAGTTGCCTCCTGGAGGCTGCCTTTCGGGAGTGCTAGCTTAAGTGTCAAGTCCTTTACCTCGTCCTTTCTTAGCCTCAACATTATATCTTGAGGCGTGAAGGAGGGTCAAATAGGGGGTTAGACCCCGGCGGCAGACGGGCGGATCAGGCGGTTGCCCAAGATACACCTACTCGAGCGGGTTGACGCGTGATTTGAACGTGGTATACTACAGGTGTCAAGCAGAGCGCCTTGGTCAGAACAAGGATGTCGCGCTCGCACTGGAGAGAGGCATAGCTAACATGTCGAGAGTTCTGCCCCAGAATGCCAACGAGTTCATTGAACAGGAGCTAGACGCGCGGATTGTGAAGCTCGAGACGGAGTTCGACGCCGACGCGCTTGCATTCTGTGGGCAGATATACTTTGGGGTCGATGACATCGTAAGAAACGCGATCGAAGGACTGGCCGCTCGAAGCTCCAAGCGGGATCGATTGGCAGTGATGCTGACAACGAGCGGTGGCCTGATTGAGGTAGTCCACAGGATAGTTGATACGCTTAGGGCCTATTACAAGACCGTGATCTTCGTCATACCGAACTATGCGTTTTCGGCGGGTACAGTACTCGCCATGTCAGGTGACGAGATTCACATGGACTACTACTCCCGGCTGGGACCTATCGACCCACAGGTGGAATCGGCTAACGGACAATGGGTTCCTGCACTGGGCTACCTTGTGCAGTGGGAGCGACTGCTCAAGAAGGCAAACAACGGGACGTTGACTCTTCAGGAAGCGCAGCTCATGATCCAAGGCTTTGACCAAGCTGAGCTTTATAAGTACGAACAGGCACGAGAGTTGTCGGTAACCCTTCTGGCCGAATGGTTGGTCAAGTATAAGTTCAAGAATTGGAAGAAGACGCGCACGCGTGGCATTCGTGTGACCGCTGCTATGCGCAAGCGTAGGGCCACGACAATAGCAAGGCAGCTTAACCGGACTGAGAGATGGCATAGTCATGGGTACGGGATTTCGATGTCAGTGCTGCGGCAGGACCTGAAGCTGGAGATAGATGACCTTGACAAGCAGCCGACTCGTTGCGCCGTCGTTAAGGAATACCACAACTTGCTGGATGACTACATGTCGAAACTTGGGCATAGGGGCGTTCTGCACACCGCAGGCAACTACGCACCATTCAGATCTATCTAGGAGCCGTGCAATGACAACCCAGATCTCACAATCCGAAATCCTGAAGATGAATCCCCAGGTATCCCAGGACGAGCTTGAGACACACAAGAAGATGCTCGCCAAACTCCGAGAGTCTGGTGTCCGGCAGGCAGGTTACAGGATCGCTATCCCCTATAATGGTAAGCGCGTCTCAGTCCATCAGGACGAAGACGCGCGAGTGGTACGCCTGCGGCACTCCTCCGAAAGGGCGTAGGCTGTCCCATCCCTACCGCCGCTCGCCCACTGGTCCCGTGATCAACCACTTGGGCCGCGCTGGCTAACGCCCGAGCTTCCAAACTATATCGCTGGCGAAGGGTTGTGGTTTGGGCTTGGCGAGGGCCTCGGTTCGGGAGATTCCGCCGTCGTCCTGGAGGTTGGGGCCGACGCTGTAGAGGATTAGTCCCGACTCACTGCGGCGGTACACGAAGCTCTTTCCGCTGAATGGATCCTCGGGAAGTGCGCTGCCGATCTTATGGAGTGCGCTTGGATGGGTTCCGGTGCGCTGCTTGTAGAGACTGAGCGCCAGCAGAACGCGGCTTGCCGAGACGTGAGCTATCGCGTCCTCTCGCTGCCTGAGAACGTAGCCCAGCGGAGGGAGAAGCACAGCGGAGAAGACGCTCTGACTCGGAGATTGCCGGCCATAGCCCGGCCCCGGACGTCCCCTCCTCGCCATCTCCCGGTAAGGCCGCTCGGCACGTTCCATGTAGGCAGTCATCCGGCGGATGTAGAGGGCTTCGTCGCGCCTGAACAGGGTCCTGACCAGCCTGGAGGCCGCTGATCGAGCCAGTGTCTGACGTTCGAGGTCGCCCCGCCTGCCGGACCGCCTGCCCCTCGATCGGGATACTCGGTCGGCAAAGCGCCGCATGGTATGTATCGAGATCGCCCGCTCGCCACGTAAGGCACTGACTCCATCTTTGACCAGGTCGATCCTGGAGAGCAGGCTCTCCAGCTCACTTGCCTTGCTCTCGCTGATCCTGCCCGCACTCAACGCCTCGTGTAGAGGGCCCAGGGCTGTCTTCAGCAGCCCTCCCCTTACCGAAAGAGCAAGCAAGGAAGGCTCATCTTGGATCGAATTGGCTATCTTCACTCCCAGGATGATGGAGTCGATCGCCTGGTCCGCTTCGCCCTGGTGTGTCTTGACTATCGTCCGGGCGGCGACCAGAGTTGCCAGCTTACGGAGGTCTCTGTAGTGCGGGGTGTCGGCCTCCCAACCCTTTTCCCACTGGACAGGAAACCTGCACTTAGGCTTGTCCACTGCCTTAAGCGCAAGTCTGTAGGCTTGGTCATACTTCATCAGCAGACGCCGGACCTCGTGCTCCGACTGATTGGGACGCGTCTTCTCGTCCACAAACTCGTTGAGTAGTTGGATGTCCGGGCCGGATGCGCCGGTGGGCAGGAGCTTGAACGCCAGGGCGAAGATGACGGCGCCGTTGCGGTCGTCGGGGATTACCGGAGGGGCGACTTCAGATACAGTCACCGGCTCGCCTTTTGCCCTGAGCTTGGCTATCTCTCTCTTTGTCTCAGAGCCAGCCACGAAACCATAGGCAGCGTAGATGGCGATGGCGAAGCTGGCAAGCACAGCCAGTGCCGCGCTCGATAGCAGCACCAGTCGCGCTTTGTTTTTCTTGGGCTTCCCAGCCATTACCAGTGTCTCCGCTCCGAGAACGATTATACCACGAGCGTGGTTTGGCATCCGACAGTGCCCGGTACTCTAAAGCGCGTGAGGATTATGCCGAAAATGCTTATGCTGGAACTAGTAGTGGGAGGGATCCCGATGAGTTCGGATTGGCTGAACATATGGGATGAGGCTGCTGACTCCACGGAAGGCTTTGGCGACAGCTTCTACTGCCCATACACAAACGGCGCGGTCTGCCCGGTACTGTCTAAGGGCTGGCAGCCGCAGGAGTTGTGCAATGCCCTGGAGTGCGAGCAACTGAAGTTCATACAGCATAGGCCGAAGGGGCGCAGGAAGGCCGCATAGCGGAGAAGCGGCGATGAACCGCCGCTGTCACAGGTACGCAGGCGGCCCGGCCGGATTATCCCTACCCGACCGGGCCTGGAGGTCGTCAACTCACTAGCCTGCCGCTCAAATCCTCAGAGACTTCCACCTCCCTATCCTACTGTCGTCTTCCCCTATTCGATGGTGTTGATGTTGGTCACCCGATCGAGCCAGACATCGTCGATATCGCCTACGAGACAGCCGCCGTAGATCGGAACGAAAGTGACATCGTGCACGTGCAGTGACTTGGTGTGCAGGTCGCCGTGCCTGTCGCGATAGGTCACCGCAACGTTTCTTCCGAGGTACTGCTTCGCTTCCGGTATGAACATCTGGCTGCCTCCTCAACACACGCAAAAAAGCCGAGCTACCAAAGCGAATTGCAGTTGACTAGAGACCGGCGAGCGAGCCAGGACCCCCACAAGAGCGAGGCCCAAAACTGGACGACTTGAAATCGCCGTCAGTCCCTGGTCAACAGCAACTCCTACTTCGGTAGCCCGGCTGGCATACCGGGGCGGTGACCCTGCGATCTCACGGCGTCAAAGGCGCCTCCTGCAGCGATCCCGCAACCTCCCGGCTTAGTCCCGATGGCTTTGCGTCCCCCGGTTTCCCGGGGTTTGCTATTGTCGGTAGTTGCCTACAGTATAGTTGTGCCGTGTATGAGGCAGGCGTTGTGCTGTGGGGAATACCAGATTGTGGGGGCTGGGGGTTAGGAGTTAGGGGTAAGGGAAGGGAGGCCGCTGGACAGGAAGATGTGGGCGAGGCGGGTAGGCTCCGGGACACGATGGCCCCTGGTGCAGGCGAGGGCAAGGCGGGCGGCGGAGTCGAATGAGACACGGTGGCCTGGAGAGATGAACATCGGCTTGACGTCATTGCGGGTTCTGAGGACGATGCCGATCTGGTCGCCCTCTGGGGCGATCAGAGGGGAGGTGCTGCCGGCCTCGGGGGCGGGCTCGGAGTAGTCGCCGATCAGCCGGCTCTTGGCGCAGCCGATCGAGGGCTTGTCCAGGACAACTCCTCCGTGGCAGGCGAGGCCGAAGCGGCGCGGGTGAGCGTAACCCTGGCCATCGAACATGATCAGGTCCGGCTCGTGCTCCAGGAGCTTGTAAGTCGCGAGAAAGATCGGGACCTCGCGGAACGCCAGCAGGCCGGGCACGTAGGGAAAACGCACCGGCGCCGCGTGCGTGCGCGCCTCAATGATCTCCAGCTCGGGGAAAGAGAGAACGACGATGCCGCATCGCCCCTCCTTCCAGCCCCGGCCGATGGCGACATCGACGCCGGCCACCAAGCGAATGTCGCCGAAGTCGTCCTCGGTCCGCGCCCGATTACGCATCCGAGCCTGAACCTGCACGGCTTCCTTGGGGGTCACGTCCCAGTCCGTCTCAAGCATTCCTCATCTTACCACGTTAATGAAGGGTAAGCATGCCTGCCTGGGCTGGATAGCTGCAGTGCTCCCCTGACAGGACAGGCTAAGCCTGGAGTATCTGATCGACCTCTTCCTTGTCCACGTCCATCAGGTATGTGATCCCGCTCACTTTGGCCGCCTCGGGCGTGAGTGCCGCTATGTCGTCTCTGGAGACGTGTTCCAGAGAGAACTTCCGGTTGCCGGCCATCAGTTGGCGCAGGCCCTGTGCAAGCCGCTCATAGTAGGTGTAGAGACCGAGGGCGCCGGTGGGAATCCGCTCGAACTCTGTGGCGCCCAGCTCCTCGCGAAGGTCGGCGGCTGTCACGAATATCTCATCGATGGAGTAGCCGAAACGTGAAACGTAGACCGGCACCTCGCCTGAGTCTATTGCTCTGCCTATGGTCTTGCCGACCATGGCGGCCGCGATCGGCGCCCTGGCCATACCGATCAGCTTCACGAAAGGCGCTCCCAGTGCAAGGCCCTTGGCTATCTGATCTTCGAACGTGAACCCGCCGTTGAACGCCAGTGGAGGCACGGGTCTGCCGCTGTCACTAAGCCGCTTGGCATACTGATAAGATAGCGAGTGCAGATAGACCGGTGGCACGCCCCATTCATTCATCATACGCCAGGGACTCATGCCGGTCCCGCCGCCGGCTCCGTCTATCGTCAGCAGGTCGATCCCGTATTTGGAACTGAAAGCGAAGGCCCTCGCCAAGTCGGCAGGGCGGTAAGCGCCAGTCTTCAGGAACACGTACTTTGCACCGGCCTTTCGCAGCTGATCGACCCGCGCTGCAAACGACTCCTCGGACACCATGCCTACTCGGGAGTGCCTCTCGAACTCCTTGAACGCGCCCTGTTCGAACGCCTTGATGACGTGGGGATCTGTTGGGTCGGGCAGGACGACATAACCCCGACTGTGCAACAGCTGCGCCTTGTCTAGTTCCTTGATCTTGACCTCTCCGCCGATGTCCTTGGCGCCCTGACCCCATTTCAGCTCGACACACTGCACGCCCAGCTTCTGGATAGCATACTCCTGCGCGCCGAGCATGGTGTCCTCAACGTTGGCCTGCACTACTATTGCGCCGTAGCCGTCGCGCTGATGGTTCTTGTAAAGCTGCACCCTGCGCTTGAGGTCCTCGGTGTCGACGACCTTGCCGTCCTTCATTACTGAGCCTGGGTCCATGCCCACGACGTTCTCGCCGATGGTCAGGGCGGTGCCGGCCAGCGCCGAGCCGATAGCCAATCCGTCCCAGTTGTTCTTCGCAACGTCTGTGGAGCCGATACCGGAGATGATCCAGGGCAGCCTGAACCTCAGGCCCCCGTCGTGCCCGATGGTGACTTCCAGGTTCACCGACGGGAAGACGGCCTTGTCGCTGTCGGCCTCGATTCCGTGGGCGCCGACGGCCGTCCCCATGACGTTGAAGTGCGAGTAGTCGACCGGATAGGTCTTTTCTCCAGCGGTGGTGATGACTCCAAATGGCTGCGGATAGATCACCTCGTGCCCGCGGTAGGCGGACTTGCCGATCTCGCACATGCCTATGCAGCCATCCACGCAGGTAACGCACATACCGGAACTCGGGACCACGGAATGCTCGGTCCTGTTCTTGGTCAGCGTTGCCGCGGAAGCGTTCACTCTTGAGTATGTCGATGACATTTTACGTCTTGCTCCTCTCCGGGTCCTTTACGATCTCGCACGCCACGCAGGGCTTCATGTAGCACATCATGTCGTCAAACTGGTCTTTCTCAACGCACGGCGGGCTGAGGTTAGCACATCCGCCGCAGATAGCCTTGTCCGGCTCCGCATAGGTGCATCTTAGTTGACACGCGGGGCAGACATACATGCATCCGCCGCACTGCCTACACACGTCGGAGCTGATGTCGAATGGCGTTCCGATGGTGCGGGTCTCTCCACGCCCACGAAAACCGATTGCGTTCGCCATCATCTGCTCCTTGCACATACGCACGCATCGCCCGCACATTATGCAGTCCTCGTGCTCCTGCCTGAAGCGCTGCTGCCGAACCTCAAGCGACGAGGCCAGGTCCTGGATCTCCTTGGACTGCGGGCAACTTGCCAGCAGAAGCTCGATGACCATCTTCCGTGCTCTGACGACCCGCGCCGAACTGGTCCTAACCTTGAGACCCTCCTGCGCAGGATATGTGCACGATGAAACCAGCCTGGCTTTGGGTCCTTCGCCAATCTCGACTACGCACAGCCGGCAAGCGCCGTAGGGGGTAAGGCCCTCGTAATGGCACAGCGTAGGGATGGGGAAACCAAGAAACTGCGCCGCCTCCAGAAGTGTGGAGCCGTCCTCAACAGAGACTGGAACGCCATTGATGGTGAGGTTGATCATCAGTCTCCTCCCCGAACATCAGGTGATGTGAACTCCAGGTCGCACCTGAGGCATCTGCCCGCTTCTCGCACCGCTTCGTCGCGGGTGAGCGCCCGCTCGACTTCACAGAAGCTGTGTCTTCTCTCTTCCACGGGGATCACCTGTGGGATAGCTCTTGGCACCTCTTCGGCCTCCTGATCGCCTTTCTCCATCGGCTCTATGTAGTGACGAGGCAGATTAGCTTCCAGAGTCTTCGGAGTGGGCTCACCGGTCAGATATCGGATGATGGCGCCGGCGGTCCTCTTGCCGTCGGCGATGGCGTTGATCACGGTGTTGGGCCCGCGCATTGCGTCCCCGCCCGCGAACACGCCGGGCTGGCTGGCGCACACGCCCTCGGAATCAGCTTCCACGGCTCCCCAGCTCGTGAGGCGCACAGTGTCGCAGAGGGAGTCCGCGTCAGTCTCCTCACCGATGGCCACGATCAGAGTATCAAGCGGGATAGTGAACTCGCTTCCCGCTAGAGGAACGGGCCTACGGCGCCCGCTGGAGTCGACATCGCCCAGCACATTCCTGACGCACTCGATTCCGGTCAACCGTCCGCCGCTGGAGTGGATGCGTACGGGTGTGGCAAGAGCCTCGATTGAGACACCTTCCTCTACTGCCGCCTCCACTTCTTCTTCCAGCGGGGCGCGCTTTGCGGCCGTGCTTATCTTCACAGGGGACACCAACGTTTCGAGCAAGACGCCTTCCTCGATAGCGGCGTCTATCTCTTCCTCGAACGCCGGCATCTCGTGGCGAGTGCGGCGGTAGATGATGGTGACGCTCGTCACGCCCTCTTGCCGAACAGCGATTCTGGCCGCGTCTACGGCGCAGTTGCCTCCACCGATAATCCCAACACGCCCCTTGGCCTCACTCCGGCCGTGCAGGTTGAAACTCTTCAGGTACGCGAGGGCTGGGTAGACCCCTGCAACGTCCTCGCCATCGAGATCGAGCCTGCGGTCCTTGTGGGCGCCGATGCCAATGAACACGGCATCAAAGCCATCTTTGAACAGGCCGTCGACGGTAATGTCCCGACCGAGAGCAGTATTGCACCTGATGGTGACACCGTCATCAATCAGCGCCTGTATCTCTTTCCTAACAACGTCGTGAGGCAGCCTGAACTCCGGTATCCCGGACAGCAGCAGGCCTCCCGGCTCAGCCTCGGCCTCGAAAACGGTGACCTCGCATCCCTCCAGCGATAGTAAGCTCGCCGCCGTGAGTCCGGCAGGGCCCGCACCCACCACGGCGACCTTGCGCCCGGCGCACCTGGCCTTGTCCGGTCTCCGTGGGGCATATGCCTCCGGACCAACCTGTTCGGTGACGAATCGCTTAAGCGCCCGCACGGCCACCGCCTCCTGGCCCGACTGGCCCGCGCGGCAGCGATCCTCACAGGGATGGTGGCACACTCGGCCGCAGACCGAAGGGAACGGATTCGCCTCCCTGATCGCGCGGTAGGCATCCTCAAACTCGCCTCGCCTCAGGTGAGCCACATAGCGCCAGACCTGGGTCCCCACCGGGCAGGCCGACTGACATGGCGCGCCGACGAGATCCTTGCAGACGAAAGCGTCGCACTTCTTCTGGACTATGTGCCGCTCGTATTCATCGCGGTAGTAGCGCAGCGTGCTCAGGACCGGATTGGAGGCCGTCTGGCCGAGTCCGCACATGGTGGTGTCTTTGACCACCAGGGCAAGCTCCTCGAGCAGGTCGAGGTCCTCCATCGTCGCCCGGCCAGCAGAGATGTCCTCGAGGATCTCGTGCATGCGCTGGATGCCCTTACGACAGGTCAGACACTTACCGCACGACTCACCCTTAAGGAAGTTCATGAAGTACTTGGCGACATCGACCATGCATGTGTTCTCGTCCATGACGATCATGCCGCCGGATCCCATTATGGAGCCCGCTTTGGCCAGGCTGTCGTAGTCCACGTTCAGGTGGAAGTGCTTGGCAGGGATGCAGCCGCCCGATGGCCCGCCGGTCTGGATCGCCTTGATCCTGGCCTTATCGGATGGTCCGCCGCCGATGTCGTTGACAATCGTGTCGATCGTAGTGCCCATGGGCACCTCGACCAGGCCGGTATTCCTGATCTTGCCCACCAGGCTGAATATCTTGGTGCCGGAGTTACCCTCGGTGCCGATCTTTGCGAACTCCGCCGCCCCCAGTCCAAACACCAGGGGGATGTTCGCCCATGTTTCCACGTTGTTTATCGCCGTGGGCTTGCGATCGATTCCCTGCTGAACGGGGAAGGGCGGTCTCTGACGCGGCTCGCCCGCCTTTCCTTCGATCGACCTGATGAGGGCCGTCTCCTCGCCGCAGACAAATGCTCCGGCTCCCTTCACAATGCGTATGTCGAAACCGAATCCGGTCCCGAGAATGTTCTTGCCGAGGAGACCCAGCTTTCGCGCCTGGTTGAGCGCGATTGTCAAATGCTTGATCGCTACTGGGTACTCGTTGCGAACGTAGACTATTCCTTCAGTCGAACCCGTGCCGAAAGCCCCGATCACCATGCCCTCTATGATGCTATGGGGGTTACCCTCCAGCACACTGCGGTCCATGTAGGCGCCCGGGTCGCCCTCGTCGGCATTACAGACAAGGAATTTGCCTGAGCCGTTTCGCTGTGCTGCCAACATCTCCCATTTGAGGCCGGTCGGGAAGCCTGCCCCGCCGCGGCCGCGCAACCCGGACGACTTGACCTCTCTCACGACCCAGTCGGGATCTCCATTCGTCAGCACGATCTGAAGGGCCCTGTAGCCGCCTTGCCTGATGTAGTCCTTGATCCGGATCGGGTCTATGCGTTGGTTGAGGCCCAGTATGATGCGCCGCTGGTACCTGAAGAACGGTATCTCATTGTGGTTGCGGTATACCTGGCCGGTGCCGGGATCCGTGTACAGAAGCTCGTCAATGTACTCTCCAGACACAGCCGCGTCAATAATGCGCGGAATATCCGGGGTAGATATTCGGGCATAGAAAGCGTTCTGGGGCTCCGTCAACGCGAAAGGCCCCATTTCGCAGAAGCCGTGGCAGCCGGTGATCCGAAGAGCGACCCGTTCGTGCAGATTGTTGTCGAGGATGTGCTTCTTAGCAGCCCTTATGTTGACGTTGCACCCGCTGGCCTGGCAGGCCGTCCCGCCGCAGATGATGACAAGAGGCCTTCGGTCCTCGTTCGAGAGCGTCTGCCGGAGTTGTTCAAGCCCATCCACAGAATTCAGCGATGGCATCGTCCTACCTCCCGCCATTGACTGCGTTCGGCAGCTGACGCCCTTCCAGATCTAAGAAACGGCCACTGCACTCCCGCCTGGGACAGAAATGGGCTTCCCCGCCGCCGCGAACACTGACAACTGCCATTGGGACACCGCACTCTGGGCACTCCCAGTGTCCGGCTAGAGGCCTCGTGCAGTGGGGACAGGACAACTCTATTGCGCTGACGATCGCTCTGTCCGGCTCCATCTCGAGCCTGCTGCTGCCGTAGAGAGAGGAGAGCGATACCCTGCCGCGATAGCCGTTCGCGCTGAAGCTCAATCGAATGGAGGCCCGGCCATCAAGGCAACGCGACTCGTCCATAAGATTGCGGCCGCAATGTGGACAGCTCGCGTCCAGGGGAATAAGGCGACCGTCGAGCGCCGCACGGGCCTCCGTCGAACCGGCCGCCGTGTCTTTCAGGATCTGGCTCACTTGCGACCTTCTAACCTTCGGGTAATACCGTCCATCCACTACGACCACAGGCCCGAGCGCACAGGCCCCGAGGCAGTTGACGGTCTCAAAGGTGAACTGCTTGTCCGGCGTTGTCTCGCCGGGAGCGACGCCCAACTGGCGTTGGAGTTCCTCCGCGATTCCAGAACCTCCGCGGACGTGGCACGCCGTGCCTTGGCAGCAGAGTACTATGTGTTTGCCCTTTGGTTTCAGGCTGAACGAGTGATAGAAGGTAGCGGCGGCATACACATCCACCAGGGGCACGCGGATCCGCTCCGCCACGATCCTCAAAGCATCTTGAGGAAGGTAACGGTACTTCGCCTGGATCTCCCCGAGGACGGCCATGAGCGTTGAGCGTCCACCGCCATGCGTGTCCACGATTCTCGCAATGTCTTGGATGTCCAGATCTTCGGCCTGAGGCGCGGCCGAACGCTGCTTGGTCAACTGATCATGGGTCATCAGTGCTGCGGTCCTCCGAATCGGCCGCTCGCACAGGCTTCTGGCTCAATAAGGTAGGGGAGAGGGTGGTATCAGGCGGGTATTCCTCATACTGCGTGACGGACCGGTAAGAATCGAGGCGATGGGTGCATTCCAGTACATTCCTACAACTGGAACACAGACGGCGACGGCCATTGTCGCTACGCACGGTGCTCTCCTACTACGCAGGTACCTGCGCGAACGAGATTTTGCGATCAAAGCACTGACCGCGTTCCCCTGCGTCTATGCTGGGGGGCGCACCAGCGACACTGCCGAGTGCTGCAGAACCCTTGTACGGGACTGTATTTGAAGTATACGTGCGATAGTCGAGATTGTCAATGGCATTCTGGCCAACTGTCAGGGTTGCGCTCGTCTGCCCGCCGCTCGACGCCGGCGAAATGCGCAAGCGCCTGGTCTGCGAACAGGCTGCGCTTGCTGCAGTGCGCTCCGTACACGCCTTGGCGGCCCAGAAACGGCCTCATAACGCGTTGACCTTCGAGCCCTGATTGTGGTAGTATCTTAGTTGCCCCATACAGCCGTAGAGCAACTAACTCATTGGGGATCTCACTGTTCCGAGAGCAGCTAACTCGACGGCGACCTGAGAAGCGGTCGATGCACTAGCCTGGGGCAGATGGTTCTAGAGACGCTGTTTGTTGGCCCCCTTAGCTCAGGGGATAGAGCAACTGCCTTCTAAGCAGTAGGCCGCCCGTTCGAATCGGGCAGGGGGCGCCACCCGTCCAGAGACTGGACGTTAAGGATCAGAAGTTAGACGCTAAGGCGTGGCGGGAGTAGCTCAGTCGGTTAGAGCGCCAGGTTGT
>CAZFYZ010000005.1:37207-45521 GCA_964523735.1 uncultured bacterium | reverse complement strand
GCCCTGGAGGTCGTGGGTTCGAATCCCATTTCTCGCCCCAATGTAAATGCAGAACAGCACAATCGTCCGCAGGCGGTTGTGCTGTTCTGCATTTAAGCGCTTTGCCTCACGCCTTCAGCGCCACCATCGCCGCGATCACGTAGAGAATGACGTTCAGAAGCAGTGGCTTGTCCTCGAGTAAAAGCTGTTCCGGGCTGCCCCCGCCTTCCGGATTGTTGTGTATCAGGAAGAGGTAGCGGAAGAGGCCGTAGATGACGAACGGGATGGTCGCCATCATCGCCATCGGATGCGAGGACCCGTCCACCCTCGGGGAGAACGTGTAGAGGAAGTAACCCATCAGACACGCCGATCCGCTGACCGTCAGCATCTGGTCCAGCATCGGCACGCTGTAGTCAGCCAGAGTCTTGCGGTGTTCTGAGCTGCCATCTGCGAGTGCAATGACTTCCGCCCTGCGCTTCGCGAGACTGATGAACAACGCCAGAAGCGTGGTGCAGACCAGAAGCCATGGCGAGATGGTCACATCGATCACAACAGCCCCCGCGGCTGCCCTTATCACGAATCCCGCAGCCACCACGAGGATGTCCACGATGACCAGGTGTTTCAGGCTCATCGAATAGGCAACGGTCAAGGCAAAATAGGCAGACGCCAGCACACCGAAGCTGAAGTCGAGGTGGAATGCGCCCCAGAGCGATCCGCCGATTAGCAGACATGCAAACGTGAGGGCGGCCTTGACGGAGATGCGTCCGCTGGCGATCGGTCTTCTGCACTTGCGTGGGTGCTTGCGGTCGCGCTCGGCGTCGGCGGCATCGTTGAGGATGTAGGTGGCGCCGGAAATGGCGCAGAAGAGGCCAAAAGCAAATACCACCCTCAGAAGAATCTCCGGCGGGTGGTTCTGCTCAACAGTAAATATGTAGCCGGCGAAGAGCAGCAGGTTTTTGGTCCACTGCTTCGGCCGCAATGATGTTAGAAGACCAACTATCAAGGCGAAAAGGGAGCCCCTGCCTAGTCGTTCACGGTGATCTTGGCCTTGACCGACACAGGCGCCTTGATGTTGTCCGCATCGCTGACGGTCAGGGTCACCGTGTAGTCCCCACCCTTGGTATAAGTGATCCGGCCTACAGTGGTGGTGGCTTCATCCTGCAAGCCGTTCGACGAGTCGTAATCCCAGGAATACTTGAGCGAACTCACTCCACCGTTCACCTTTGTCTGGAAGAAAAGGTCGTCCATCACCGCCACTGTCTGATCCGACAGGGAGTCTACCTCGATGGGGGTATCGTCAGTCACCAGCTTGATTTCGCCCAGGTAGAAGGTCGTCGCCAGACTCGAGAAGATAAGCAGGCGCTTCAGCCGGAACTCCTTGTCAACGCCCAAGCCCCTGAACTTTGCCAGCGGAACCGATACGCGGCACCAGTTATCGTCCGGGTCGAGGGGGTTGGTCGGTTCGGTCACCTCGACCTGAACGCCCGTATCCGAAACGAAGACGAATCGCAGCATGTCCACTTTGGGGATCGTATAGGGCTCGACCTCATACGAGTAGACATCCGCGGCAGGATTTACTGTCTCGACCGCATCGAACATGAACGCGAAAAGCACATAACGGGTTGACTCGATCCCTTCGGTGTAGAGCGCAACCGGCTGGGCGAAGTCTATCCGAGCGCCTGCATACAAGCTCTGTGTGGTGATCCTTATCGACTTGTTGCCGGTAAGCACCTTAGTCGTGTCTGCGGATTCAGTCGCCTTACCGCTCCCCCAACCGCCTGCGGCTATGCCGCTCTCGTTGAGTGCAGTGCCACGATATATGAAGACCTCTCTGTCCGCCGCAGCCACTGCTCCGGCACAACAAGCCAGAATCGCTGCAGCGATCAGGATGCTTATCAAACGCATTAGACCAATCCTCCGGTTATCATTCTACCTGAACCGCTAGACCAAAGACAAGTTCTGAGTTTTGAGTTATGAGTTGTCGTGACTCAGAACGAACTCTCGCTCTCGTCAACTCTATCGATGCTCTCCGCCCGCCCTGTGGCGGGATCGAGGGCGATCAAGACGCCCTGCACCCGCGCAGTGCCCTCTGCCAACTCGAACTTGCTTGAGAGCTGCGTGAGAAAGCGGTTAATGACAATGGTCCTATCGAGGCCCAGCACTGACTCGTGAACGCCCGTCATACCGGCATCGGTGATATAGGCAGTACCGCCGGGCAGCACACACTCATCAGACGTCTGTACGTGGGTGTGTGTTCCGACCACAGCCGTAGCCCTGCCCTCGAGGTAGTAGCCCATAGCCTTCTTCTCCGACGTGGCCTCGGCGTGCACGTCCACCAGGATCGTCTTCGTGAACCCGTTGATCTCGCCCAGGACCGCGTCAGCGGTTCGAAACGGGCAGTCCAGCGGCGTCATGAACACGCGGCCCAGGAGATTCACAACGGCTACTTTGTCGCGGGTGATCGCATCGAACAAGCCCCAGCCCCTACCGGGAACCCCCGGCGGGTAGTTGGCCGGCCGGATGATCCGAGGCTCGGTCTTGATGAAATCAAGCATGTCCTTCTTGGAGAAGGAGTGGTTGCCGAGCGTGATTACGTCCACCCCGGCATCCAGGATCGCCTTAGCCGTCGGCTTGGTGATCCCCAGCCCGCCCGCGGCATTCTCACCGTTTGCAACGACCAGATGCGCGTCAAGACGAGAGCGCAAGGCCCCGATCATCTTGCTCACGGCCTTGCGCCCAGGCTCACCCACTATATCGCCTATGAACAGGACTCTGACCAAACACCAGCCTCAAGAACAGAATCGCGAAAACGCGAAATGGCGAAAGCGCGAAAGGGAACCCTGACTGCCCGGTTTCGCGTTCTCGCTCTTTCGCGCTCTCGCGATTGGATTGGTTACTTAGCGTATTCGACTGCGCGGGTTTCGCGGATTACCGTGACCTTGATCTGGCCCGGGTATTCCATCTCGTCTTCGATCCGCTTGGCCGTATCGTGCGCCAGCTTCACTGCGGCATCATCGTCGATCTCCATCGGCTTGACCATAACGCGAATCTCGCGCCCGGCCTGAACCGCGTAGGTCTTCTCGACACCGGCGAACGAGTCTGCGATCGTCTCCAGCTTCTGCAGACGTTTGACGTAAGTCTCCAGCGTCTCTCGCCTGGCGCCCGGCCTGGCCGCCGATATGGCGTCGGCCGCCAATACCAGGACGGCTTCGACCGAGTGCGGCTCGATGTCATTGTGATGCGCGCCCGCGGCATGACACACGTCCTGAGGCTCGCGATAGCGCTTCAGCAGGTCCATGCCGATGATGGCGTGCGGGCCCTCGACCTCGAAATCGACAGCCTTGCCAATATCGTGCAGCAAGCCTGCGCGCTTGGCCAGCGGAACGTTCACGTCCAGCTCCGCCGCGATAGCCCCGGCGAGGTGCGCGACCTCGACGGAGTGCTGCAGCATGTTCTGGCCGTAGCTTGTCCTGTACTTGAGCCTGCCCAGAAGCTTCATCAGCTCGGGATCAAGACCAGTGACACCCGTCTCGAAAACAGCGCGTTCAGCGGCCTCTTTCATCTTGGCCTCGGCCTCTGCCTGCGCCTTGTTTACCATTTCCTCGATGCGGCCCGGGTGAATACGCCCGTCCACGATCAGGTTTGAAAGCGCCAGCCTCGCGACCTCGCGGCGCACGGGATCGAACCCCGAGAGCACTACGGCTTCGGGTGTGTCGTCAATGATCAGATCGACCCCCGTAAGGGTCTCGAAGGCTCGGATATTGCGGCCTTCACGACCGATGATCCGGCCTTTCATGTCGTCGCCGGGCAGCGGAACCACTGATACGGTGGTTTCGGTTGCCTGATCGACGGCGCATCGCTGCACCGCAAGGGTGATGACATCCCTCGCCTTGCGATCCGCCTCTTCCTTTGCGCGCTCTTCAGCGTCCCTTATGATGCGGGCGGTCTCCCGCTCCATCTCCCGATCGAGCTGCTGCAGCAGAAGCTGCCTTGCCTCGTCGGTTGAGAGCCGTGATATCTTCTCCAGCTCTTGTCTTTGCTGCGTTACGACCCGGGCGGCCTCGTCGAGTTTCTCCTGGGCCTCGCCCTCTCTCTGAGTTATGTTGCGTTCCTTGCGATCAAGGTTCTCAAGTCTTCGGTCTAGGGTCTCTTCCTTTTGGGTCAGCTTTCGCTCTAGCCTCTGAATCTCAGCTCGTTTGTCCTTGTTCTCTTTCTCGATCTCCTGGCGTATCGTAAACGCCTCTTCCTTAGCCTCGAGGAGAACTTCCTTACGCTTGGCTTCTATCTCTTTCTTGAGCTGCTCTTCGCGCTCACCGATGTCCGCCTTGGCGGACTTGACCTTACGTAGTGTGGGTCGAATATACCAGAAATAGGCTGCACCGGTAGCCGCTATGGCCACCACCACGCCCAATACTACACCTAGCACTATATCCAACCTGCCCTCACCTCCCTGTCTTTGTATAGGATGTGAGGTAGAGCGAATTGTTTCCCATCAAGAGTCTTCGCCGGGCAAGGCATCATCGACAGCCCGGCTGATCACGTCCCAGCTGAACCCTCTTCTAGCAAGGAAAGAGCCCAGTCTAGTTCTTGTCGTAGGGTCCTCGCGGTCCATCTTTCTGAGCTTGTCTTGTGCCACTGAGCGCGCAAGCTCAAGCTCGGCTTCGTCATCGATCGTCGAAAGAGCGTCGTCCACCTTTTCGGCCTGTACGCCCTTCGACCTCAACTCCCATGCCAGCCTCGTTTTGCCCATGGGCTTTGAGGCTGTCCGCGATTGAACCCAGTCCCGGCTGAACTTCTCATCATCAAGAAGTCCCGCTCGAGCTAGTTGGTCGATTACTTCTTCTACGGTTTCTTCCGGAAAATCGCTCCCGATCAGCCGTTTTCGGACCTCGGAAATCGAGCGATCCCGGTAGCTTATCAGTCGCAGCGCGCTCTCACGCGCCTTCCGGGCAGTCTCGGCCTTAACAAGCTCGACCAGCCTCTCCCGATCAAAGCTCTGCCCGACGCTCAGCCCGAGCTGGATCACTACTTCTTCGTGAACACCGATCAAGAACTCGCCGTCCACGAAGATCGATCTGCGCGTGCCGCGCCTCTTTTGGGCCTCGATGGCCGATATGATACTAAGTCGTGGGTCTTGGGTCATGAGTCTTGTGTCCCGGACCCCCATGTTGTAGACGGCGTCTCCGACGCCTTGGGACGGGTTCAGAGAACCCGACTACAACCGTGTGATCTCCTACTCCGCCACTGCGGCAGCGGCCCCAACGGGGGCCTCCCCATTGTCCGACTCCGCCTGGCGGATCCTGGCTTCCATCTCCTCCATCACGGAGGGGTTGTCCTCAAGGAACTTCTTGGCGTTCTCTCTGCCCTGGCCGATCCTCTGATCGCCGTAGGTGTACCAGGTGCCGGTCTTGCCGACCAATCCCATGTCGGTGGCAATATCCAGTATCCCGCCGCTCTTGGAAATCCCCTTACCGAACATAATGTCGAATTCAGCGTTCTTGAACGGTGGGGCGACTTTGTTCTTGGCTACTTTGACTTTTACCCGGTTTCCGACTGCCTCGCCGCTCACTTTGAGTGTTTCGATTCTCCTGACCTCGAGCCGGACGCTCGACCAGAACTTGAGCGCGCGCCCGCCCGGTGTCGTCTCGGGATTGCCGAACATGACCCCGATCTTCTCACGGATCTGGTTGATGAAGATCGCGCTGGCGTTGGACTTGGAGAGCGACCCGCCGATCTTGCGCAGGGCCTGGCTCATAAGCCTGGCCTGCAAGCCAACGTGCGAATCGCCCATATCGCCCTCTATCTCGGCCTTAGGCACGAGAGCCGCGACCGAGTCAAGCACGACGATATCAACGGCGCCGCTTCTTATGAGCGCGTCCATGATCTCGAGCGCCTCTTCGCCGGTATCCGGTTGAGAGACGAGCAGGGCGTCAACATCCACGCCCAGAGCAGCGGCATACGCGGCGTCCACCGAATGCTCGGCGTCCACGAACGCGGCGACTCCGCCGGCCTTCTGCGCCTCGGCCACAATGTGGTAAGCGAGGGTCGTCTTGCCTGAAGACTCCTGGCCGTAGATCTCGACGATGCGTCCCCGCGGAACGCCTCCGACTCCGAGCGCCATATCGAGCGCGATCGAGCCCGTCGGGATCACCGCGACGTCGCTCTTCGGCTTCTCGCCCAGTTTCACGACGGCGCCGCGACCAAACTGCTTCTCGATCTGCGCCAGAGCCATCTCCAGCGCTTTGCTCTTATCCATATGGTTCGTCCTCTCCAGTCAATCTAGATCGTCCCGCACGTTTCGTGCCGGACCATCAGACCTGCAATCTGCGTGTTCGGCTTCGGTGTTCGCTAGATTTGCGGTCTAGCCCGGAAGAGCGATCACCTTCAGCGGCGAGTAGATCGGCCCGCCTGGGCGGAGTTCGCTCTTCATCACCGCGATCGAAGTAACCCTCTGGCTTCCAAGGTCGCTCGCGTCGACGTCCTCGATACCGCTCGCAAGCCGCTCCAATGACCTGGAGGGCTCCTTCACTCTACCAATGGTGATATGCGACTTGAACTCCCGCTCTTCCTTCGGGAAACCAAGCTTCGCCAGCTTCGAATCCATCGCCGAGGCTAGCTCAACAAGCTGATCCCGGCCCTTGTCGATTCCAACCCATACGACCCTCGCCCGCCTGGGGTTCGGGAATGCTCCCAATCCCGCAAACGACAGGTCGAACGGCGGAAATGCGCCCGATGCCTCCTCCGCGGCGTCATAGACACCCTGAAGGTCGTCCTCGCGGACGTTACCAAGGAACTTCAGTGTGACGTGGAAGTTGTCGGGCGCGACCCACTTCACGTCGGGGGCGAGCTTCTTGAGTGGCTCCTGAACCTCGGCGATGTTCCGCCGAATCTCATCGGCTATCAAGACTGCAACGAATGTGCGGACAACCGTCATGGCTAGTCTCTTGATCCTGCTGTAGTCGGGTTCTCTGAACCCGCGGCGTCAGAGACGCCTACCACGACCACCGGCGTCGGAGACGCCGACTACAGCAGGTGTGTCCTGAGCATATCGAGCGCCGTCTGCGACGCCCTCTGCTTGATGTCAAGGCGTCCTCCGGCAAACTGCTGCCTTTGGACCACGGTTGCCTTGTCGGTGGCGATTGCTATATAGACCAGACCGACGGGTTTGGTTGGAGTTCCTCCATCCGGACCCGCTATACCGGTCGTCGATAGCCCTACATCCGCCCCCGACACTCTCCTGGCGCCCTCTGCCATCGCGCGCGCGACCTCTTCACTGACCGCGCCGTGCTTATCAAGCAGTTCCTGTGGAACGCCCAGAAGCTCTTTCTTCGCCTCATTGGAGTAGCTCACGACGCCCGTCAGGAACGCCGTCGAGCACCCCGGCACATCCGTAATACGATTTGCAATAAGCCCGCCCGTGCAGCTCTCCGCTATCGCCAGCGTGAGCCTGCGACTAATGAGCGACTCAACTACCACTTTCTCGAGCGTCTCTCCATCGCGGCCAAAGACCCGGCCCCCAAGGATCGACACCAGCTTCTCGTCCATCTCCTGGATCATCGCGTCAGCCTCGCCGACGCTTGCGGCTTTTGCCGTCACCCTCAGATGGACCTCACCCGGACTTGCATACGGAGCAAGGGTCGGGTTGGCATTTCTTAAGAGATGCTTAACCATCTCTTCGACGCTTGATTCGCCGATACCTGCCAACCTCAGAACTCTCGAACGGATGATCGCCGCCGATTCTCCGAAACGCTCCCTCAGATAGGGAGCCACGCGCTCTTCCACCATCGGGATGAACTCCCTCGGCGGACCCGGCAGAATGATCACGACCTTGCCCGATTCAGTCTCGAACGCTGCCCCCGGAGCAGTGCCCAGGGGATTGGTCAGCGCCCGTCCGCGCTTGGGGACGAGGGCCTGCTTGAGATTGGTCTCCGGCATCTGGATCCCTCTCGCGGAGAAGAACTCTCGCAATTGGGACTCGAACTCCTTGTCCAAGACCATCTCATCACCGACGACCTTTGCCACGGTCTCCCGTGTAAGATCGTCTTCCGTCGGCCCAAGTCCGCCTATAGTGAAAACCACATCAGCCCGCGACAGGGCAAGCTTCAGGGCATCGATGAGGCGGGATTCGTTGTCACCGACGGTTACGCGGTAGTGCATGTCGATCCCGAACTCCGGAAGCAACTTGGAGAGATAAGCGGCATTCGTGTCCACGATCTGCCCCAGAAGAAGCTCGGTTCCAACTGAAATGATCTCAGCTCGCACTACCAGCCCTCCGTTTGGCCAAGTATATTATAGCCTACGCTGCCTGAAGGTAGCAACGCGAAGGAGAAGGGAT
>CAZFYZ010000005.1:0-37181 GCA_964523735.1 uncultured bacterium | reverse complement strand
AAGCACAGAAGGAAGGGGCTGCAAGGAGTCCCACTTCTGCAGAAACCGTATCTCGACTGCTGAGACTCAGCCCCGCCTCTTCAGCACAAGCACAGCGACGTCATCCGAGAAGCGTCCACCGGAGTGGCGGCGAGCGGCGTCCACAAGATGCTCGGCGATGGCGCGGGCCGGGGCGTCGTGGACTTGGGTAACCTCCTCCAAGACGCGTTCCTCTCCGAACAGGCTCTTGCCGTCCGAGGCTTCAATCAGGCCGTCGGTGTAGGCAACCAGAACCGCCCCAGGCTTCATTTCGAGCTGCAGCGAGCTGTACTCGACATCCGGAGCGATCGCCACGGCCATACCCTCAGGCTCGAGCAGATAGCATGCGCTGTCACAGAGCATAGGGTACGGGTGACCGGCGCTGACGAGCGCGAGTTCGCCAGGGTGCTCATAGACGATGGCCAGAGCCGTTGCGAACTGCTCCGCACGAAGCTCCTCCATCATCACACGGTTAACTCTGCTCATCGCGAGTGCGGGATCGGGCTCCTCACGCATAAACCCGCGGAACATCGACCGTAACAGAACGGAGTCGGCCGCAGCCTCCAGGCCGTGGCCTGATAGATCGCCAATGATGAAAGCTGAGGTTTTCCTGTCCAACGCAAAGAAATCCAGGAAGTCGCCCCCCAGCCTGGCGCGCTCGTGAGCGGACGTGTAGATGTGGCCGATCTCCAGATCGTGAACGGCGTTGGGGATGGGTGGCAGGAGACCCTCCTGCACGGTGCGGCTGACCTCGGCCTCCTGCACCAGATCCCTGCGATAGGCCTGGAAGTAGGAGGTTGCGATCGAAGCCAGGGCCGCGTGCAGGAACTCGTCCATTGCGATCAGCCATTCCTGGGACTTGGGCGAATGCGGACGCAGGAGGAATGGCAAGTAGCTCTCCTCCATGAAGTGCACGCTGATTATCAGCGCCTCGAAGGGGAACATCCGGTCCGCAAGCTGCCCACCGGTTACCTCAAGGTCCTGCAGACACTCCTGCAGTTGCCCGCTCTCCAATCTGCGCAGCATCCCACGAAGGAGGTCGCCAAAGACCTGCGTCAGCTCCGCGCGCGTAATGCCAGGCGGCTGCCACGCCCTCCACTGGCGGCTGATCCAGACCTCGACAATCTGATCCTCATGCGGCAGTAGACGATCCGCGATCTCTCGCAGCGATTCCTCACTTGCCTGCGAAAACCTGACAATACGATATCCGACAAACTGACCGCTGCGCAACCGCAACTCCCTTCACTGGTAGGAGACAGTTGCGATAGGGTTGTAGCGGGCGTCTCTGACGCCCGGGGGAGGCGTCGGAGACGCCTGCTACAACTGTGGATCGCGGGAAAAGCGATCCCCACAACTCCCTCGGTAAGAGTTCATATGCTATTGTACCAGATAGGAGCTGGCGTGTGGATAGGGACTACATCCCGAACACGTAGCTAGCGCCGAACGAGAACTCGAACTCGCTGTCTCCGACGAAACCCAGGTCAAGCACCAACCCGGGCACAAGCTCAGGATAGATCCTCATCCCGGTGTCGAAGATGAACCGTCCCGGCACATCATTCTGGCCGAACCGACGGAAGTCCAGATAAGGCGAGTCATACATGCCTTCTACGATCAGGCTGGCATTGGGGGCAACGGTCAGCTCTATACCCATCACGCCGGCCACTGTATTGTGATCCCATGTCAGCCCAGCATGCACGTCCAGGAACCTGCCAAGCGAGTCCTTACGGAATAATCTCTTGCTCGCCAGGAGAAAGAGCTTTCGGCCATTGTTCACGTTCTCAAGCGGCCCAGCGTCGGCAGTCGAGTTCGTCAGATCTCTCACCGCAAGCGACACCTCCGGATACCAGTAGTTGCGGTCTTCCTTCAGCAGGCGCACTTTCAGGTGGATTGCGTTGAAGCTCTCGTTATCAAGCATCGAGGTGCTGCTGACCATGAACATGTTGTTGTAGGTCGAGATCGAGCCTTCCATCCAATCGGCTATACCATAGGTCAGGACGCCCCGAATCTGCCGATCGGTGTTCTTGCCGTCGATGAACTCGGAGTGCTTCGATTCATTGAAGCCGATCGCCAAGTGCTTGTAGCCGATCAGCCGGGCGGTCGGAGTCACGTAGAGGCCGGACAGCCCGTGCCATGAAGTGGACGTTACCTGGCCAGGTGCGGCACAGAGCCGAGCTGGCGCTATGATCAATGATCCGATGACTGCGAGCACGCATATACTTCTCATCGCAAAACACTCCCCCGTCTAGAAGTTTGAGGTTAGAGGTTGTGGGCTACAACTCCTGGGCCTAACCTGATGCTCTGGCCACTGGGCCTCCGCGCGGGCAAAGAGCAGCCGACTCAAGGGCAGCACGGGCGGCTAGATGCCCGGAGATGGCCGCGCTCTCGAGCGTGCCAGGCCAGCCGGTTGAGGTCCAGTCACCCGCCAGGAATAGATTCGGGATGCTGGTCGCGCTCTCGGGCCTGCGGACTTCCCACTCGGCGCAGGTTGGGAAAGTAGCCCTCATGTCTCGTGTAATGACAGCGTGATTCACAGGGACGCCTGCAAGCTCCGGCGCGGCCCGTGTGGCAGCTCTCAGCGCAAGGCTGATGATGTCGCTCCTCGATAGCCTCAGGATATCTGCGGCCGCGCTTGCCACCCCTTGCACATAACATCTGTCTAGCCCAGAGTCCCGGGACTTGTTGAATACCCATCCAAATGGCTCGCCAGGCAGGCATGCTTGACAGAACTCGGGCGCCTCGCAATTCAGAAACAGATGGGCCGCAACTATCGGGCGGGCAGCATGGTGGCCTTGGGCGGCTTGCGGCACGTCATAGCCCATCCGCTGCAGCTCCTTGGGGCGCACCGCGCATACGTACAGGTCGGCCTCAACTCTGTCGCCCGTGGCAAGAGTCAGCGATTTGATCTCTCTTCCGTCGCGGTCAAGTGTGGTCACGCGAGCCCCCAACCTCAACTCCGCACCATACGAATCAAGATACCGCGCGGCGGGCTCCTCTATTACCCTCGAGAGCGGCGCCCGTGCTATGCCCAGGCGGCACGAGCCTCGGTCCCCCATCAGCGACCTGAGCAGGACCATCCGCGCATACTTCGCAGAGGCCTCATGCGGCCGCTCATTAAGAGCGGACTCCAGTATTGGCGCGATCAGCCGGTCCGCGAGCGACTTTGAGCAACCCAGCCGCGACAGGTAATCCGAGGCGGGCTCATCGCCGGGGTGTCCAGCCGCTACCCGAACCATCACTTGAATCAGCCGGAGCTTGTCCCCGGCGGGCAGGTAGGCAGAGGTCAACACTGACGGCAGCAGGTGCAGCGGCGCGGGCAGCCGCGATGCCTTGACCGTCAGCCTTTCGCCGTTTGTGTCGACAAACTCAACTGCTTCTGCGAACTCGAACAGTTCCAGCGATCCGATCCTGGCAAGGAAACCTGTGATCGCTTCGCAGCAGCCCAGGATCACGTGCTGGCAGTTGTCAATCTCAAGGCCGGTGTTCGACTCGACGAATGAGTACGCGCGCCCTCCGAGTCGGTTGGCGGCTTCCAGAAGCGTGACCTGCATGCCGGCCTCTGCAAGCTCGCAGGCGCAGGATAGCCCGGCCACTCCGCCGCCGATCACCGCGATGCGCGCAGAGATGGCCGTCCTCCATTCAGTCGTGACTTGAGGATCGTCTTAGCCGCGATCGAGAGCTTCTTCGGAGCGGACAGCGAGACACGGTGAGCAAATACGTCGTAGTTGCTGCGCTCGATCTTCTCCAGCAGCCCAGAGTAGATCTCGATCATCGCCGAGAGCCCGGGTCGGCCTGATTCGTGGACCATGTCCAGAAGCGGCATAGCGGCGTTGTAGTAGCATCGGGCCCTGTCTACCTCGAAGAGCATCATCCGCTGAAATCGATCATCTGTGACTCCCTGCGCCAGGTCCTCGCTCGAGTAGCCGAAGGCCCACAGGTCTTCATCCGGCAGATAGACGCGGCCCATAGAGGCATCCTCTTTCAGATCTCGCAGTATATTCGTGAGCTGAAAGGCGATCCCACAATACTCCGCCAGCCGAGTCGCTTCGTCTGAGTCGAAGCCGAATATGTGAATGCATACCAACCCTACAACCGAAGCCACTTTGTAGCAGTAATCATAGAGTTGATCAAAGCTCTCGTAGCGATCCATGGACAAGTCCATTGCCGCGCCATCGATCAGCTCGTGGAAGTAGCCTATCGGGATGCCGAACTTGACCACCGTGTCGTGAAACGCGGGCAGAATCTCGCTGTCTTCGTATTGCCCTCGCGCGGCCCTGTCGAGTGACGCCCGCCATTTCTCGAGCATGCGCCGCTTGTCACCTTGCACGCTGGGGTCATCAGCGATGTCGTCGCAGTAGCGCATGAAAGCGTAGACCGCGCACATGCCGTCGCGCTTCTCCCGCGGCAGCACGATGAACGAGTAGTAGAAATTGCGCGCGCGCTTGCGTGCCACATCGCGGCAGTAGCGGTATGAGAACGCCAGTTCCTTCTTTGTGATGCCTAGAGACACCCTAACGCCTCCACCGGCCTTCTATGGCCCTGGCAATGAGGGCAAGCTTCGTCCACGACGAGACCTTGACCCGTCCGTGGAACACATCGAATCCGCGCTTCTCGATCGCGTCCGGCAGCGACATGCCGCCGGCTGTGAATAGCGCCACGTCCGCGGCTCCCGTGTCTGATACGAGGCGGGCGAGCGGGGCTCCGCGCTCAAAGAGTTCCCGTGTCCTTGCTATCTCAAACCGCATCAACTGGACGAAGGCGGGGTTCCGGATGCCGTTCCGCAGCTCGGCCTCGGTGTAGCCGAACCGCTCCAGGTCCTCCTGTGGCAGATAGACGCGCCCCTTGGCGTAGTCGGTGGGAATATCCTGCCAGAAGTTCGCCAGCTGCAGTGCTGTGCAGGTGAAGTCGGCCAGACGTTGGCGTGCCTCGTCACGATAGCCCAGCAGATGGAGGAACAGTCGGCCGACAGGGTTAGCTGATCTCTCGCAGTAGCCCAAGAGCTCCTCGAATGAGGCGTATCTGGTGACTCGCTGATCCTGCTCGAACGCGCTGATCAGGTCAACGAAGGGCTTGGAGGGGATGTCGAACTGCTCAATCGTCTCGGCGAGCGCGCGAAAGATCGGGTGCCGTGGCCGGCCCTGATAGCAGACCGCCAGCTCCTCTCGCCACCACTCGAGCAGCCGTAGCGACATCTTTGGGTCGCCGGTCTCATCCGCCAGATCGTCGCAGACGCGGCAGTAGGCGTAGATGTTGTAGACGTGCCGCCGGAGGCTCTTAGGGAGAAGAAAGGAGCCCACCGTGAAGTTCTCGTAGTGAGTGCGGGCGAGCTTGCGGCAGAGTTCCTCCGGAGCGAGCCGCGCGACATCGTCCGGAAGGAACTGCCTTGCGGGATCAAAGTGAGCTGCCTGCGGGTTAGCATTCATGGTCTCCCATCTAATACCCGCAATTGGCTGGTGTTATAGCGCAGAGGAGAGTCTATTGATGGGGGCGCTTGATCCTATTCTGCCTCCAGCCGTTTGCGCCAACGGCTGACTGCAGTCTTAACGATCTCTACGGCATCATCTATTGAGAACGAATCCATGCACAGGGTCAGGTCGTAACTGGCGTTCTCGACGCGTTCCCGGCCAAACATCCGCACCAGGAACTCGTAGCGCTCATGGTCTGAGGCTCTGATCTTGGCCTCCGCCGCGGACCGACTCATGTCCTCGAACTTGATCATGTTCGAGATACGATGCTCGTCGGTGGCATCAATGCGGATATTGAGTGCGTTCGGCAGCAGGAAGTTGGCCCCTCGGCCGAGGATGATCGCGTTCCCGAGCTTGGCAATGGAAGCGATGGCGCGAGCGAGGTGCTTGCCGTAGAGGAAGCCGCCCAGCTCGTAGTCTCCCAGGATGGACCGCGTGAATACCTCGATCTCAGAAATCGCCTTCTCATCAAACGCTGACACGACACGCTTCGAAACGTGTGCATCCTGCGCAACTGCGTCAATGAGTTCCTTGCTCCACAGGCTATAGCCGCAGTCATGGGCAAGCTTCTCAGCGATGACCCGCGCGCCGCTGCCCATGCGCCGCGATATAGTAATCGTCGGGCATATGGGTGGCTCGCCCTCCCGGGTCTTCGCCCGGGCCATCTCCGACTTGCGAACCTGTTGGCTGACAAGCTCCTCGATGTATCTTGGCATCTTGATCCTCCGATGCGGCTCTCGGCGTCGGAGACGCCGGCTACAATCGAGCCTTCTTCGGCCTCGGGCTGGCCTCAGGCGGTGGCGGTTGGTACAGCACCTCGCCCGGTCTGCGCTGCTGCGTTACCGCCGCCTTCTCGGGCAGTTCGAGATTCAGGGCGATACGAAGCCCGTGCGCGAGGTAGCCCGCCGCGCTTGCGTAGCCCTTGCCGTCTATCGCCTCACCAGTTCTTCCATCAACCGTCTCACACGCTATCCCAGAGTCCATATTGCTTGACTTGATGAAGTCGAGAGCCGCCTCCTTGCGTCCCGCCAGCAGATCATTAATGGCGGCCAGCACCGATCGGTTTCCGTGTTCCGATCGATTCCAAGCCCACTCCTCGAAGCGGGGGTTATGCTCTGAGTTTATCCACTTGATCGTGTTGCGATACACTCGATCTTCGTGGGAGCAGAATCCTAGATACGGCAGCATCTGCAGGCTGCCCCCCGGATCGTCGCCCAGCTCGAAGTTGCCCTCCAGATCGACCGCGCGCGCAAACTGCCGTCCGAACGGACCCTCAACCACTAAGTTTGCCATCACCGCCGACCTGATCTTGTCCGCCAGAGATCGGGCCTCCAGTGAGCGATCCAAGTCGCGTATCAGATCATACATCCAGCACGCGTCCCTGAGGGCTCGCCAGACGATCACATTCGAGTAGCAGACATACGGCAGAGTGGACGGCTCCCCCGAAGGCAGCAGCAGAGTCTCGAACAGCTCCACATCTTGATGCCGTTGGGCCGCGAGCGTTTGCTGAAGACTGTTGATACCGTTCTGGACCCGCCGGTCGAAGAGCACCGACATATCCCCGGTCAACTGCACATACGCGTGCAGAGCTTGCAGTGGTGCGCACAGTTGGTCGAGCTGAAGACCAGGCTCGAGGACTATCCCGCTTATGCAGCGCGAGCGTATGCCCAGGTTAGGAAGCTGCGCAGTCAGACCATGGAGCAACAGCGCGCGGGCCTGGCTCCAGTTCACCTGCAGGACCGCCGGCAGTGACCACATCAGCGCATCGCGATCGTTATATGAGGCACACCTGTCGCTTCGAGCACTGCGCGCAGACATCACAACCAACTCTTCGGTGTCAAGTGCGATCGCCTGACAGTAGAAGTAGTTGTAGAACGAGTTCATGTTGATGATACGCTTGATATCGTCATCTTCGCAGTCGATCGTGCGCGCATCCAGCCAACTGGTTAGACCGGCGAGCATCCTCTCCCAGCCATGCAGCTTCAGCTCTTGGGCCGAAGCGATAGCGGAGACTTCTTCCATACCGATCCCCATATATAGGGGGAAGACCCGCTTCTCGCCTGGCTTGAGAGTCCAACAGCCGACGGCGTCGCAGAATAATGGGCGACCGGCTGGGGCTCTGACCTCCTCATCGCTCCAGGCAGGTGCCTCGGGCGTGATAGCGCTTCGGAGGTCTACGGGAACAAGCTCGCCAGTGACCATCGCCACTGCGAAAAGCGGCGTGTGTCCACGATACTCGACGACCGGGACTCCCTGCCGCCATTTGCTTATCCGAGCGTGCTTTGCCCCCGCCATAAGCTTGGGAAGCTTGGCTGCGTGAAACGTTGATTCCCAACAGGTCCGCCAGCCGGCCTTTACCTCTAGGTCATTCTCCGAGACGTTCTCGAATTCAAGAACGCAGACGAACCCGCGCCGATCGAGTGGGGCGAATACTGTGGAGGAGGCTCTGATTCCTGACCGAGTGACCTCGAACCTGGGCACCCAGTACGACAACAGCTCACTGTTGATGCCGCCCTCAAACAGCTCCCTGCCCTCCACTTCAACTGTCGGGCGCAAGAAGGGGTGCTCTGCAGAACCATGCAGTTCAATACAAGCCCGAAACGAGCTGTAGATAAAGCCGGCGCTCAGAACCCCTGCCGTCGCGGTCGATATCTCGGGCAGTGAGAGCAGTTCGTTGCCTGTGCTCAGGCGAGTGTATAGGTTGGTGACTTCTGTCATCTGATGTTCGGATTCCACCATTGAGCCGTGAACGCCTGGTCGAGCTGCATCGAGTTGGGGCTATCGCCGACCGACTCGAAGGATGACCGGGCAATGTCGCCGACAAACGCAATCTGAGTAGTGCTGGGGCCTCCAGGCGCTATCAGGCACCGGACAGTGATGAACTTGGCCTCGGAGCTAGAGTCGAATGCCTCGCGGGAGATCTCCCAGGCCGTCGACAGTACTCGTGCGCGGGTTACAGGCGGGTTGTGCCCCAGCGAGAACGTGACTGTCACCACCCCCTGTCGGGGATCGGCCGTCAGATCATCCACTTTGGCGCCCGAGGCCAGAACCCGCTCGGACTGAACCAGCTTGTCCTTGACAGCCTGCTCTCCGGTCGTGCGGCTGGCGGCTGCCCCAGGCGAGCCTGTGCTCGCAGTTGTCGGCCCCGCTAGCGGGGCTTGCAGAGGAGTCGTTGTCGAGCGCACCTGAGGGCTGGTTGCTGCCTCTCTTGGCCGCGAGTCGCTAGCCCTGCGCTCGGCCGCGCGCTTCGGCTTGACCACGGCCACGGTGAGCAGGATCGTCAAGATGACAAGCAGAGCTGCCGTGCCGGAGGCAAGTGCATACCACCACCAGGGCAGATGGCGGCGAGCACGGCCGTCGAGCCCAGTCACCCGATCCAGCCTTGCCTTGGTTGCCGCATTCTTCGGGTCCAGATCGAGCGCAATCCGATACCAGACCGCTGCCTCGTCCTTATTGCCCTTCTGCTCGTAGATCGCCGCCAGCAGCGCGGCCACGTCAGCATTGTTGGGGTCGATCTCCAGCGCCTCGGTGGCATCGGCTATAGCCGCGTCGTAGTCCTTCTTGATCTTATGCAGGCTCGCCGAGGTCAGAAGCGCCGCGAGACGCAGATCGGGCTCGTCGCCTTCACCGCCCGCGACGCTCTTGCCGCAGTTCGGGCAAAACCGAACATCATTCTCGAGGATTATCCTGCAGTCCTTACACTGGCGCATCGTGTCAGTTCTGAGTGTTGAGTTATGAGTTTTGAGTTGTGGCCTCGCCTCTCAACTCGAAACTCAAAACTTAGAACTCATAACTCCCTATCCGAACTTCTCCGCCGCTCTAACCGTCTGCATGAGCAGCATGGCGATTGTCATCGGGCCGACGCCACCCGGTACGGGGGTGATCCAGCTTGCGCGCTCGGCGGCAGCATCGAACTCGACATCCCCCACGTCCTTGTCACGACCCTCAACCCTGTTGTAGCCGGCGTCAATCACGACAGCACCGGGCTTGATCCAGTCGCCCTTGATAAGCTCGGCCTTTCCTATGGCCGCAACCACGATATCCGCCCGGCCAACGACTCCGGCGAGATCCTGCGTTCTTGAATGGCAGATGGTAACCGTCGCGTGCCTCTCCAGCAGGGCCAGCGCAACCGGCTTGCCAAGGATGATGCTTCGACCGACGACGACGGCTTCTTTGCCCTTGATCTCGATTCCGTACTTCTCCATGAGAGTTACGATCCCGAGGGGCGTGCAGGAAACGAAGTCCGCTGTTCCAAGCACGAGCCGGCCTAGGCTCAACGCGCTGATGCCGTCCACATCCTTGTTGACAGAAACGGTCGAGAGGATGTCGAGCTCATCTAGGTGCTTGGGAACCGGATGCTGCACCATGATCCCGTGCACGGTCTTGTCGGCGTTGAGCTTGGTGATGACATCCTTGATCGACTCCTGCGTGCTGTCAGCAGGAAGCTCGATCAGGTCGCTGAGCATACCCGCGGCTTCGCAGGCCTTCTTCTTCATGCGGGTATAGGTGACTGAAGCGGGATCCTCACCCACAAGTATGACTGAGAGCCTGGGCGTGATGCCCCGTTCCGCCTTGAGCTTCTCCACTTCCTGAGCGAGCTCAGCTCGAATCTGCTTCGCCAAACCGGCGCCGTCAAGTATCTGTGCTGCCAATTCTTCCTCCGGTGTTGGGTATTGGGTGTTAGGTGTTAGGGCCGGCCTCGACCCCAACACCTAACCCCCATCACCTAGTACCTGCTTCAGATACCCGGCCAGGACTCCGTTAACGAACTTGCCTGACTCGGCAGTCGAGAACTTCTTTGCAAGCTCTACAGCCTCATCCACCGCCACGATCGGGGGCACTGAATCCACGCGGCTGATCTCGTAGATCGCGATTCGCAGTATGTTCCGATCCACCGCCGGCTGCCGGTCCACCGGCCAACCTTCGGCAAGCGCATCGATGTGCTTGTCCAGCTCTTGAATGCTGTCCTTGACGCCGCAGGCGAGCATGCGCGCATAGTCTCTTGCCTCGGAGGCGCGTTCGGTGTCGTTGCCTCCGATCCCGGTCATGTCAGCAAATTCCATGGCGGTCTCAAGGGCCTCATCAAAGGGCACCCGGGAGGCATCCCACTGATAGAGCACATTCAGGGCCAGTTCTCGAGCAGCGCGTCGGGTCTTCTTCATCGGCAGGGCTGGAGCAGCGGCCCCTATCCTCCTGCCGCCATGCGCCTGGGAATGAAGCTCGTCGACAGCTCGCCATTGCGGAAGTATGGGTTCGAGATGATCTGCATCTGATACTCGATATTCGTCTTGATCCCCTCGATCTCGAACTCCGAGAGGCAGCGCATCATCCTGGCTATTGCTTCTGTGCGGTCCTTGCCCCACACGATGAGTTTGCAGAGCATCGCGTCGTAGTAAGGCGGCACTTCGTACCCCGCGTAGACGTGCGTATCGAGCCTGACCCCGATCCCGCCGGGCGCTGCCAGGTGGCTGATCGTGCCCACTGAAGGCGCAAAGTTGTTAATGGGGTCTTCGGCGATGATCCTGCACTCAATCGCGTGCCCATCCAGGTGGATGTCCTTCTGAGTGACATCCAGCTTCTCGCCGGACGCTACCCTGAGCTGCTCTTTCACGATATCAACGCCCGTGACAGCCTCGGTCACCGGATGCTCGACCTGGACCCGAGTGTTCATCTCCATGAAGTAGAAGTCGCCATGGCTATCCAGCAGAAACTCGACCGTGCCTGCGTTCACATAACCGACGGCCTTGGCCAGCTTGATCGCGGCTTCGCCCATGCGCTCCCGTATGCGTGGAGTGACGGCGACCGACGGCGACTCCTCGATGAGCTTCTGGTTTCGGCGCTGGATAGAGCATTCGCGCTCGCCGAGGTGGACATAGTGCCCGTGCTCATCACCCATTATCTGGATCTCAACGTGCCTCGGCTCCTCGATCTCCTTCTCGATGTAGAGCTCGCCATTGCCAAACGCCGACTCCGCCTCGGCCTGAGCGATCTTGAGCTGACCGGCGAGATCATCCTGGCTGTGAACCACGCGAATCCCCCGACCGCCGCCGCCCGCAGTTGCCTTGAGCCTGATCGGGTAGCCCATCTTCGAAGCGGTCTTGAAAGCATCCTGTTCACTCTGAACGATGCCCTTGCTGCCGGGGATAACAGGAACTCCTGCCTTGGCCGCTGTCTCTTTGGCGCGCGCCTTGTCGCCCATCAGTTCGATCGCCGACGGCTTCGGGCCGATGAACTTGAGGTTGCAGGCCTCGCACGCCTCGGCGAAGCTGGCTTGCTCGGAGAAGTAGGCGTAGCCGGGGTGAATGGCCTCAGCGCCGGTGATAACCGCGGCACTGATGATATTCGGCATGTTGAGGTAGCTGTCTTTGCTCGGCGGAGGGCCCACACAGATCGCCTCATCCGCCATCCGAACGTGGAGCGAGTCCCGGTCGGCCTCGGAGTAGATGGCTACCGTAGCGATCTTCATCTCCTTGCAGGCCCGGATTACCCTGAGAGCAATCTCACCTCGATTGGCTACCAATACTTTCTTGAACAAGCGAAACCCCCACCTAGTACTGCGTGTGCGTCGGGCACTGGACTCTGCCCGTCGCCGGGTCATACGTATAGGCCTGGCCGGACACCGGACACTTGAAGTAGTCCGTGGAAACACCAAGGCCGATGTCCTTGAACGAGGACGGATTCGCATCGCTGGCGCTGGAACTCTTATACGCGTCGATGCCTAGCCTGATCTGGTGTATTCGCTGTTGGCAATCGGCAGCCTTGCCGGTATCGATGGATTGGCCTATTACTGTCTTCTTCTCGCTCTTGCTGTCCAGCAGCTTACTGTCCTTCTTGACCGTGCCAACACCACCGCCGCCGACGGTGTAGTAAGCCGCGAGAATGGCCACAATGGCGACCGCCGCAAGTAACCCGATCAGCGTCCAGTTTCCTCTGTTGTTGAGCTTCATGCTTCAGCCTTCTCGACCCTGCACAACGGCTGTCCGTACTCGACGGGCATCCCATCCTCAACCATTGATTCGACTACAGTCCCAGTCACGTCGCAGACTATGTCATTCAGCAGCTTCATCGACTCTATCGAGCCGACCACCTGCCCCGCGCTGATCTTGCTCCCCGGCTTGGCGATGCCGTCAACCACGTGGAATATGCCAACCATTGGCGCCGTGATGAGACGCTCATTCGGGGACTCCACGTGAGTGGCCGGTGCCTTTGGCTCGACTTTGGCCGGGGCGTGCGCGGCCGGAGCATGAGCGGGCTTTCTGCCCTTCTTGATGCAAACGCCGAAATCGCCCTTACGCACACACAGCTCTTCGGATCGAGAGCCCTCCAGCACAGTGATCAGTTCTTCTATCTTTGCGACATCCACCGCTACACCTGCAAATCGAAAACTAGATACTCCAGCGCACGAAGCGCATAGCTTATGCCAATCAACGCCAGCCAGACGACAGAAAGACCGACGAGTATGGTTCCATCACTTCCCAGTTCAAAGCTAGACCCAACGGGCCGGAGGGTCAGAAAACTCATGAACCTATCGATCTTGCCGAACCCTATCAGAAGCCAGGCACTGATCACAGGATAGTAGGCCCACATTGCCAGCACAACCGCCGGAAACACCAGCGGGCTAAGGACTCGATACTTGTCCGCCTGATGGCGTGCATAGATGAAGCAGCGCTTGCACCGTTGGCCTTTTAGCTTCCGCGAAAACTTGGTGTTGTTCGGCTTCTCAGTGCTCAGGCTGGCAATAATGCCTTGCGCGTGGATGTTGTCTTTGTCCATTCCTCCGGCGGCCATTGCCTTGAGGATGACCGACTCATCACAGCAGCCTGCCTTGATCCTCCAACAACTCTTGCGCGACTGCCACGCCGGACAATGATCTCGCACAAACGAGCGGCAGGTATCCATGTCCCAGCACTTGGGCGTTCTGCCATCTCCGCTCCATGACCCGCCTGACGGAGACGCCGTTCCATATTCTCAGAATCCCGTCCCGCAGCACCAGCACCAGGCCAGGCAGCAGCGCGGTCATTCCGGCAGTGCGCAATGAGTTGACGATCGAGAGCAGCGACTTCTTGCTCTCAGCGCCGACCACATTGGCCGTAGCTCCCAAGAGCAGGGGAATACCGAAGAACATCCCTGCCCCAACAAGCAAGAGTATCTGACCGCTCTCTTCAAAGCGCGACCAACGCACAACAACCGCAGCAACAACCACGGCTGCCCCGATCACAAGCGCTTGAACAGCGAGATTGACCGAGCTGAGCAGATAGCTCTTGTCGTTCGGGCTCATCTTGTTCAATCCATTGATGTGCCCGCCGTAGATGATTACCGCGCTGAAGATCAGCGCGACCGCGAAAGCCGGCCCCCCTATCTTAAGGGCGCAGCCTGTCAACCTGTCGGTTATCCCGACAATCTGGCTCTTCCTGTGCGTGCTTACTGGCATGACCTCAACCCTCCATCTCAGTGGGGCCGGGCACTGCTAATCTTTGCTCCGCTCCAGGTACGCGCCGGTGCGCGTGTCAACTTTCACACGGTCGCCGATATTGATGAAGAATGGCACCTGGATAACCGCGCCTGTCTCGAGTGTCGCCGGCTTGCTTCCACCTGATGCAGTGTCGCCGCGGACACCCGGATCAGTCTCCGCGATCACTGCTTCCATGGTAAAAGGAAGCTCAACGTTTATGATCTCTTCTTTGTGCGCTAGTGCCGTGACTTCGAGTCCTTCCTTCAGGAACTTCACCCCGTCACCGATCTTCTCTTTGGCAATCGGGACCATCTCATAGCTCTCAGGGTCCATGAAGAAGTACTCGCCATCCTGCTGATAGCTGTACTGCATAGGATAGCGCTCGAGGATGGCCTGATCCATCTTCTCTCCCGCTCTCCAGGTCTTCTCGGTCACCGCTCCGTTCCGGACGTTCTTCAGTTTGCTCCTGACAAACGCCGGACCCTTGCCTGGTTTGACATGCTGAAACTCAACGATAGTGCATATCTCGCCGTCAACGATGATCGACAGACCGTTCCTGAAATCACTGGTGTCCATATAGAGTCTGGAAATCCCTCCGAGCTTTAAGTATCTCTTCGTCGGTCGAATTATAGCATAGGCCATCGGCCATCCGCAAACTCACACACCGACCGGAAACAGCGCACACTCCGTGAGTGTAACCTTCGTACTCCTCATTCTGAAGTCTGACCTGTTACCTCCGGCTTCCCGGGCGGCTGCACTTGCCCGGGATGTCATAGTGGTTCCCGCAGGGGTAGCCTTAGTAGCCAAGTTATCAGACGCGTTCCGCCGCGTGTAGTTGAGATTCACTACGTGGACATCAATCTTGCGCAGACCCAACGAAAGCCGTCTCAAGCGAACCGGCGATCGAGGGGAAAGCCGCGGCGCAGCGCAAACCAAAGCCTATGCAACGGCGCCCAGGCCTGCATCGCGCGCGTCTTGTCACCTAAGAACCGTTTGCATTCGTGCCCGCGCGGGTTCAATTCTGTGGTGAGAATACGTATTTTGGTCTTTTTCTTGTTGGGGCCTTGACATGCAGGGCAGACTCACCTATACTGAGGCTGAACCGTAATCGCCAGAGGCGAGTACAACTAACTATAGTCGAGGTGACTTCGCGCGATGGACGTTCAGAGCGTGCTCAAGAAGGATGAAACCGGCAACGGCGGGCCTAAGGTGCTCGTCATAGACGATGAAGAGAACGTATGCGATCTGATATCGCTCTACTTCGAGAAGGCCGGCTACACAGTGGCCTGCACCGGCGACGGCAACGAAGGCCTGGAGATGGTCAGGAACCAGAAGCCTGATCTCGTGATCCTTGATCTCATGCTGCCGGGCGTCGACGGGCTGGATGTCTGCAAGGAGATCCGTAAGAGCAGCAACGTGCCGCTGATTATGTTGAGCGCCCGCGTAGACGAGGTGGACCGCGTTCTCGGGCTCGAGATCGGCGCGGACGACTATGTAACCAAGCCGTTCTCACCGCGCGAGCTTCTCGCCAGAGTCAAGGCCGTTCTGCGACGCGCGGCTTATGTTCCCAGTCCGGATGAGCAGCAGGTCCTCAATCTGCCTGGATTGGCGATCAGCCGCATCTCCCGCGAGGTGCTTGTGGGCGAGCAGAGAATCGACCTCACGCCCAAGGAGTTCGACCTCCTCTGGTACCTGGCGTCCAATCGCAACCGAGTCTTTACACGAGAGCAGCTTCTGGAGCAGGTCTGGGCTTACCAGGAGTTCTATGGCGACGAGAGAACCGTTGATCAGCACATCAAGAGGCTCCGCCGCAAGATCGAAGCCAACGGCAGCCCCTGCCGCATCACCACGATCTGGGGCGTCGGTTACAAGTTCGAGATCAGAGAGCCAGCAAGCGCTCTCTAAGAAGATTGTTCGGGTGGGGTCGACCGACCCCACCCAGGTTCACCGCTACCTTCCCCCTCCCATCATCCTCATTACGTCCTAAGCTAGTCGAGAAGCCCGCAAACACAACCCATATTGGATTGCGGCGATGAAGCACCGGCACTTCCAAATGGGCGCTTCGTCTTCCTGCTCCTGAGCTCTTGGACTATAATGTCACCATGGAACTCCGAGAAGAGACGATCGAGAGCAACGAGGTATTCTCCGGGCGGCTTGTGAAGCTGCGGGTCGATCGCGTGCGGCTGCCAAATGGCCGCGAGAGCACACGAGAGGTCGTTGTCCACCGTGGAGCAGTTGCGGCTGTGCCCCTGATAGATCACGACAGGATCGTGCTGGTGAGGCAGTTCAGGCAGGCTGCCGGAGAGACACTCCTCGAGATTCCGGCCGGCACGATCGACCCCGGCGAAGACCCAGGGGCATGCGTGGTCCGTGAGCTGGAAGAGGAGATCGGCTACCACGCCAACCGTGTGACCACAATGTTTCGATCGTACCTCGCCCCCGGATACTCGAGTGAGATGCTGCACACTTTCCTGGCGGAGGACCTCGTGAAAGCCAAGGCCCAGGCTGACGCGGATGAGTTCATCGAAGTAGTCGAGGTTTCGATGGACGAGGCAGTCGGCAAGATTCTGTCGGGCGAGATCAAGGATGCCAAGAGCATCTGCGGGATTCTGATGGCACAGCGCGTGCTGGCTTCGCGGGTCTAGCAGCGAACAGACAAAGTCGTTGTAGTCGGGGTCTTCGACCCCAGGAAGTGTGTCACGCTTCCGGAGGGCCTCAGAGACGCCTGCCACAACCCATGGCGCCACTTTGTCCGGCGGCTGCCAGGGCGCTACTTCTTTACCGAGAACTCCCACGCATTCCCGCCGGGGCCGGAGGTGAGGCCGATGGGCTCGCCGAGGACGTTGGCTGCCCTTACCTCAACTTCGTACGACGAGCCCTTGGTGAACAGGCTCGCGGGGACTTTGGCTTCCGGCTTCTCGACTGCGGTCTCAGCGAGGGTCTTGTCGGAGTCTTTCCTTCTGATGATGAGCGTGTAGCTCTGGGTGCCCTCGCACGGTGTCCACGCGAAGTCGAGGTTATCCTTTCCGGGCAGGACTACTTGAGTGCCGGCTTTGGGCTTGATGGGCCTGATCACGCGCACGAGCGAGACAGGCTGCAGTTGAAAGACGCTGCCGCCCTTGGCATCGACCGGATCGGAAGCGCCATTGAAGTAGGTGGGGTTGTCGCCGATGTAGACGTAGGCCCTGTAGGTCCCGTCCGGCAGGTCCGCAAACTTGTACTCGCCGTTCGCGTCGGTCTTGGTGGTCCCGTTCTTCACAACGACGTAATCCGGGTCAACGGCGCGCACGGTCACGCCGCCCACGCCGATACCATCGTACAGGACAGTCCCTTGGAGGGTGTTCAGCGTTAGCTCGGCGGGTTTCGGGGGTGTTGTCGAGATCATTGCGACCGGCTTCTCTGCCATGTCGTACTGATAGTTGAGCGACTTGGCCACGAACGACAGTGGGACCATGAGCTTGCCGTCGCGGAGATACGTGTCGATCGGCAGCACGACCGCCAGCGAGTTGATCATCGCCGCGTCCTTGCCTTTAGTGAATGTGAGCGTGACGCCGTTTGCTCTGAAGCTGAACTTATCGGGCGATGTCGACGAGACGGTGCCCCAGCCGAGCTTCTCGAGGTCGCGCAGGGCGATCATTACCTGCCTGCCCCGCTGCAGCTCGGCCGATTCCACTTCTACGAGCTTGCCGTCGATTATGACCAGAGCGCTTGTAGCCTTACCGACAGGCCTTACAGTTGCCGTGGCCCCCGACTGCCCCCAAGCAGCAATGGCTGGCAGACTGAGAAGCGTCACGACCAGCAGCGCTCGAGCTATCCCTGCTCTAACTCGCAAATCCTGACCCCCAACCCCTATTGCGCGGTTCTTGCGTCATTGGCGTCCGTCGGCTCCGGCAGCTTCATCCCTTCGGCTGCGGGCTCTGCCTTTGGTTCTTCTACCTTTGGCTCCTCAGGCTTAGGCTCCTCGGTCTTCGGCTGGTCCGGCGTGGGCTCGTCGATCACTTGTGCCGGCTTCTCGCGCGGAGCCGTATGCCGGCGATTGTGGTGTTCGCGCGATGAGATCGTGCTCAGGGAGCGCATCGCCTCGTTCGAGAACCTCTCGATGGCGGAACTCCCGCTGGTATCAGCCGTCAGATCCTGCGTATCCACATTCTTCGGCAGCTGCGGCTCCGTTACCTCTGTTACCTCGACGATCGCACCGGACTTGCCTTCGCGTGCCTGCTGACTCATGGGCGGCTTGCCTGAGTTCGCCCACATTATCGCCGCGACTGCGAGACCCGCTAATGCTACTCCACCAAGCCCGAACGCATAACCACGCGTGAACTGCCAACCGATACGAGCCGGCGCCGCGTTCCTGATAGCTCCCTTGACCGCCCAGGATATTCGCATTCGCTCTTCGTCAGTCAATTCGGGCGCAGTGTCGTCAAGCGAGGACACCACCCGCCCGCGGCTCTCGACATCCTCGCGGCACGCGTCACACACCTGAGTGTGCTCTCTAACTTCGCGCATCTCATCGGGGGTCAGATCCCCATAGAGATACGCCCCCATCATTTCCTGAACCTGTTTGCATTTCATTTCCGGTCCACCTCCCCGGCTGCGTATATTCCCGAGCCTTCGAGCCGGTCGCGCAAGTTAGCCGTTGCGCGAGATAAATGCGCCTTGACGGCGCCCGAGGTGCATCCAATCGCCTCGCCGATCTCGTTTATCGATAGTAGTTTGTAATGGCGCAGTGTGAAGACCAGCTTCTGTCGCTCGGGCAGCGTGTCCACCGCCGCCCGGATTATGCGTCCGGTCTCAGACTGATGCGCCCTGAACTCAGGCTCCAGCTTCTCCGAGCCCTGGAGCCGGTCCCAATCCTCGTCGGTCATCTCGACCCGAGGTCTCTTCGCGCGGCGCTGGCGATCTATGCAGTGGTTCAGACAAACCCTGTAGAGCCAGGCGCTCAGGTTATCCGCGGGGGGAAACCGCCCCAGCACACCGTGGAGCTTGATGAAGACCTCTTGCGCCGCATCGAGCGCGTCCTCGCGATTCCTCAGCACTCCCCACGCCAAAGCGTAGACCTTGTTCATGTGAAGCGCCATCAGCCGGTCGAACGCCTCGGCTTCGCCCTCCTGGAACCTGCTGATCAAGACCTCATCTTCGGTTGTCTCGGGTCTCATTCTGGGTTTCCCGTCCCTCTTGGTAGTATAAACGAGCGCCAGCAGCATTTAGTTTACCACGTTTTGGGGGGAGTCGGACGTAGGAGGTCAGAAGTTGGAGCACGATCGCATGTGATATGCCATCGCACCCGAAACAGAATACCACGACTTGCAGTCGCGTCGTTTTTCTGGCAATGGCAGATGTGAGGAAAGCCTAACGAGCCAGACCAAGGGAACAAACATCATCTGGCTGCCTGTCTCTAGTACATAGCCAGAAGTAGTAGGAGGATAGCGTAATGGGACGCAGGCGACGCGTGGTTCGGTTTCTTATAGGCGTATTGGTCTTGGCTGGCGTGGCAGTTGGCGCAATCTACCTCCCGCCGTCATCGCGTCTTCCGAAGAAGGCGCTCTACGACCCAGTATGGTCGATGTGGAATCAGATGGGCAGCATAGTTGACCCCTCAACGGGCAAGACTGTTTTCACGACCGCGCAAGCTAAAGCCAAGCTCCAAGCCAACCTGCGCAGGTTTCGAGCAGAGGTACGTCGAGGCTCGCACAACCCCCTCCAATCGGCCGGCGTCTTCCACCGCCTCAGGAAGGAATCGGGCGTGCGTGACAATACATTCTTCCTTCCACTCTGCCTCACCAAGACCACTGTCCGGGGTACCGACATCTGGATATGTGGGATGGCGTGGGAAACCTACGGGGAGCCGGAACTACCGCTACACCACGTCAGGGTCATCGCTATCGACACGCGCTGGCCGTACCGAGTCATAGCTCAGGAGAGCTGTTTGTAGTTCCTTGTGTCAGGCCTTCTCTGTGTGCCGGAAGATCGGGTCGAGATCGGCCGCCATCGTCTCAAGGCGCTTCAGCTCGTCTCTAGAGATAGGCTTGAACCGCTGGGCTATCTCGACAGCCAGCTTGAATAGGCGCTCGTCGCCGGGCGGGACGGCGGCTGTGATCGGCTGAGACAGCGTAAAGCGCAGAGCAAGGTCGGCGACACCGCGATCAGAGACTGGCTGGTACCAGCAGTAGGGGTAATCGTGCTTCACTCCCTCAGGCCAGCCCGTGCGAGCCAGGCCCTTGAGAGCCAGAATCCCCATCCCCTTCTCCCGCGCCTTCTTGATGACCTGAGGGCCAAAGTCGCCTTTGATGGAGCAGACCCAGTTGATGGGGAAGAGGACTGTATCGAACGTGAACTTGTCCATCGCCGAAAGGGCGGCTTCGACCGTGTGGGCTGAGAACCCTATGAAGCGTATCTTGCCCGCCTCGCGAGCCTTCTGGAAAGTCTCGATAGCGCCGCCGGGTCCTAGTGCCGTGTTGACGTCCTCCGGCGTGCTCAGAGCGTGCATCTGGTAGAGGTCGAAGTGATCGGTCCGCAGGCGCTTGAGCGAGGTCTCCAGCTCCTTCTGCGCTCCTGCCGCATCGCGCATAGCGGTCTTGCACGCGAGGAAGACCTTCTTTCGGTGCGGTTCCAGCGCAGGGCCCAGCTTCTCTTCGGCCTCGCCATTGCCGTAGCTGGGGGCAACGTCGAAGTAGTTGATGCTCCTGTCGACAGCCTCGGCCACGATCTTGTTCGCCGACTCCTGCTCGTGGCCCATAAGCACGATCCCGCCCATCCCCACGATGGACAGCCGCTCGCCGGTCTTGCCCAGCCTGCGCCTGGGGATTGCTGCACCCGCGGCCTCGACCTCTTGCGACCCAACGGCCGCCGCTACTCCGGCCGCTACTGTCAGCTTCAGAAACTCACGTCTTTCCATCTTCACTATCCGGCTCCTGGCGGTAAGACAACACAGTCCGCCGACCTCATGTATACCCCGGAAACTGTGCCGTGTCAAACCAGCGGGCTGGCAGCACTTCAGGCGACTCTCTCGACCGTCCCAGGCTCGCCTAGACCGTGGCTCACGTGGAAATGCGCGTCGAGGAAACGCTCGACCACGGCGATGTTCGTCAGCAGATGCAGGCTGATCTTGCAGGTTGTGAACTTTGAGGGGCCGGATGCCAGCGCCATGGGGATGATGAGCTGGTCGGCCAAATGCTCATCGAGCGCCATCCCGGACTTGAGATAGGCTTGAAACTCGTCGCAGGCCTCATCCGCGACCTTCTCAGCCCGTTTGTGAAGCTCTCCAAGGGACTGGAATCCGGCTTTGACGCCATCCGAAGACGCCCCGATGAAGAACACTGTCCCCTTTCCGGGCGATGGGTAGTCATCTATCACAGCGCGCGAAGCAGAGACGCCAACTGCCTTCAGCCGCGCCAGCCCCGTATCGAGCTGTCTCTGGGCGATGCTCTCCGGCAGGCCGGAAACAGCCGAGGTCAGCTCGATCTTCGGCTTTCCCTGACGGCGGTCCTTCGACGGGCTCAGGATGAAGGAGGTTGGTCTCAGCGACTGCACCGGCTCGATCGTGAGCTCGACCTCTCCGCCGCCGATGGGGTAATAGCCCGCGCTTCTCATTTGATACCGGCAGTTGAGGCCCATCTCCGCGACCGCGGGGAGAAACGTGTCGTGGATGTAGTTGAACGTGGGCGCGTGGGGGACGTGAGTGCCGCCTTTGAGGGTGATCCTGCTGGGGTGGTCTGAGAATGCCAGCGGCCAGATCACCGTCTGCAGGATCAGATTCACCGCCCCGGCGGACGCTCTAATCCTGGAGACATCGAACTCGTAGTTACCCGGGCGGATCCTGTGCGGCCTGAACGTGAGCTTTGTCGATCCCACTTCAGCTCCCCTGATCTCAGCCCCGCATATCTCCGCGACAGCGAGTGCCCCGGTCAGGTGCTGCGGCCTCAGCCCCGGCTTTTCGCGCCCCACGCGGATGTTCTCGATGGTGACGTCTTTGCCGGTGATCGCAGCGAGCGAGAGGCTGGTCCGAAGTATCTGCCCTCCGCCCTCGCCCTGGCTGCCGTCGATCGTAAGCATCAGCCCAGTTCGCCCTTCTCCAGACGAACGACCGGCGTGGGCTTGCGGACGTAGAGCGGCGCGAGAGTGGCAGCGTCGTCGTGCTCGCCGCGTTCGATGCGACGGAAGCCCAGGTCCAGAATCGCTGCCCCCTGAGGATGTTCCGACCAGCGCTCCGCGACCTCGGCCTTGTTCCCGAACGCGTGCCGTATGGCCTCCGCGTTCCTGATCGCGCCCGAGCCGCAGAAGTATACGCTGGTCCCGCGCTTGGCCACTTCCTCTATTACGTGCTTGATCGGCCCAACATCGTGCCCTGCGAGCTGCACAGTTCCCGATGAATCCGTCAGACTCCAGTAGACTTCGCCGGTTCGCGCGTGGATCATCGGGCAGACAAGCTCGGTGGCCGAGGGGGCTATACTACGGGCGATGGCATCCAGCGTGCTGACCCCGACTATCGGCTTCTCCAGCGAAAACGCCAGCGACTTGGCGACCGTGACCCCGATCCTCAAGCCCGTGAACGAGCCCGGCCCCAGGGCAACGAACACGGCGCCCAGATCAGACGTCGAAAGGCCGGCGTCCCGCAGCATCTCATCGATATTTGGCAGCATCCTCCGCAGCAGGCTCATCTTGTGGTGGAACCGCCGCTCGCTCAGAAGTTCCTGGTCCCGCCCAATCGCAAGCGTGCAGATATCCCCTGATGTATCAATCGTCAGCGCCAGCATCTTGTGCCAACTCCTCCAGTAACGCGCCCAGCCGGGGCGATCCAGTCTCCAGCGTGATCTCGCGCCGGGTGTCTCCGGTCATCCTGAGCGTGATGTCCAGCCTCTCATCTGGCAGCATAGAACGCATCCGATCCGCCCACTCGACTACCGTCACGCCCTCGCGCTCCAGATACTCTTCTACCCCGATCCACTCGACCTCCGGCCCCTCGAGCCGGTAGAGGTCTATGTGATAGAGCGGCGTCTCGCCGGCGTGCTCGTGGATCAGTGTGAAAGTGGGGCTGTGGACATCCGTCGCCAGACCAAGGCCCTTGGCGATGCCCTTAGTCAGCACGGTCTTCCCCGCGCCAAGATCACCAAACAGCGCTACCACATCGCCGGGCCTAAGCAATCGCCCCAGCCGCTCGCCGAGTGCCATCGTCTGCTCGAAATCTTCAGTTGTGATCACAACCCTCATAACGCCGGTTCAAGATACCATCCGGCAGGCGTTCCGTCAAGGTGTGGCGACAGGGCGTATGTGTTCAGTCCTCTGCACATGTCATTTCGAGCAGGGCGAGAAATCTGCTTTTGCCAGGCCTTCGTCTTGGACGCCACGCGCGAAAAGCAGATTTCTCACTGCGTTCGAAATGACATTCCCGCAACACTGAACACTCTCGACAGGGCTTGGTTGTTGGAAGGCGAGGGGGAGGTGTAGTTGCCGATGGTGCTTCAGAAATGCTGCCAGCCTGCGGGCATCGGCTGCTCACCCGCCGGTGTTACGAGTGAAACGCCCGTCTCGGCGATTATCTCGCCAATCACCTTCGCCGTCGATCCCGCCGAAGCGATGGCGGCAATGAGCTCGGTGACGTCTTTGGGTTCGCACGTCAGCAGAAGTTCGTAATCCTCTCCTCCGGCTGCGGCAAGCGCAACGGGTTCGGCGTCCAACCTGGCGGCGGCGATGTGGAGGTCCTTAGAAAGCGGCAATGCGTCAGCGTATACTCGGGCGCCAACACCCGACGCCTCGCACAGCTTAGCAAGATCGGCCGAGAGGCCATCCGAGAGGTCCATCATCGATCGGATTTTGCGTGTCTTCACTGCCGCCCGCGCCTCGGGAACTCGGGGTTCGGGCTTCAGATGCCGCTCGACGCAGAAATCACTCGCGCGGCGGGCGTCATCCAGCCCCAGCTTGAGCATAAGCTGCAGACCCGCCAGCGAATCACCAAGGGTATTGGTCACGAGTATAGCGTCGCCCGGTTTCGCCCCAGTCCGCCGCGCGGCGAACCCCGGCTCGACTGTTCCTAGCTGGGTCACATTGATAACGATCCCAGCCGCACTGCCTACGGTATCGCCGCCCGCGATCACGCTGCCAAACGCGGAGTCGCAGTCCGCGAGGCCCTGGTAGATCGCCTCAACTGTCTCGACCTCGATGTCCGGCAGACCGATCGAAATGAACGAGTAGGTTGGCTCCCCGCCCATCGCGGCGACATCGCTGATATTCACCGCCGCGCTCTTCCAGCCGAGGAGATAGGGCTCGATGAGGTCCATCCGGAAGTGGGTGTTCTCGATCAGTAGGTCGGTCGTGACGATCAGCAGCTTGCCGCCGATATCCACCAGCGCCGCGTCGTCGCCAATCGACGCAGCCAGTGCTCCACCGGCGCCCCCGCCGTATCTCTCGCCTATTAACTTGATGATGGCGGCTTCCCCGCCAAAGTCAGAGAGTCTCACAACACCTTTGCCCGCGTGAGATGTAAAGTTAGCGCCCCAACTTTACATGTCGACCCGCCAAATGTAAAGTTAGCGCCCCAACTTTACATGTCGACCCGCCAAATGTAAAGTTAACGCCGCAACTTTACATGTCGCGATTGCTGATGTAAGGTTGTGGCATCAGGTTTTCGGGGAAGTCTGCCGAAGCGGCTACTCCCGCCGTCGGCGTATCCGTGTCTCTGTCGGGGCCTCTACCTTCTCCCAATTCTCGCGCACCTGATTGAGCCGATCGGACTGCACGAAGAACTGAGTATGGCCGCAGTCAGCGCACGCGTAGAGGTCGAACTTGCCATAGCTGAACACAGCTCCCACGCCCGGCAGCAAGTCAATGTCCTGACCCCGAGCCTGGACCCGCTGATGATAGATCTCGCTCCCCCCGCAATGCTTGCACGAAGTCACAATCGCCATCTAGCTTTGCTCCTAGTCGTGGGTTTGGTCTTCCTGCTCGCTCGCGTCATCGCTTTGTCCTGATCTCTCTCAGCTCTGCAACGCCAGGCAGACTGCGTTGAGGGAAGCCGGGCGGCGAGGACATCACCCGCCAGACGTGCGGCTCTTCTTCAATGAGAGGGAGGTAGTACGCCTCGTCGCCGCTGTGGATGGGAACTAGCACTAAGCGATTCGAGAGCTTGGGCACAAGCTGTCCGCCGCTATAGGCTTCGTCGATGGTGGTAACGAGCAAGTTGTCGTGTACGAGGCCTGATCCTGGCACAACCAGCACCGCAAAGGTGCCATCAGGTTGGCTGGATAGACTCAGGCGACCCCAGTCCTTACAAGAGCGATATCTTGTAGACTCAGCGACCGGTTTCCGTAGCATCTTCCTGTAGAGAGCAGCTTCGGCAGCCTCGCTCCACAGTCCCCGCGCGACCCCCGCTAAGTCACGTCTGTTGGCATCGTCGACAATCTGCTGGGTTGCGCTGAGTATGGCCTCGACGTCCTCTGAGGACGGCTTCTCCGACAGCGTGTTTGGCACCCTGATGGACACTGCCAGCGCCACCAGGGCACACAGAAGACCGACGACAGTAGCAGCGATGTAAGCTCGGCGCATGTTCCCTTCCCCTGTGTTCCCCCTGCTTGTCCAAGAGGCCGGCAGTTCCGGCCTCCAGTGTCTATTCGCCGCAGCCCTTCCCGGTCCTGCCCAGCTGCTCCTCAACAATCCGCATCGCGCAGAACTCGGAGCACATCGAGCAGACTTCCTCGTCAACAGATGATCGGCGGCCACGGATCTCACGGGCTCTGTCCGGGTCGATGGCGAGTTCGATCTGCTTCTTCCAGTTCCGGGCTTTGCGCGCTTTGGCCATCTCGGTATCCCACTCGACGGCGCCCTTGACGCCCTTGACAATGTCTGCCGCGTGCCCGGCGATACGAGCGGCGATCACGCCCTCGCGCACGTCCTCGGCAGTCGGCAGCCCGAGGTGTTCAGTCGGCGTTACATAGCAGATGAAATCAGCCCCCGAGCTTGCAGCGATCGCCCCGCCAATGGCCGACGTGATATGATCGTAGCCAGGGGCAACGTCTGTGACCAGCGGCCCCAGCACATAGAACGGAGCCCCCTCGCAGACACGCTTCTCGATCTGCATATTGGCGGCAACCTGGTCCAGCGGCACGTGACCCGGCCCCTCGACCATGACCTGCACGCCCGCCTTGCGAGCCCGCTTGACCAGCTCGCCGAGGATGATCAGCTCCTGCAGTTGCGCCCGGTCGGTCGCATCCGCCAGGCAGCCCGGCCGCATGCCATCGCCCAGCGAGAGCGTCACGTCGTGCTTCCGGCAGATCGCGAGGATATCGTCATAGCGCTCGTAGAACGGGTTCTCCTTGTCGTTCGAAAGCACCCAGGTCACCAGAAATGCCCCACCACGGCTGACAACGTCGACGATCCGCCCCTGGTCGCGAAGTCTGTTGATCGACTCTCGAGTGATCCCGCAGTGGACGGTCATGAAGTCCACGCCCTGCTTGGCCTGAGCGTCTATCACGTCCAGGATGTCGTCATCGGTGATCTTGGTGATAGAGCCCCTGTCCTCCGCCACCTTGACCGCGGTCTCATAGACCGGCACTGTCCCCAGCGGGACCGGGCAGCGCTCGATAATGATCCGCCGGATCGACCTCAGGTCCCCTCCGGTCGAGAGGTCCATCATCGCATCCGCGCCGGCATCGACCGCTACTTTGAGCTTCACGAGCTCGTCCTTCATATCGGGGTAGTCTTTGGACGTGCCGATATTCGCGTTCACCTTGGTCCGCAGGCCGAGCCCGACCCCGCGCACCGACGCCATCTGCCGGTTTGCGTTGCAGGGGATCACGACGGTCCCGTCCGCGACGCGCTTCAGGAGCAGATCGGGAGCCATACCTTCGTCCCGAGCCACTATCTCCATCTCCGGCGTTATTCTGCCCTTCCGGGCTGATTCAAGCTGTGTCAACTTCAGTTACCTACCTTCGAATTTCCTCATCACGAAAACACGAAAGGGAGAAAGCATGAAAGAGGATGCTGCGTATGCTTCAGGACTACTCTTCGTCTCGAAGCATTCGGTACCGTTTCTGGCTTTCTGGCGTTCTACCTTTCGCGATTTGCTCCACTATCGAACTCACCGAGAAGATCTCGTGTTGCCTGGACCATGTCGTCGGCGCAGACCACCGCCGATATCACCGCTGCGCAGGCAGCGCCGGCCTTGGCGACTTCGGCGATGTTGCCGAGCGCTACGCCTCCGATAGCGACGACCGGCAGCCGCGACGCTGTGCATACTTTGCTGAGCATCTGCAGCCCCGACACGGGTCCCGCGTCCAGCTTCGTCGTCGTCACGAACACGGGGCCAAATCCGATGTAGTTCGCACCATCGATTTCTGCCTGCTTTGCTTGTTCCGGCGTGTCGGCTGAGATGCCGATGAGCATCCGCTCTCCCACGATCTTCCGGGCGGCCGCGATCGGCAGATCAGTCTGACCGAGGTTGATCCCGTCAGCCTCGACCGCCGCGGCAACATCCACCCGGTCGTTCACGAAGAACAGCGCCCCCACATCTCGCGTCATCCGCCGGATCTCGAGCGCGTCCTCATAGAACTTGCGGTCGGTCGACGTCTTGTCCCTTATCTGGATGATTCGAGCCCCACCTTCGATTGCCGCCGCCGCAATCTGGGCGTGCGTCCTGCCTGGGCAGAGCTCCTCATCGGTTATTACGTAGAGTCCCTTGAGCATCGTGTCGATCAGCAAGCAAAACAAAAACCGCGAGTCCCTCGGAGACGGGATTCGCGGCCACCTACTTCCCTCTCCGCTTCCCTGCGCCGCTCGGCCCAGGTCAAAGGGTTAGCTCGAAGCTTCTCAGCCCCATCGGGGCACCCCTAGCGGGATTGCTATCTATTGTCTGGTACAGTCTATCACGAGGCCCCGGCACTGTCAAACGATGGAACCACCACGCATCACCTGACGTAATAGAAATGCACACACATGCTGTGAAGCATTCCCTAAAGCGGACAAGCAACTGTCCCTGGCAGTGATCAGCTGAACAGCCTCCTGGAAGAGCCCCGCGCCGAAGCCCGGCGTGGGGTCTCTTCCGTACAGGCTATCCATATAGCCTCGCCGCGGAGGTGATGACCCAGACGTTCGCCGCCAGCATCAGGGCACAGCCCACCACCATGCCGATCCTCCTGGACTTAGCGCTCTTCAGCAGTCCGTCGAATCCGATGACCCAGACAATCCCAATGATGGCTGCTACCGAGAGCAGCAGCCTTCCCTGGATCATTGCTTCCTTGTCCACCATCAGCACGTAGCGCACCCAGCCCAGCCACATCAGAATCGGAGCCAGAACAAGCATCCCAACCGAGCGCAGGTCGATCCCGCCACGCCGCATGCGCACTACAAATCCTGCAAGCATGGCCCCAGTCAGGACCATCAAGATACCGAACACGGACATCACGGTGATGGCGCCCTTCCAGACCAGCCAGAATGGCAGGAAGAAGTAGACGTAGGAGGCCGCGGCCATCCGCCAGACCACTTCCGCGAACAGTAAAGGATAGGCCAGTGCCACTGCGAGGTTTGGGAGAGCCGGCACGTCAAGAGATCGCGGCATCAACGTACCATGGAGTACCAAGCTGCGTGCATACCACCACCCGCCGAACACCAGCATCACGCCCAAGGAGATCCCTACCGATCTGAGCACATTCAGGCACCCCTTGTACTCCATTCGGCGGCATATGGCGAGAGCCGCAAGCAGCAGCATCGCGATCAGCACCAGCCCCTGCGCCTTCGTCAGAATCGCCAGACCCGTCAGAACACCCAGGCAGACAGCCGGTCGCGTGCCCATCTTCCCGGCCCTGAAGAAGCGTAGGATAGGGAGCATCGCGGCAGTGAAGAGAAGCGAGATCAGCATCTCGTTGTTGATCACCCCAGCCATGAACGACGACATCGGGATCAGCGCCACAAAAGCCGCCGCCGCAAGTGCCGGCTTGTCGTTTCCGAAGTACTCCCTCGCCAGCGCAAACACCGACCAGATCCACACAAGCCCGATGGGAATCTGCAGCAGCCTCAGTACCCGCCAGATCGTGTCATTGGCTGCGCCGAGAGCCTTCAGAACAGCAAACGGGATCGCCATGAGCACGTAATACAGCGGAGGCTGATGGCCTTCGTGCGTGGAGTCTGACTCCTCCGTCGGGGTCACCTCGTGTGATATTGTGGGGAAGGCGTGCTTTTCGGCGAGCGAGCGTATATAAATGAAGTGCGCGGGCTCATCCGGCGCCCACTTAAGCCGAGTCACGAACGAGTAGCTGACCGCGAGCGCAGTGAAGATGGCCAGGATCAGTAGCAGTGTGCGACGTGTGTTGGAGTCCATTGGTTGCGATTATACCATGGACTCCGAGCTCGACCCGACTGCGCAGCAATCGGCAGTCGCCAGTAGAGAAGCTATCGTAAGGAGATTGGCGCGACGGAAGCCTGCAGTAGAGCCGGCTCCCCAGCGGAACGCGCTGAGCTGACCAGCCGCTTCGTCAGAACGACTTTGGTGCCTCCATCGAACTCGATGCTGACATCATCCACCGCCTGGCTCATCAGACGGAGGCCATACCCGCTTCCCAGCGTTCCTCCGTCCGCAGCCGACGATGTCTGGAAAGGAGTAGAGCTCACTCCCTCGTCTCGCACTGCCACTGTCAGCGCGTCTCCGCTGAAGCACCATGCCAAACGGATATAGCAGTGCTCGCGCTCCGGACTTCCATACCTGTAGGCATTGGACAGCGCCTCGCCGACCGCAAGCAGCACATCCGCGGATTCGTTCTTGGCGAATCCTAAGTCCCGCGTGATCCTTCGAACCTGATTCCTCGCTGAGTAGAGGCCCGCTGAGCAGGGCCTGATTGTCATCTCTCCAGTATAGGGCAAGCCCAGAAGGCCAGGCTCACCCGTATCCACGTCATTCAACTCCATCCACCTCCCGTTACATTTATGCTATCCGGCCTTCAGGGCAACCAAAACATCCTCCTGATCCGGCACCGGAGTAGAGCACGACCCCGAAGGACATACCTCAATCACGAACTAAGAAGCCCGTGTAGTTCGTTTGCAGACACGCGTCACCAAGAGGAGACCCAAAGTGAAACGATTTGCAGCTGCAGTGATCCTGGTCGCCCTGACTTTAGTGCTCACTTCTTGCGGCAACAAACGGCAGTCCGCCGCAAAGCCTACCGTCCACGTCGCGTTCGTGACCAACAACGTCTCTGACTTCTGGAAGATAGCAGAAGCTGGCGTTAAGCAGGCGGAGAAGGATTTCGATGCCAAGTGCGACGTCAGGATGCCTACTCAAGGCACTGCGCTCGAGCAGAAGGAGATTCTCCAGGACTTGATCGTCAAGAACGTCTCGGGGATAGCTATCTCCCCGGTCTCGCCCGACGCTCAGACTGCGGACCTGAATGCCGCGGCCGCCAAAGTCAACCTTATCACGCACGACTCCGATGCGCCTAAGAGCAAGCGGCTTCTCTACGTCGGCACCAGCAACATCGACGCGGGCAAGGTCGCGGGCGAGGAGATCAAGAAGGCTCTGCCGAATGGCGGCAGGATTATGCTCTACGTCGGGACCCTCGACGCGCAGAACGCGTCCCAGCGCTACGCCGGCATCAAAGAGGCGCTCAAAGGAAGCAAGGTCCAAATTCTCGGCGTCATGACCGACAACGCGGACCACACCAAAGCCCGCGCCAATGTCGAGGATACTCTTGTGAAGCATCCGGACATCGCGGCGCTGGTCGGCCTCTGGTCCTACAACGGTCCCGCGATCGCCAACGCTGTCAAAGCCGCGAAGAAGACAGGCAAGGTCAAGGTCATCTGCTTCGACGAGGACGATGTCACATTGCAGGCAATCAAAGATGGGGTCGTCGAAGCCACCGTCGTGCAGAAGCCGTATGAGTTCGGCTACCAGTCGGTCAAGATCCTCGCCGCGATGGCCCGCAAGGAAGATGTCGAAATCCCGGCCAACAAGATCGTCGATACCGGCGTGGAGGTCATCAACAAGTCCAACATCGACGCGTTCTGGGCCAAGCTCAAGGAGCGAACCGGCAGATCATAGAGTCTGCAGCGTGTCCAGCCCTACGTCTTTCATTACCTGCTCATTGATGCCAGGCGGCCTCGGTGAGCAGGCAGTTCCACCCAAAGGACTTTTCGAAATGTGGCTCACGAGGTGGGTAACGAGAATCCGCCTGAGGTTCTGTCAGAACTCCGGTGGCTGCCCCGCTGGCAATAGGACATTCAGTATGGGGGATAGGGTCAAGGTATCCGCCGAGGGCGGATGGCGCAAAGACTTCCTCGGGGTGATCGGTTCTGAACCCAAGCCCGAGCAGACCCTGCAAGGGCTCGATCTGATCTATCTAGTCTCTTTTGACACTCCGCAGCACGATCTGAGCGAGGATGGCCCTTACGTCGCGGCCGAAATACTCAGCTGTTATCTGACGCGATTGCCTAGGTAGTTCCTCAAGCGGTCCAGCAGCCACGATTGAGAGACAACATCTTGTCACTACTTGAAATGCAACGAATAACCAAGCGCTTCCCCGGCGTGCTTGCGCTGAACGATGTGAGCATCGACCTCCATGAGGGGGAGATACTGGGCCTCATCGGCGAGAACGGCGCTGGTAAGTCCACGCTGATGCGTGTCCTCGGTGGCGACTATCCGGCGGATGGTGGCGCTATCTTCTTCGCGGGCCGGCCTGTTCGGCTAGCCGGCGTTCGCGATTCGATCGCGCTTGGCGTCTCAATCATCTATCAGGAGCTGAACCTCGCACCTAACCTGGACATCGCCTCGAATATCTTCCTCGGTCGCGAGCCCCGCCTGCGCGCATTGGGAGTGGTTGATCGAAAGAAGCTCTACGATCAGGCAGCGGCGCTCGCCGGTCGAGTGGGCATCACTGCACACCTCACGACATTGGTCGACGACCTCTCCCCCGGCGAGCGACAGCTTGTAGAGATCGCGAAAGCGCTGTCGATGGACGCGAAGATACTGGTGCTCGACGAGCCCACCAGCTCGCTGACTCTCTCGGAGGCCGCCAAGCTATTCGAAGTGATGCGCGGACTAAAGGCGAGCGGCGTCTCGATGATCTATATCTCACATCGCCTAGCCGAGGTCCAGGAGCTTTGCGATAGGGTGATAGTCCTCCGAGATGGCGAACGAGCCGGTGAGCTTGAGAAGGAACACGTTGTTCCGGACGAAATGATCCGCCTGATGGTCGGGCGAGACATCTCCCGCTTCTTCCCCGAGCACGGTGAGAACCGCGAGGGTGAGGTGGTGCTCTCTGTGCGGGGATTCCGATGCCCGGGCGGCATCTGCGACCTGAGCTTCGACCTGCGCGCTGGCGAGATCATGGGGATCGCCGGACTCGTCGGAGCAGGCCGCACCGAGTTCGTCACCAGCCTCTTCGGCGTCGAGCCGCCGGAACACGGCGAAGTCACCATCAACGGCGAGCGTGTCAGCATCAAGAGCCCCGCAGACGCGATCCGCGCCGGCATGGGCCTTGTCCCCGAAGATCGCAAGCTTCTGGGCGTGATCCTGGAGATGGCGGTCAGCGAGAACATCTCACTAGCAGGGATCGGCTCCTACAGGCCGCCATTCATGGACCGCCGCCGCGAGGACAAGATCGTATCGAAGATGATCGAGGCGCTAGACATCAAGACCCCAAGCGCCGGACAGCAAGTTCAGTTCCTCTCCGGTGGCAACCAGCAGAAGGTGGCGCTGGCGAAGTGGCTCGCGCTCAACCCGAGAATACTGATCCTGGACGAGCCCACGCGCGGGATCGACGTTGGCAGCAAGAGCGAGATATACAGGCTCATTCGCGGACTCGCTGACCAGGGAGTAGCGGTGCTGATGGTATCATCGGAACTCGAGGAGATCATCGGCCTGTCCGACCGCGTAATGGTAATGCACGAGGGGCGGGTGACCGGAACCCTCGATCGCGCGGATATCAGCGAGGAGAGCATAATGCATCTGGCAACAGGGGGAACACCCGCTTGAGGAAACTAATCGGCATCAGCGTTCTTTTGGCAGTGCTTGTGGCGGCGATCTGCCTCTACCAGCTCCAGACAACAGGGCATGTCGCGTTCTTCGACAGCAACAACCTGTTCAACTTAGCCCAACGCATCGGCGTCCTCGGTATCTACGCGATCGGCGCGGGAATAGTGATTCTCTCCGGCGGTATTGATCTCTCAATAGGTTCGGTGATCGGATTTGTGGGCGTGGTGATGGCGATGACCGTCGCGTCACAGGGCTGGGACCCCTGGCTGGTGGCTTGCCTGTCAGTTCTTCTTTGCGCCGCTTTCGGTCTGTGGCATGGCTTCCTGATCGGGCGCTTCAACCTGCAGCCATTCGTCGTGACGCTGTGCACACTGCTTCTGCTGAGGGGACTCGCGCGAGGCATATCCGGGGGGGTCAGCCAACAGCTCCACAGCTTCTCGTGGCTCGGTAACGGCAGCTTGCTCGGTCTGCCCGTTCCGTTCTGGCTGATGATCGTGCTCGCGCTGATCGTCGCCTTCTTCATGAACTTCACGGTCTATGGCCGCTATCTATATGCCATAGGCCGCAACGCAGACGCTGTGCGTTACTCGGGCATCAACGTAAACCGGATGCGCACCGCCGCTTACATTACATGTGCAGTTCTGTCAGGCATCGCGGGCGTGGTATCAATCTCCTACACAGGAGAGGTGCAGCCGGCCAGCGCCGGGCTGATGTTCGAGATGTGGGCAATAGCCGCGGCAGTCCTCGGCGGGTGCAGCCTCCGAGGCGGCGAGGGCAGCGTGCTCGGAATCATCATAGGCGCAGCACTCATCAAAGTTATGTACAATGGTATCAACCTCATCGGGATCTCCACCGAGTGGGAGTGGGCAGTGATCGGCGTTGTGATCCTTGGGGGAGTGATAGCCGATGCCGCCTATCGCCAGCGCTCCGCGAAGAAGGCGAAGGGGTAGTGGAGAGCTGAAAGTGGAGAGTGGAGAGCAGCGGATTCAGCACTACATAGAGAGATTGGCGGGCAAGGGTGGAGAGGACGCATGGCACAGTCTGGTTGAGGATGGCCCGGACGCTCTTCCGTTTATCGAGGATGCCTTCGCGAGTGAGCAAAGATCAGAGGTCAGAACCCTTCTGATTGAGGCTATCGGCGAGATCAGACAGCCGGCGAGCGTCACGCTACTGGCAAAGGCACTAACCGATCCGGTGCCAGCAGTGTGGAAGGCGGCGATTGACGCCCTGGTGAAGATCGGCGGCCCGGACTCTAAGCAGGCGTTGCTGCAGGCGCTGGATGCGACGCCCGCTCGAGAGAAAGATGCGCGAGTAATGGGAGAATGGATAGCGGATGCACTCGCACAACTGCGCGAGCGATGAGTCAAGCCCGGGACGCCAAGGGCAGGATCGCAATAGCCCCCTACTTCGACAACCCGCTGCCTGATGAGTTGATCGATGACTTCGAGCGATAGACGCTCACAGATACAGACTGGATCTTGAGATCACGTCCTGTGATTTCGAGTTTGAGAGGCCCCATGCAATACACCACTATCCTCTTCGACCTCGACGGCACGCTGCTAGACAGCGTCCCACTGATCCTGCGCTGCTTCTGTGAGACGCACGAGAAGCTGGGACTGCCTTACGACGAGCACGCTATCAGATGCGAGATCGGCCGGCCGCTCACCATCCAGTCGGTCATGTTCGCCGACGAGCGCTCGCCGGAGTTTCTCGACCACTACACTCGCATCTACCGCGCCTACCAGCAGGAGGCGGGCGCTAGGCTCTTCCCCGGCACCATCGAAATGCTGGAGGAACTTAGACGCCGCGAATACCGGCTCGGCCTCGTCACCTCAAAGAGCACTCGAGGCGTGGAGATCGTGCTGGAGCAGACAGGTCTGTCGGGGCTGTTCGATCATCTGGTCACCGCCAACGACTGCACGGATCATAAGCCCCACCCCGAGCCCATCCTCAAAGCCCTTGGAGCCTTCCAGGTACCGCCCGAGCAGGCCCTCTACGTCGGCGACAGCTCCTTCGATATCGACGCATCACGCGCGGCTGGCGTCGACGTCGTGGTCATGAGCTGGGGCGCCCGCTCCCGAGAAGATCTGCTTGTACGCTGCCCCGGCCGCGTTTTTGACGAATGGAGCCAGTTTCTCTCCTGGCTCTCCCTTCCCTGATCCCAACCCCTACCCCTGGTACGAATCCCTGATCTTCCACATTACCTCTTCTTTGCGCTACAGATGAAGTCGCAGATGACGATAATCATGTAGGAGGCGGGCGCCCCCATATCCCAGGCACGGCGTCTGCTAGTCTTGAGGAGGTCGTCACAACAAGTGCTAAGCTCACTCTTCAGCAAGGAATCTACGGTCGGGGTGGACATAGGTTCAAGCTGCCTGAAAGCGGTCGAGATCGTGCCGACCGCCCACGGCTGGGAAGTCGCGGCAGCGGCTGTGGCCCCTTGTCCTCGCGACGCAATCAAGGATGGCGTTGTCATCAACCCACATGAGGTTGCCGCTGTGATACGCAGCATGCTCAAGGAAGCCGGAATCAAGGCTGCCGGAGCTATCAGCGGCATCTCAGGCTCGCAGGTCATTGTCCGCCAGGTGCAGTTCCCAAAGATGCCGGAGGCGGTCCTGCGAAAGTCTATCCGATTTGAGGCAGGCAAGTACATCTCATCCTCAATGGACGATTCAGTCGTCGAGTTCGAGATCATCGGCGACTCGGAGGAGCCAGGACAGATGAGCGTGTGGCTCGTCGCCGCCCCGAGGGAAATGGTCGATAGCCGCGTGAAGGTTCTCGAGCAGGCAGGCCTTGAGCCGCTTGTGATCGATGTTGAGGCTTTCTCGCTCATCCGATCTATTGTCGAACTCAGCTCCTCCGATCGCTATCTGCACCAGACAGTCGCGCTGGTGGACCTTGGCGCCAGCCACACCGATGTCAACGTCGTCAGCGGCGGCCAATTCGCTCTGACCCGCAACATCCCGATCGCAGGCGACAGCTTCACCAACGCGATCAAGAACCTCACTGGTACAGGCTTCGATGAGTCCGAGAAGATGAAGCTCGAGATGACCCTCGAGTGCCCTCTTGACCAACTCAGCACGGTGCAGGCCGACAACCGAAACTGGAAGGTCGTGCAGCCACTCATCGACGAGCTGATCCGCGAGATCCGTCGATCCATCAACTTCTACCATTCCCAGTTCCCCGAGGGCAATACCGACGCATTCGTCAGCAGGATCATCCTCACAGGCGGCACCGCCAGAATGCCAGGAATGGACGCCTACATGTCGAGCAAACTCGGCATTCCGACCGAGACCGCCAGCGTCTTCAGACAAAGCGCCATCGGAACCGGAAGGGTGCCAGGCGAGTTTCTTGATGAACACGGGCCGGTGCTCGCCATTGGCGCAGGGTTGGCACTCAAGGAACAAATAACCAACGCCCAGCACAAGGCGGCATGAGGGAGGCAGAGTTCAGAGTCAAGAGTCCAAACTCTAAAGTCCGGAAACGGGCTTGTGCGTGCTAGCGATGACCTTGGACTCCAGTGGGTCGACTTTCGACCTGTGACTTCGACTTTCGACTTCCCAGGAAAGGAGCTTTTCAATGCCTTCCATCAATATGATCGCTCCCCGACGCGCAGAGAAGCGGCGCATGGAAAGAGACATGCGCAGGCTCTGCCTCGTCATAGTCGGTGAGCTGGTCTGCGCGGTCGCGCTGGGCGGTATTGTCTGCACCAAGATAATAACGACCGGCAAGAGCATCAATAGCCTTAATGCCAAGATCGCCCAGCTTCAGCCGACGGTTCGCGAGATCGAGAAGAACGAAGAAGCGACCAAGGCCCTCAAGCCGAAGTTGGATCTGTTGAACCAGGCCAAGGACGACACGATGCGCTGGTACAACACTCTGGACCGGCTTACGCAGAGCATGCCTCAGTCCACGTATCTCACGAGGCTCGCGACAGGCAAGGCCCCGAATCAGGGGGCTGCAGCAGTGAACCTCACCGGTATATCAATCTCGCAAGCCAGGATAGGTGAAGCTATGCTTCGGCTGGCTGACATACCAGAGCTTGATACAGTCGACCTCCATTTTACTCAGAGTTCCGTCATCAATGGCAGTTCAGCGATCGAGTTCGAGATCGGCGCCACGTTTGAGGGAACCGAGCCGCCGAAAGGAGCGATGAACAATGGCCGCGTTCAGTCTTAAGGCCACCACAAAGGGGGTCACTGTCCTGATCGTTGTGGCAGTGATGATCTTGTTCGGCGGCATTCTGGCCTACGTCGGCGTCGCCGGCAAGCTCAAAACTCTCACGACCGAGATGGAGGCC
>CAZFYZ010000004.1:82856-85641 GCA_964523735.1 uncultured bacterium | reverse complement strand
TAGCCGCCGAACTCATGCGCCGCGTCGAACATCGCGATCACGTTCTCCGGTGGGACGTTGGCCTGTATGTTGTGGACCTGGTTGAACACAAACCCGCCGCCGGGTTTGAACGTCTCCATCCGCTGGCGGACGTGCTCGCGGACCTGCTCGGGCGAAGACTTGTGCAGCACGTTCTGCGTGTCGCAGCCGCCGCCCCAGAACACGACCTTTTCGCCAAACTCCTTCTTCAGTCGCGCGGGGTCCATGTTCACCGCTGACGTCTGGATGGGGTTCAGGATGTCGATCCCCGCGTCGATCCACAGCGGAATGTAGTGGTATATCGACCCGCAGGAATGCAGGAAAGTCTTCCACGAGGTGTTCGCGTGAACCCAGTCGCACAGGCGCTTGTAGTGCGGGATGATCATCTCCTGAAAGAGCTCCGGCGCGATCAATTCGGACCGCTGTGTGCCGGCATCATCTGAGGCAATCCCCCAGGCGAAGCATCGGTCGCCGATTGCCTGGTGAACCTGCTTCAGGCACGAGATCGAGGCGTCCACCACTCTGCCCATCATCTCGTGAGCGGTGTCTTTCTCAGCCATGAGCATGCACAGCCACTCATCGAGCGCACCCTGCGTGATGTTGTCTGAAAGCCCCGCGCTCATCCCCAGGAAGCTGATTGTGTAGCCCCACCCCAGAATCGCCTTATCGGTGGATTCATGCAGATGCTTGGCGCGCTCTGCAAGAGACGCCAATTCCTCGTCCGGGACGCTGCTCTGGGGCTTGCACTTGGCCGGATCGATGCTCAGCGAACTCATAGTCGGCCGCAGGTAGTCGAAGTAGAACCCGTCCTTAGGCATCTTCGCAACGGGCTGCCCGCTCGACGAGAGCAGGATCCAGCTGCCGTCCGGTTCCTCATCGATCCTTGTGCCGGGGGCCAGGTAGACCTCGGTCCCGTCGAACGCGACCTTCCGCAGACCCTGCGAAGCGTCCTGCCCGGCCCATCGGGAGTATGTTGGATCGAGAGGGACGACATCGATGTGAAGCCTGTCGAGCACCTCCGGCTCGATCTGGGCAAGGAACGACATTGTGTAGGCTACCTTGGTGGGCGTCTCTATACCCAGGGCCTTCTTGACCTTGGCGTAGGCCATGGCCGATATGCTCGTCGCGCCCATGGCCCCCAAGTCGATCGGCACTCGGTCAGGAACCTGATGGTTAAGAGTCTTACATACGCGGTCTCTGCTAGTCAATTTTACCAACTCCATCTTTGATGCTAGGGAACTCGTTATGAGCGCAGCGAGAATACGAGCCATCTTTCGCCGCGATCATTATGGTGTGTCTGGGGGATTAGAGGTAGCTCTCTTTCCCCTGCTTCTTCAGCGCTTCCAGCAGCGCCTTGATGTCCTGCGAACGCCCGCTGGGAAGGACCAACAGCACGTCACCGCCGTCAACTATGACCAGGTTGTCCAGCCCGACCGTGGCGACAAGCCGGTCCTTGGAGTGGATAAGGCAATTATGCGTATCGACTCCGACGTGATGCCCGACGACCGTGTTCCCGTCTTCGTCAGACTCCATGATCTCGTGCAGCGAAGACCAGCTTCCAAGATCATTCCAGCCGATCGAAGCTGGGATCACGTGGATACTCTCGGCGTGCTCGAGGATTGCATAGTCCACGGATATCCTCGGAAACTCCTCGTAGACCTCATCGAAGACCTGCGCTTCATCGGGTGTGCCGAGCGCGGCATCGAGGCGCATGAGCAGCTTGTAGATGTCGGGCGCGTGCCTCTCGAACAGGTCCAGGATGGTCTTGGCGCTCCAGATGAACATCCCGCTGTTCCACACGTAGTGCCAGCTCGCAACATATTCCTCGGCGGTCTTGAGGTCCGGCTTCTCCTTGAACGTGATCACGTCGTGCACGTCGATGTCATCCACCGTCCGATGCGTCTCGGCCATCTGGATATAGCCGTAGCCAGTCTCCGGACCGGTCGGGCGAATGCCAATAGTAACCACGTTCGGCCCCTCTGCCGCGATCTGTTCGGCGACCTTGAGCAGATGCCTGAAGTGGGCTTCCTTGGCTATAACGTGATCGGCCGGAGTGACCAAGATCACGGCCTCCGGGTCCCTGTGGTGCAGGATTGTGGCGATCACGCCCACAGCCGGGGCGGTATCCCTACCCACCGGCTCCCCGACCCAGTTGGCGTCAGGCAGCCAAGGGAGCTGCTCCTTGACGATCGGTTCGTGCGACCTATTGGCAATCACGCAGATATCCTCGTGCCGCACCATCGGCTCCAGCCGCTTAACCGTCTCCTGCAACAGCGTGCTGTCGCTATACAGGCTCTGGAACTGCTTCGGCTTTGCCTGCTTGGATCTCGGCCAGAGTCTCGTGCCAGACCCACCAGCTATGATCGCTACATACATCCTTGTGCTCCTGCTAGTCCTTCGCCCAGTCGTACTGATCTCTGCGCTCTTCCCACGGCGCGGGCTCGGGGATGCCGAATGTCTCCCTCTTGCGCTTCAGGTAGTAGAGGTAGTTCTCATACGTCACGTCCGGGGGGCAGCGGTGATCGACGTGCGGGATATATCCACCCTGCTCCACGAGCGGTGTAATTCGCTTGAGCTCGGCATCGATAGCTTCTTTACCCGCAATGAGCTTGGTCTTATCAACGCCGCCCATCAGCTTCACTTCTTTCCCGAACTGCTCGCGCATCCAATAGGGGTCCGTCCCGCCGCGAATCTCCAGCGGGAACATAATGTTGACCCCGCCTTCGAGCCAGCAGTGAACGATCGAGTTGATCAGACCATCGCAGTC
>CAZFYZ010000004.1:24648-82846 GCA_964523735.1 uncultured bacterium | reverse complement strand
CTCTTCAGGCACTCGGTGACCTTCTTGTAGGCGGGCGTCATCCACTGGTGGAAGAGCTTCGGTGAGATGATCGGCCCGTGGTTGAAAGCGATGTCTTCCCAGATGGAGGATGTGTCGGGCTCGATATCCACGAGCGCACGGTCCAGGAGCGCCACCCGGAAGTCGGCCAGGTAGTTGATCATCTCCTCTATCCACTCCGGATCATCCATACAAGAGATCGCAAGGTTCTCGAAGCCCATCCAGTTGCGAATCGTGCCGAGCAGGCTGCCGCCGCCGACCACCAGGGGCCTGTCCAGGTTCGTCTTGGACTTGATCCACTCCTGGCGCTTCTCGTCAGACATATACCGATCGGGGTTGTTTGCATCCAGGCGCTTCTTGAACTCCTGCCAGTCTTCCCTCGTCTCGATCGGGAACTTCAGGAACCGCGGGATCGTCTGCAGGCCGTCTTTCTGGATGACCTTCTTCACTCCGTCATAGTCGACTATGACCTGGTTGCGGTCATCGTCCTCGAGCACCTGATACTCGAAACCGGGTATCAGCCCGCCGTTCATCGGGACATAGTCGTAGGTCTCCAGCCCGAAGAAAAGATCGGCCTTCCAGATGCAATCGACGTACTTCGGCAGGCCCTGCTCTTGCCAGATGGGAAAGTTCTCATCCCAGTAGCCAAACTCAAAATCCGGAACGTGATCAACCGGCTCAAAGCGCATACAAGCCAACCAGCGCTCTCTTGAATTCATCTATCGAATGCTCCTTGCGTGCTTACGCGTTTGTATCTCCATGTCTACTTGGGGAATGGGGAGAGGAATTCCTTGTACATCGACTGGGCGCGACATCTCATCGCATCGCGCCCAAAGGTGAGGGGGATGGTATGTGCTGCTAGATCTGACCTGTGCTGCATTCGACAAGCCTGCCGATGATGAAGCCTGCCACAGCACCCATCACTGCACCCCAGAACACCATTATTCCTATCATGAAGCCTGGGAGCCCGCCGATGAGCCCAATCACCAGAACGTAGATAGCGCGCAGCACCGCCCCAGCAAGCGCAGCCTGCGTCTCCTCGCCACCCATATAAGCCATCCACAACCCGCAGAGGCCGCCGAATATCGCTCCCGAGATCGCGCTTATGATGATCGACAGAATGCCTGATCCTGGCGAAACCAACGCGAACTGAAGAAAGGCGCTCAGGATTCCGAGCAGTACGAAGATCAGCGCACCGCAGAGCGACCCGTACAGCAGGCCACCGACAAGCATAGCCCGACTGGCTTCGCGAATCTTGCGCTGTTCCTCTATCTGCCTGGCAATGTACGGCGGCGGTCCAACTCCCGACATGCCCGGCTGCGGCCCTGGCGAAGGAGCATATCCGCCGCTCGGGACGGATTGCCGCCATTGCGCGGCAGGCGCGGGCGGAGGGTCCACGACTTGAGTCTGGTTGACAGAGGCCGGCGGCGGAACCGCTTGCGCCTGGTTCAGGTAAGGCTCGTTGGCGACCGGAGCCGGGGCTGTCATCCCGTCCCGCAGCTTCTGGAGCGCCTGCTGAGCATGGGCATAGCCAGGCTCCAGGGATAGCGCCCGCTGGTACAAGTCCGCCGCCTCGCTCTCTCGCTGCGTTGCCTCATAGACCAGCCCCAGGTTGTAGCAAGCCCTGGAAGACGGCTGCAACCGGATCGACTCCTGGAGATGTCGTGCCGCTCTCAGGCCCTCTCCACCCCGATGGCAAGCGATCCCGAGATACATCTGTGTCTGGGAATCGTTTGGGTTATCCTGAACAGCTCTCTCCAATGTGCTGATTGCGTCGTTGACCTGCCCCGCCTTGAGAAGCCGCAGCCCCTCGTCACGAGCAGTGCCGTTTACGGGCGTCTCCATCTACTATCCTCCGGGCGGAATCGGGTGCGCTGCCGTATATTGGGTGTGCAGCCTCTGCAGCGCGTCGCAGGCCTTTGTGTAGCTGGGATCAAGTTCCGCTGCCATACGATACTGCCTTACGGCTTCATCGATCCTGTGAACCGACTCGTAGGCAACGCCGAGGTTATAGAGACTGTTGGGGGATTCGAGCAGGCGAACGGATTCCTCGAAGTGGTGAACGGCGTGGAGCTTGTCGTTCGCCGCGTTGTAGGCTGCGCCGAGGTAGGTGTGGGTCTGGGGATCCTCATCGTCCAGCCGGAGCGCATCCTCCAGCTTTGCGATCGCCTCTCTCACTCTGCCCGATCTGAAAAGGCTCAGCCCTTCGTCTCTGCAAGCACTTCCCGGTGTCGTCACCATCACAGCACCCTCCCAATCGACACTCAGGCTTAAGCGCACCGGCGAGTGTATGCCCGGCACATAGGGTAATCCAGTATTACATTCTTCAAGGAATGCTGGATTCCTGCACATTTTGTCATCCTGGACATAATTCAGGAACCCCCGGCTGACCATTGACACCCACCCCATCCATTGCTATAGTCTCACCAGGCGTGCCGCCCCACTATATGGCACGCGTGGAGATCATGATGTTCTGCAAAGACGTCGCCTTCATCTTAGTCCTTGGGCTCATCGCATCGTCTGCCTGGTGCACGGTAAAGCCCGTCTCGCTGTTCACAGACAACGCCGTGTTGCAGCAGGGAATCAGCGCACCAGTATGGGGAACCGCCGCCGATGGTGAGCGCGTGACAGTCAGGTTCCAAGGCCAGGAAGTCAGCACGACGGCCAAGGATGGCAAGTGGCTCGTGCGCCTGAAGCCTCTCAAGCCCGGCGGACCGTTCACGATGACGATCGCTGGCTCTAATACCATCGAGCTAAAGAACGTGCTCGTGGGAGAAGTGTGGTTCTGCAGCGGGCAGTCAAACATGCAGTGGCCGCTCAGGGCTACCACGAACGCTGCCTCGGCAATCGCTGCGTCCACCGACCCTCAGATGCGTCTGTTTACGGTACCGAACATACCCGTAGCTGCGCCCGTCAGCGAGGTTCAAAGCAACTGGGTGGAGTGCAAGCCCGAAACGGTTCCAGATTTCAGTGCTATCGGCTACTACTTCGGCCGTGACTTACGCAAGGCTCTGGGGGTGCCGGTCGGGCTGATCAACACTTCGTGGGGTGGCACGAGAGTCGAGGCTTGGGCCTCGCTCCCGGCTCTGGAGACACTGCCGGACTGGAGCGAGTCGGTCACGGCGATCAACGACTACGGCAAAGACCCGAACCACCCCGCCGTTCTCTACAACGGAATGATCGCTCCGCTGATACCATATGCCATGCGCGGCGCGATCTGGTATCAGGGCGAGTCGAATGCCGGTGAGGCCTATCGCTATGAACAGCGGTTCACCAGGATGATCCAGAACTGGCGCGAGGACTGGGGTCAGGGCGACTTCCCCGTGCTGTTTGTGCAGCTTGCACCGTTCGGACCCATTGCCAACAATCCGGGAGACTCCGCCTGGGCGGAGCTAAGAGAGTCGCAGCTTCTCACCAGCATCCACTGTCCCAATACAGCCATGGCAGTGATCACCGACTATGGTGATTCAGCTGATATACATCCGCAGGCAAAGGAACCCGTCGGAGCCCGTCTGGCACTCGCAGCGCAGGCAACCACATACGGGAAGAGCGTTGAGTTCAAGGGGCCGAGATTCGAGTCGATGACCGTCAAGGGCGACCGCGCCGTGCTCAGGTTCACTGACGCGCCCGGTGGTCTGGAGGCCAAAGGCGGAGTATTGACTGGCTTTGCGGTAGCAGGCGAGGACAGAAGGTTCCACAACGCGACCGCCAGGATCGTCGACGACAAGGTCGTTGTAAGCAGCGGCAGTGTAACCAACCCGGTTGCTGTGCGCTATGCCTGGGCGGACTGTCCGATCGCCAACCTGTTCGCGCGCGGAGGGCTACCGGCGACACCATTCCGCACCGACAACTGGCCCCTTGCCACGGCGCCGAAGTAGCGACAAGCTGGCTGCAGCCACACGCAAGAAGCCCGAGACCTGCTTACGGCCTCGGGCTTTCGTATCTCTGTGCGGCTCCTACTCTGCGGGCTGCTCCTTCTCCGCAGGCTTCTCTTCTTTCGGAGTCTATTTGACAGGCTCGGGAGCAAGGCGCACGGTCTTCATCACGTCGCCTATCTGTATCTTCTTCACTACGTCAAGCCCCTCCGTCACACGGCCGAAGACGGCATACTGCATATCCAGCCCCGGCTGAGGAGCAAGCGTGATGTAGAACTGGCAGGACGCGCTGTCAGGGTGCTGACTGCGAGCCATAGCGACCACGCCGGCTGCATCATGCTTGAGTTTCGGCGACACTTCCAGCTTGATCTTCTTGTCCGAAGAGCCCGTGCCGTTGCCAGCGGGATCGCCGCCCTGGATCACGAATCCAGGCACTACGCGATGGAACGTCAGCCCGTCGTAGAAGTTCCTCTGCACGAGATCGACGTAGTTCTTGGTAGTTATGGGCGCGTCCTTCTCGTAGAGGACAAGCTTGATGGTGCCCTTGTTGGTTTCGATGATCACAGTCCGCCCCAGTTCAGGCGGGGTCTGCTTCGGCTGGGTTTCTGCTACTAAGGCAGTTGTCAGTGCTGCAAGAATCATAATTGTGAGGACGAGCTTCAATCCCCTCGCTCCTTTCGACCTGTGAGTCCAACCTCCGGGACCGCAAGACGGCCCCGTCGATGTGATTATAGTATGCGCACAGGGCACGGCCATGTCAACCTCTTTGACTACATCGTGTCAGTTCAGTCTCGCGGGAATGCTCTTCTTCCGCAGGTCCTGAGTGGGCCCGCTCTGCGGGGCGGTATCGAAGGGCCGGAGCTTCGGCAACGTGCTTCGATATGGTTCTTGCCGAACCCACTCAGCACCAGCGGAACCTGGATTACCACAGAACTGAACTCCCTCAGTGCGTCTAGCCATTTCAGGGCAGATCTCGCGCCACCCGCGCACGCTCCTGTGGAGGGAGCATTCTGCGAGGAACCACGACTTTGACCGCATCGCGGCTGATGGAGGGTGGCGGCGCGTTCGTCACATCGAATGGGCTCACAATCGTGTTGGCGTCCAGCTTGCTCGGTCCCCTCGGCTGCGAGATCCCTATCACAACGGCCACTGCCACGCCAAGTATCAAGAGACCGACAAGCTTACCCACAATAGAGACCGGTCGTTCGGTTCGCTGCATCGCCCGAAGCGCGGGGCTGACAGAAACGTGCATCTTGAGACTCTCCCCCATCCACCCTGAACGTGCCTTGACAGCACAAGTAACCACAATACTGTTATTGCTCCTTTGGCCATTGTCCAAACTATGCGTCCAAAGCAGACATAGAACCAGGCGGACTCATAGTATAACTGCTGGGAAAGCGGGAACAATGAAGATAGACGTATCAAGGAGAGATAGTCAGTGAAGCTGACGAGAGAGAGCCAGATACTGATCGCGCTGTGCGTACTCGACCTCGCCACCACCCTGGTACTACTACGCACGGACAGGGCGACGGAGGGAAACCCTATCATGGCGTTCTACCTGCGCTATGGCGTGGGGACCTTTGTGCTGGCGAAACTGAGCCTGATCTTCCTGCCGGTCTTCATTGCGGAGTGGTCGAGGCAGTACCGACCGAGGTTTGTGAAGCTCATGCTAAGAGGCGCGATAGCTACTTACGCGGGCATCTACCTGATGCTCTTCCTCACGATCAACGTGTCCCCAACAGAAAGCGCTGCCACGCGCCTACCCACTACCCGGTCAGCCAGCAGCACCCCTATCACTGCCGAGCGGATGCCTTAACGTAGCGATTCTCGATGAACCACCGCACTGCCCGCTCGAGCGCACTCTCAACCGAACCCTGAGGCAGTCCCAGTTCGTTGATCGCCTTCGCCGGTGAGAAGAACATCCGCTTGCGAGCCATCAGCGCCCCCTCGAGCGCAATGCCGGGCTCGGCCCCTCGAATACTGCCTATGGCTGTGCTTACAGCGGCCGCACCAATGGCCAACCAGTGTGGGATCTGCATCCTCGGCGCCTTGCCGTCCGTGACTTCCGCCAGTATGTGGAGAATCTGATGCAGGGTCAGGTTCCGATTGCCCAGGATGTACTTCTCTCCCGCCCGTGCCTTGGCCGCAGCCAACAGATGACCTTCGGCAGCATCCTCCACGGAGATCAGGTTCAGGCCCGTGTCCACGTAGGCGGCCATCTTGCCGTTCAGGAAGTCAACCACGATCTTTCCGGTGGGGGTCGGTTTGATGTCGCCTGGGCCGACCGGCGTGCTTGGGTTCACGATTACCAGATTCAGCCCTTCGGACGCGAACTCAAGCGCGACTTGCTGGGCATCGTACTTCGACTTCTTGTAGTGGCCCACCAGCTCACTCCGCGTCACAGGCGTCTCCTCCGTGCCGGGCGTGCCGTCCTTCGGCAGCCCGAGGCAGCCGACCGTGCTGGTGTAGACCACGCGTCCGACTCCCGCCGTGCGTGCGGCCAAGAGAACGCCCCTTGTACCTTCGATGTTGTTGAGGTAGATCTCACTGGGGTCGCGGGCCCAGAGCCGATAGTCCGCCGCCACATGGTAGAGCTCATCGACTCCATCGAGGCCCCTGAGCATTGATTCCTGATCGAGCAGGTCGCCGACGGTGATCTCGACCGGCAGCCCGTCAAGCAGCGACCTGTTGCTGGACGCGCGCACGAGGCAGGTCACGCGGTCCCCGCGCTCGACAAGCTTCCGGACCACGTGCGCGCCGACGAACCCTGTCCCGCCTGTGACAAAGCACTTCATACCAGCCCGAACTATACCCTGCTGCGGGGGAGGCTATGCAAGCCCGAGGTAATTCAGAATCCCCTTGGCAATCGCCCGGGCCATCACGACCTGCCTGTCAGGGTTCTTGAGCATCTCACGTTCGGTGGGATTGGAGTGGAAGAGGATCTCAACCAGGCAGGCAGGGCAGCCGGACTCGTGCAGCACCCAGAGCCGCTTCCAGTGCGTCCGGACACCGAGGAACCTGACATGGGGGTAGAACTCCCTGATTGCCTCAAGCAGGTGCTTATGGACTGAGTCCGCCAGCCGCTTACCCTGGCCGTCGTCTGCATGGAACGCCCAAGTCCCGCCGCCGGGTTCGCCCGTGCCGGTGTCGTCCGAGTGAAGCGCGACCAGGACATCGCATTTGAGGCTCTGCGTTAGCTCCGTCTCGTCCCTCAGCGTGGTTGGCTGGTCACGAGCCTCACGACTGACGAACGCTTCGACGCGGCCATCTGCCACCAACTCCTGCCGTACCAACAAGGCGATATCGTACATCACCCGCGCTTCATTGTAGAGCTCGCTGCCATCCTCGGCCGTGAACACGTTGCCGAACTGGCACGACGGGTTGATCATCACTCTGGGTCGTGCGTGCTTGCTATCCAAGATGCCGTCGTCCTCTCGTCTTGTATCTGACTCCAGCCTAACATCGCTCCCGGGACCCAGTCAACAACACTCTTGACAGGCCGCCATTGATGAGGTAGATTACCTGAGGCTCACGCACCTGAAGTGGCGGTGCGTCACCGGATCATCCGCCAAGTGAGGTATCGTGTTGCAGTCACTATCGAGCGCCCAAAGACTCGCCTTGACCTTTCTGCTGTCGATCCTCTGCACTATGATGGCGCACGCCGGCCCCGATGACAAGTGGCGCGTGCTCCTGCAGACCTGTGATCCGAATGAAAACGCGGGAGCGCCATTCGTCCAGTTGGGCACTTACACAACTCCGAGTTGGGCCTATCTTAGTACCACCTACCCAACCACCATCTACTGCACCGACCACTCGTTGGACAAACGGTGGTACACTGATATACGCTTGCCAATGGCCAACGGCGAGACCAGAACCTGGCATCTGACATTGACCGCGGCGCCCGACTACCCATATTCGACGATCGTGCTGAATGGCTGGAACCCATCCGGCGCGGCCTATGATCTCGATGGCCCTGTCTCCGTCAAGCTCGTCTATGCAGACAACCCGTCGTCCGAGCTCTGGACGTTCAGCCCCGACGCCAACGGAAGCAGCCAGGATCCCGCGTATTCTACCACCCTCAATTGGACTGGGGAGCCTATTCGCCTTGATCTTATCGCGTCAGCCGGCGAACCACCCGTAAGCTCCATAGGCTGGGCACGCAACTACCAGGTTGGCCAGCCCGTATCGTTCAAAGGCGCGGTCGTCACGTCCATCGCATCTTCCGACGCAAACGCGCCAGGCCTTTGGCTGCAGTCGCCGGATGGGTCGTCAGCCATCAGAGTGCCAGCCGCCTGGTCCGTCTCAATAGGATCTCGCGTCGACTGCACCGGGACAGTGACGTGGGCCGACGGCATCCCGATCCTCTCCTCGCCCCAGCTCAAGTCACAATCCCCCGGCTCCCCTGCCAGAGGGAGGTTCATGAACCAGCGCACTCTCGCGTGTGACCCGACCGAATCGCTGAACTACACCGGGCAGAATCCGGTCGGCTTGCTGGTGACAGCGTGCGGCAAGGTGACCGCTGTGGATACCACGCAGTGCCTTTTCTACATCGACGACGGCACGAACCTGCAAGATGGCTCAGGCAACGTCGGCTTGCGTGTCACCTGCCCCCAGGGGACCACGCTGCCGAACGTTGGGGTCCGCCGTCGCGTCACCGGCATACGAACAATCATCAAGTCCCCCCTCGCTGCCGACGCAGTAGTCAATGGTGTCTTGCGCAGCGCCTGGGAGACCCTCTACATCCCCGTCCTGGCAACCCGCGATTCAGCAGACATCATCCCATTATAGAAGGGGTTTCCGACACCTGGGTGTTCAGAGAACCCGACCACAACGTCTGCGCTCGTGCTGTAGGTGGCGTCTCCGACGCCTGGGGGTTCAGAGAACCCGACTACAACGCTGCGCTCGTGCGTTGCAGGGGGCGTCTCCGACGCCTGAGCTCGCATTCGTCAGTACGATTGAACCATGCCTCCCCTCCTGCTATACTATTAGTGAGATGAAACTCCTCTCAATGTGCAAGAGCAAAATACACCGGGCGACGGTCACCCAATGCGACGTCGACTACGTCGGCAGCGTCACGATCGATGAAGACCTGCTTGACGCTGCTGAGATCATCGACGGGGAGCACGTGCACGTCCTCAATGTAACCAACGGACAAAGGCTTGAGACTTACGCTATCCCCGGGGAACGGGGGAGCGGGGTTATCTGTCTCAATGGCGCAGCCGCGCACCTGTGCAGCGTCGGCGACAAGGTTATCATTATTTCCTACTGCCTTACAGACGAACCGGTTCACCGCAAGGTCGTCCTCGTTGACGACAACAACCGCATAGTGAATGTTATCTAGCTGATGCAGAACCCCAGGCCCCTGCCCACAGTCTTCAACGATCGAGTAGTCGTCTTTGACGGCGCGATGGGTTCGCTCCTGGTCGAGCGAGGAATCAGCCACCGCCGCTCGATCGAAGAACTGAACCTGTCCGAGCCTCACCTCATCTGCCAGGTCCACGCCGACTACATCCAAGCGGGCGCTGATGCCATCGAGACAAACACATTCGGCGCCAACCGGTTCAGGCTAGCGGCACACGGCCTGGAAGACAGAACATACGAGATCAACCGCGCGGGCGCCCAGCTCGCCCGAAGTGTCGCCGGTGCCAGAGTTGTGGTGGCAGGCTCCATCGGCCCTCTGGGGGTTCAGTTGGAGCCCATTGGTCCCGCCAGCCTCGAGGACGCCAAAGCGACTATTCTCGATCAGGTCAAAGGACTTGCCGAGGGCGGGGTAGACCTACTGATACTCGAAACCCTCACTGATCTGCACGCTGCGCGCCTGATGCTCGAGACGGTGTTCGACTCCTGCGGGCTGCCCGTTATCTGCCAGTTCGCTGTAGGCACCGACCTGACCACCGCAAGTGGGGACAGTCTGGATGATATTGCCTCCGGCCTGGCGGACTATCCCGTGAGCGCGATTGGCTTCAACTGCGGCGTCGGCCCCGAGCAGACCCTCCGCGCTGTCCAGGCCTTGCGCGAGATGACCGACCTGCCGATCTCGGCAATGCCCAACTCCGGTTTCCCAGCCAGCGTCGGCGGGAGAACGCTCTACCCGTCCTCGCCCGACTACTTCGCCAGACGCGGGCAAGAGATAGTCGAGGCGGGCGCGAGCATAATCGGCGGCTGCTGCGGCACGACTCCCGCACATATTCAGAACCTAGCCAACGGCGTCAAAGGCATGCCAAGACCAGTGCCGGCCCGGGTCCGGGCTCCCAGGCGCCGCCAAGCCACCTTCGCTGGAGCTGAACGCTCGCCCCTATTGCGCCGGATGTGCGGAGACTTCGTCACGGTCGAAGTCACCCCTCCCAAGGACGCCAACTATCACGAAGCGATCGAGAAGCTAAGACCATTGGTCGATGCCGGCATATCAGCGATAGACGTCACCGACAACCCGATGGCGCACGTGCATATGAGCGCGGTAGCATTCGCCCACTTGATCAAGGAGGAGCTTGGGCTCGCGGTCATACTGCATCTTACCTGCCGCGATCTGAACCTGTTGGGGATGCACTCGACGCTCTTAGGAGCGTCGGCGCTTGGAGTAGACGGCATACTCGCTCTGACCGGCGATCCGGCGTCACTGGGAGACTACCCGGGGGTGACCTCGGTCTTCGATGTGACCTCCGATGGGCTGGCCAAAGTCATCCATTCGCTCAACCAGGGCTTGGACTACACAGGCAAGGAGCTCGGCAGGCCCACCAACTTCGCCATAGGTGGCGCGCTGAACCCCATGGCCACAGACATGGACAAAGAGATCGCGCGGCTCGAGAAGAAGCGCGAGTCCGGCGTCAACTTCCTTATGACCCAGCCTGTCTTTGACCCGGAGCCCCTCGCGCGTGCGACCGCCGCGCTGCCGAAGGATTGGATGCCACCCGTGCTCGTTGGGATCCTGCCACTGCGCAGCTCACGGCATGCGGAGTTCCTGCACAACGAGGTTCCCGGTATCGAGATCCCCGAGCACATCCGCAAACGTCTTGCCGCCGTCAGCCCCGACGAAGCCAGAGCCGAGGGCCTGGCCATCGCTCGGGAGACTCTGGCGATCGCCCGGCGTGACTACGGCGGCGCCTACATTATGCCGCCGTTCGGCAAGTTCGAGGTTGTACGCGACATTCTGCTGCCGGTCTCAGGCAAGTGAGCAGGCCGCCGACCCCCCAGCCACTGAGGTCAGCCCTTGACATCGACATCGTCTGCCGCGACGAGCCCTGCGCCTGTGTAGCCGCGCTCGGTTCTTACTGGCCGCACTCACGCTCCAGCTTCGAGAGCCACGTCGTCAAGGGCTTCAAGGAATGTGTTCCCACAGCCGACTATGAGCCCCGTATATCGGCGCTGGCACGGTTCTACGCGCGGAGGATCACCGAGATCATCCGCGGACGCCGCATCGACTGGGTCGTGCGTGTCTTGGGTTCGGCAGAGTCAAGATCAGAGCCTGATCGGCCGCTGAGCCGGCTCACATCGGCCCTCTGCGAACTAACCGGCGCAGCGGAGGCGAACGATCTCTTCTTCAGAAGCGGTGACCGGCCCCCGATGCGTCTGGTGAAACACCTTTCGGGGTCTGAGGCGTTCAGGGCTCGCGTGAAGTATGTCTCCCAGGATCTCTTCATCCGCCCGCGGGAGCTGAAGGGAACGGTCCTGCTCGTCGATGACATCGCCAACACCGGCGCGACCATCCGGCTCTACGCCCACGCGCTGAAGGCATTTGCCGGGGTAGAGAGAGTAGAAGCCATTAACCTCGCATACACCCGATTCGCCAACGGCAAGGACGGGCACGGTTTCCTGCAGTTGGATACCACCCGGCTTGAGGCTGATCCAGGCCTTAGGCAAGTGGCTCTCGACTCCAGCGGGGTTCTTCACCTATCTATCGACTGCCCGGCAATCCAAGCCCCTTCGACTCCTGAAATGCACTTCCTCGCCCAACGCAGGGCCACTCCCTGCGCCGCCTGCTGCTTGCCCGACAAGCCGCGCCCGTGGTGGAGGATCTGGTAAGACTCCTTGCCTGCCTGTCGTCGCGACCCGGCGCGTTAGTAATAGCCCGGTGATGCGAAAAGCGCCGCCGCCAGGTTTGACTGGCAGACGGCGCTTGTCTTGTATAGGTTAATGGGGTCTTTAGAACCCGATGTTGTAGTTCAGGCCGAGCCCAAGGCTGTCGCCTCCGACAAGTCCCGCGTGGAGCCGAAGACCCTGCCCAGCCGAGAACTGGAGCCCGAAGTTGACATCCTCGCTATCGTACTCAAGCATGAGCATGATCCGATCGGTCGCCTGGGCAGTAAAGCCTGCAAATAGGCCGTCGAAGCGTCCGCCGCCCACACCAACGTGGAACCGGGGCTGCCAGATATACTGACCGGCAAGAGGGATGGACTTGCTCAGCGCCACGTAGGGAGTAGCATCGAGCTCGTCAGTGATGTCACTGAGGCCCACAGCCAGCGCGGGGGTTGCCGCAGTCTCACTAAGCAGCCCGAACTTCGCGTTGATGATAGCTTCGCTGTCTCCGACCTCCGGATCGATCAGCGCAGCGCCGACCTCGAGCTTGGGCAACAAGCCAAAGTTGGCCGACAGGAACGTGGTGTCGGCGTCGTCGTCACTCACGAAGACGCCGCCGAAGTTGACGCCGCCCATTTTGAGCGTGTCGGCAGTCGGCGTCATCATCAGACCTGTGTAGCCGAAGTAGGCCGGGGTGGCCAACACCTGACTGGACAGGAGGGCCAGGGCGAAGAGGACGAGTAGACATACTGTTCTGGTGCTCATTCTTTCACCTCTCATAGAATGCGCCCCGCAAGCTTGGCACAATCGGGCAGACAATCCTCCGGCGCGCGCCGGGCGTCAGCAAGCAGAGCTACGATATTCTAGCCCAACTGCAAGACGATGTAAACAGCAGGTAAGCTTTAGGAGGGAAAATATGTGGGCTCCTGCGGTGCGAACGGGCAAAAGAAGAAGCCCCTCGTCCACGTTGGAGAGGGGCTGTGGCTGCTATTCCTCGGACTCGGGTTCCTCGTCCTCCAAGTCCTCTTCATCGACGAGTTCCTCGTCCACATCCTCGGGCTCTTCACCCTCGGGTAGATCGAGCGCGTCTTTCTTCTTCTTCGGCCTCGGCAGTGCGGCTGAGCTTTCTCCCGGATCCTCGGCCTTGGGGATACGGGCGAGAGACCCGACCGAGTCGCCGGCGCCGAGATTGATCAGTTTGACGCCCTGGGTGGAGCGGCCGCAAGAGCGGATTTCCTTAACCCTGATCTTGAGCATGATCCCGCCGGTGGTGACAATCACGATCTTGTCGGTGTCGTCGACCACGGCGGTCTCGACGATGCGGCCGGTCTTTTCGGACAGGTTCATCGTCTTGATGCCCTTGCCGCCTCGGGTCTGCTTGCGGTAGTACTCGAGGAGCGTTCGCTTACCAAAACCGCGCTCGGTGGCCACGAGCAGCTCGCAGTTGTCTCGGGCGAGAGTCATTCCGACCACACGGTCGTCCCCGACGAGCTTGATGCCTCTCACGCCGCCGGCTGCGCGCCCCGCGCTGCGGAGGTCCTTCTCGTGGAAGCGGATCGACATGCCGTTCCTGGTGACCAGGACCACCTCGTCGCTGCCGTGGGAGAGTTCCACCCATCGCAGGGAATCGCCCTCTTCGATGTCGAAGCACCGGAGGCCGTTCGAGCGGAGGTTGTGGAACTCGTTCAGATCGGATTTCTTGACTTCACCGAGCTCCGTCGCCATCACCATGAAGCCGTCATTGTCCATCTCCTTGACGGGGATGACGGCGGTAATCTTGTCGCCGGGCTCGATGTTGATCAGGTTAATGACAGCGGTGCCCATCGCTTGGCGCGAGGTCTGCGGGATCTCGTAGGCCTTGAGCCTGTAGACGCGGCCGCGGTCGGTGAAGAAGAGGATGTAATGATGCGTGGTCGCCACGAACAGGTGCGCGAGCTTGTCCTCTTCTTTGGCGGTCGCGCCGATTATGCCTTTGCCTCCGCGGCGTTGAGCCCGATAGGTGTCGATCGGGACACGCTTGATGTAGCCATCGCGAGTGATCGTGATGATCGTGTCCTCTTCGGGGATCATGTCCTCTTCACCGATCTCCTCGGCCTCGACAGGGATGATCCGGGTGCGTCGGGCGTCGCCGAACTTGTCCTTGAGGTAGCGCAGCTCGTCCTTGATCACGCCGAGGATCTTCAGCGGGTCAGCCAAGAGGTCCTCGAGGTAGCCGATGCGCCTCAGGAGGGCCTTATACTCGTCTTCGAGCTTCTCACGCTCGAGGGCGGTTAGCTGGCGGAGCTGCATGTTCAGGATAGCGTCGGCCTGAAGCTGAGAGAGGCCGAAGCGGGACATGAGCTGGTTGCGCGCATCCTCGGCACTCTTGGAAGCGCGGATGATGCGGATGACTTCGTCCAGGAACTCGAGCGCAACTCGCAGGCCCTCGAGAATGTGAGCCCGGTTGCGAGCACGCTTGAGGTCGTATTCGGTCCGACGGACGACCACGATCACGCGGTGGTCGACATATTGCTGCATCAGCTCCTTGAGGGAGAGGATGCGCGGCGCGCCATCGACGACCACAAGCTGGATGATGCCGAAGGTCTTGCGAAGATCGGTGTGCTTGTAGAGGTAGTTCAGGATCTTCTTCGGGTGAGCGTCGCGGCGCAGCTCGATCTGGATGCGTATGCCGTGGCGGTCCGAGTAGTCCGGGATATCAGTGATGCCGTCGACCTTCTTTTCCCGGGCGAGAGCCGCGATCTTCTTGATCAGCTCGGTCTTGTTGACCTGATAGGGAAGCTCGGTTACGACGATTGCTGCTTTGCCGTTGTCCAGAGGTTCGATCGAGCTGACGGCCTGCATTATAACCTGGCCGCGGCCGGTCTCGTAGGCCGATCTAAAGCCTCGGGTACCGAGGACCACTGCCCCGGTCGGGAAGTCCGGACCCTTGATGTGCTGCATGAGATCATCGACAGTGCAGTCCGGGTTGTCAATCATGTGGATGAAGCCGTCGCAGATCTCGCCGATATTGTGCGGAGCGAGCTTGGAGGCCATTCCGACACCGATGCCTTCGGTGCCGTTCGCCAATAGGTTCGGGAACTTGCCCGGCAGCACGAGGGGCTCCTGGAGCCGCTGGTCGTAGTTCTCCTGCCACTCGACGGTGTCCTTGTCGAGGTCCTCAAGCATCTCCATGGCGATGGCGGACATGCGCATCTCGGTATATCGCATAGCCGCGGGCGGGTCGCCGTCGATGGAGCCCATATTCCCCTGGCCATCGCACAGCGGGTAACGAAGGCTGAAGTCCTGAGCCATACGGACCATTGTGGGGTAGACGATGCTCTCGCCGTGGGGATGGTAGTTGCCCGAGGTGTCTCCTGCGATCTTCGCGCACTTCCTGTGCTGAGAGGCCGGGCCCAGGTGGAGGTCGTTCATTGCGACCAGGATACGCCTCTGGACCGGTTTCAGGCCGTCTCGGACATCCACGAATGCGCGTGAGATGATCACGCTCATCGCGTAGTCCATGTACGACTTACGCAGCTCGTCTTCTATGTTTACAGGGATGATTTCCCGAGCGATGTTGCTCAACAGGCAGGACCTCGTGGTGAATTTGGACGCCTATATTATACTGCTGTGACGCGCCGAGGGTCAAGGAAGCGGGCGGGCTTCGCAGGAGAGTGGGCGGGAGCGGCGAAGTATTGAATGACTGGCCTGTGCCCGCGGTTCACGGGCAGGCCCGATTGATACCTATGCCAATCGAGTCGTGTCCACAACCGGAAGGCCTGAAGAGCGCGCGGCTTTCGCAGCGTTCCTGGATCGGAAGCTGGCCGGTGTGAGGAGGGATGAGGCGTGAGTGCCAGCGAGACGCACGAATCGGAAGCCTTGGAGTTCCGAATGGCCACGTTTGTGGTCGTACTGATGCTGGCGGCGGCCGCAGTGGTGCTGGCGCTGTGGTGGCAGATATGGCAGATCGACACGATCTCGCGGGCGACACGGATTGGTGCCTCGGTCTACGCGGCTGCGTGTGTCCTGGGCGCCATCGGCTACATGGTTGGGCGACTCAGGGTAGATTCGGAAGGCATCACGCGCAAGATGATCTTCCGCAGCTTCACAGTCAGGTGGTCACAGGTCGCCCTCTACGAGATCAGGCCGATGAAGCTGTTGGGCGGAAGGCTCTCGCACAGACTCAAGGACTCCTCAGGTAAGTTGTTGATGGACGTAGACCTCTTCGCGCTGACAGAAGATGACCGGCAGGCACTCTATGCATTCCTTGATAGGAAGCTAGCCGGCGTGAGGAGGGAGCACTAACGCTGCTTGAGATTTGCATTCTAGCAACCCTCGGGCTAGAATATGGGTGAAGCTCATGGTCGCGGTTGCGTAATACTGAGATAAAGCCCACGTCTCGGTAAGGCAATCCGGCGAGGAAACCTCTGTGAATCGATCAGCCATAACGGGGTCAATAGTCCTCTTTCTAATATGCATGCTTGCTCACGGAGTGTGGGCACAGAACACAGACGCCCGCATATTCGTTGGCGGTCGTGAGGCAGTGTGTTCGCCCTCGGCTGTCCATGATGGCAAGCGGGTTCTGGCTCCACTTTCGATACTCGAGCCGCTCGGATGCTCCTGCGCAATCCTGAACGGCAGAGCGGTGGCCATAACCTCGTCCGCCGGGCGCACCGGCGACGTTGCGCTGGTGGAGATCGACGGGCAGAAGATGCTGCCGCTGGACGATGCGATGAAGGTCATCGGCGGCGAAGTGGCGTGGGACCCGGAGAAGCGCATCGCCACGCTCTATGCACACCTCAACTCAGTTGAGTTCGTAGAGAACACCCTGAAGATCAACTGCAGCTTTCCCGTAACCTGCAAGCTCGGCAAGTGGAGCAACAAGTTAACGGTCGACGTTGAGGGGGCCAGGCTGGCGTCCGAAGCCAAGGAAGTCTACATAGGCGGGACCATCGCCGACAAAGCAAGGCTCGGTCAGTACTCGTCCGAGGTCACTCGGGTTGTGATCGATCTGGTCAAGGACTCCGGTATAGCACTGGAGAGCCGGCAGCCATCGGCTCAGTTGGTTTTCTCGATAGGAACCCAGATCAAGAGTCCCGACAACGGACAGGGCGCAAAGCCCAACGGCGACAAGACTGCCGGTGGGCCATGTGTCGTGAATGCGATCCGGTTCGAGCGGATAGATGACACGCGCCTGAATATGATCGTGGAGACGAGTGCAAAGGCGGCCGTGAAGACAGCGTTCGGTGTCAAGCCGCCCGAGGTGGACCTGATACTCAAGGGCGCGACGCTGTCGCAGACGTTCCAGACGCCAAACGACCCCCACCCGCTGCTCAAGGAGGTCAAGGTCGTACAAACAAAGCAGGGAGTGCTGGTGGAGCTCAGGGCCACAAGGATTGTGATCTTCAGCCATACCGCTTCGCCAAACTCCGTGACATTGTCGGTGAGCCTGCCGGATAGGGCCGGCGGGACACTAGACGGAAAGACCGTTGTCGTAGACCCGGGGCACGGCGGCAAGCAGATTGGAGCCCCCTGGGGAACGCTACACGAGAAGAACCTGAACCTGCAGATCGCCAAAGACGTCGCTGCAGCGCTCGAAGCAGAGGGCGCGAAGGTCATACTAACCAGGGAGGGCGACCAAGCGTTGGGCCTTCCCGAGAGGCCTGGCATTGCGATAAAGAACGAGGCTGACTTCTTTGTTAGTCTGCACTGCAATTCCAACTATTACCCAGACAAGTGCAGCGGGATTGAGACCTACTATCACATGACAGAGCCTAGCCCCATGGCTCTGGGTTACGCGATTCAAGCCGCAGTATGCGCCGTCACCGGTATGAAAGACGGCAATGCGCGCAGCGATGGCCGCAACTCAACGAAGGGGCTCGCAGTGCTGCGCGGGCTCTCGGGCAGCGGGATTCCGGGAGTACTTCTGGAGTGTGGTTACATCAACACTGCGTCTGATCGCGCCAAGCTTCTCGACCCGGCGTACCGAAAGAAGGTCGCTCAAGGGGTTATTCAGGGACTTAAGGCCTACATCGAGGGGACCCCGATTAGGTAGACTCCGAGGCTGGTTATGAGTAGAAAGAAGAAATCGGGTAACGGCGCGCTGGTGGTCACGGCACTGGTGCTCTTCGTGCTGGCTGCGACGGGCGCCTATTATGTGGCCAACATGCTCAGCAAGAAGCCAACGGGCACCGCCACTGTCACCGCGCGGCCGGTCGTCACCCTGACCGAACGAGCGCGCGTGAAGCTCTACCTGCCCAAGGCGGGTGCAACGGGCGCGTATCTTGCCCCACAGGAGAGGCTCGTGGAAACAAGGGGCGAATCGCTCGATTCGGCTCTTGCGGCGCTCGTGGCAGCCGGTGAGAAGAAGGGCGAGGCCACAGGACTGATCCCTGAGGGAACCAGGGTGCTGTCGCCGGTGAAGGTCAAGAATGGAACGGCGACTGTGAACTTCAGCAAGGAGTTCCGAGACAACTTCGCAGGGGGTTCCGATCAAGAGGCGCTGGTACTAAACGCTATTGCTCATACACTCGTTGATAACAGTAAGGGTAAGGTCAATAAGGTCAGGATTTTGGTGGAAGGAGAGCCGGTTGAGTCGATTGGCGGGCACTATGACCTGAATGAGCCCATCGAACCCGATGGTGTCCTGCTGCAACCGGCTGAAGAGGATTGAGTCTGCCGATTGGTGTTTTCGACTCCGGCCTCGGCGGATTGAGCGTCGCGGCCCAGATAATGCGCGTTTGTCCTCACGAGAGGATAGTCTACTTCGCCGACACCGCACACGTGCCCTATGGAGAGCGCCCGCTTGATGAGATCAGGGGTTACGCGCGAGACATAGTCGCGTTTCTGGTCGAGGAAGGCGCGAAGGCGGTTGTGATGGCCTGCAACATGTCCAGCGCGGTTGCCCTCGAAGAGGCCAAAAACGCCTGGCCGGATGTCCCCGTCATAGGTATGATCGAGCCTGGAGCACGGGCAGCAGTCAAGATCGCCCAGGACGCGCCGATCGGCATACTGGCCACGACGGGCACCGTGAAGAGCGAGGCTTATGTGAGGGAGATCAGCCGGTGCGGCTTCTCGGCTCAGGTAGTCCAGCAGGCCTGCCCCAAGTTCGTGCCGCTGGTTGAGTCCGGCATGGCCGAGAGCGAGGATGCGGGCTGCGATACGATCATTCTGGGCTGTACTCACTATCCGTTCCTCAGACGAGCCATCGAGTGCGCGGCAGGGCCTGACGTGACGATCGTGGACCCGGCGGAGGAAACCGCGCTGGCGCTTGCGAACACTCTTGACGTGAGAGGATGCGCCGCCGCTGAGGCCTGTGACCGGCACGAGTTCTATGCCAGCGGTGAGACCAGCGGCCTTGCCGATCTCGGCAGCAAGTTTCTCGGCAGGCCGATCGGCGAAGTGATCTGCCGCGACCTATCGGCGGCTGCGACTATCTAGACCCCAGGCATCCTATGCTTCGGGACGGGGCGTCCAAAGCAGCAACTTTGCACATCAGGAGAGCATGCTATGCTTCGGGACGAGGCGTCCCGAAGCAACAACTGTATGAGGAGAGGCACTTATGATTCGACTCGACGGCCGAGCGGTTGACGAGCTCAGACCGGTTAAGATAACCCGCAACTTCAACAAGTATGCCGAGGGAAGTTGCCTCATCGAGATGGGCGACACCAAGGTGATCTGCACGGCCTCGGTCGAGGAGAAGGTCCCCCCATTCCTCAAGGGCCAGGGCCAGGGCTGGGTAACGGCCGAGTACGGAATGCTGCCTCGTTCGTGCGAGACCCGCACTCATCGGGATGTCAGCAAGGGCCATATCAACGGCAGAAGCCAGGAGATCCAGAGGCTGGTGGGTCGTGCGGTGAGATCCGTCGCAGACATGCCAGCCATGGGCGAGCGAACCATCTGGCTGGACTGCGACGTTATTCAGGCCGATGGCGGCACGCGAACGGCTTCGATCACAGGCGCCTTCATTGCGTTTGTCGATGCCTGCGCACAGCTCAAGAAGGACGGGCTTGTAAAGAAGATGCCGTTCAGCGACCTTATCGCAGCTATCAGCGTCGGCGTTGTCGCCAACGAGGAGTTGTTGGACCTCAACTACAAGGAAGACTCCAACGCGGGCGTCGATATGAACGTGGTGATGACGGCGGCGAACAGGATCGTCGAGATTCAGACCACTGCCGAGGGCGTTCCGTTTACGATGAACCGCTTCAACAACCTCCTCGACCTGGCGCAGAAGGGCGTCGGCAAGCTCATCAAGATCATGAAGACCGAGCTGGCCGACGTGCTCTAGCTCCCCCTCACTTCACGAGGGGGCTGAGGGGAGGTTGTCCGCTGAGAAAGCTCGTCATCGCCACGAAGAACGAAGGCAAGGCGCGTGAAATGGCCGCGGTGCTGGAAGGTGTTCCGTTCGAGATCGTCTCGCTCTCCGACTACCCCGATGCTCCGGAGGTCGATGAAACGGGCTCGACATTCATCGAGAACGCTATTCTCAAGGCCCGCGCCTATGCCTCTTTCACAGATGAGGCAACTCTGGCCGATGACTCCGGTTTGGAAGTCGACGCGCTGGATGGCGCACCGGGCGTCTACTCCAGCAGATTCGCCCCCTCAGACCCCGAGCGTATAGCGAAGCTCCTGCAAATGATGCGCGATGTACCGGATGACAAACGCTCGGCTCGATTCAGGTGCGCGATCGCCATTGCCTGGCCGAATGGACGTCTCGAAACCTGCGAGGACTCTCTCGAAGGCGTCATCTCCCGCGAACCCCGCGGCACAAACGGTTTCGGCTACGATCCAATCCTGTACTTGCCGGATTTGCGCAAGTGCGTGGCCGAATTCCCTGCCGAAGAGAAGAATGCGATCTCACATCGGGGGAAGGCTCTTATCAAAGCAAGAAGCCTGCTGCAGGCTCTCTAGAGCAGCAACAGGCATTGTCACTGTAGCAGGCGTCTCCGACGCCTCCCAAGGGCGACAGAGACGCCCGCTACAGCTACATGGCAACAGCCTCTATCTCGTAGATGCACAAGCCCGTGATCACGCGGCTCTTCTGTGCGGCTCCTCATCCTCTTCGAGGGCCTCCAGTCGGATCACGATCTCGTCAATCACACTCCTCCGGCTCTCGCCGCGCTGCGTCACGGGGATCTCAATGACATCGCCTTCACTGAGTGGTGTCTCATCCCCACCCCTGAGGCGGTGCGCGAGGTGAACACGTACCCTCTTCACGAATTCGCCTTCCCGCTCGACCGGGGCGGTAGCCTCAACCGGATGCTCAGGTTCACGCCCGCCTTCCATCCTCTGGACGAAGCGTTGCACGAACCCTCCCCGCTGTTCTTCGCGCTCAACGGGCTCGCGCGGTCTGCCCACTCCCGCTGCGGCCAGACCGGCCCAGAAGCCGCTAAAAGAACCGAAATCGCGAGTGTCTTCGCGGAACTCCGGCGCTGATCGCATGGAGTCCAGAGGATAGCGAGAAATCACACGCTTCGCGCCCGGGTCCAGCCTCAACTCGTCGATGGGAATCAGGGTGTGCTTCTCACCGATTCCCAGGTTGCCTCCGTAGCCTATCTGCGCAAAAGAGGCTTCGCCTGTTCGCCTGTCTATTATCAAGTCCTCTATTTGACCGACTTTGTGCTCTTCAGTATCAACGACTTCCCATCCACGGATATCAGGATCACCCTCGGCAACTTGCCAATCGCGAAGCTCTCGGAGAGGCGCCATGTCGCTATGCTCCTGTCCGTGATGTTGACTCTCTTTGCCTATCATATGATTACTCCTGTAGGATCGATTGCTGAATGACATGTGTATAACCGGCTGCCGGCATCTCCGGCAGCAAAGATGGATCGTTGCTTACCCCAGAGGCCTCAACGAGCGACCTGCCCGGGCCAGCCAGGAAGTACCAAGCGAGCAATGCCAGAATAGCTATCAGAATGATGGCTAGAAGGATCCTGCCGACTGGGGACCTCCTGGGCCGTGGTTGTGCATGAATGTGTGGCAACTCTTGTCGCCTCCCTCCGTGCGATATTCGCAAGCGAATGGATGTTCCCATATGTACGTACCCATGGCTAAGAGATGCGCACACGGACCAGGCGGGGGCTGTAGGTGAGCAGACGGGCGAGTCGATGATGTTCTTCTACATCAAGAGGTAGAGTCGCCCTTGGAAGCTGGACCAAGCAAGGGGTTAATGAGGGAGACTGCTTGCGCCATACGCTCTTCATGGCTGCCTGCGCCAGCCGCCTTTCACGCAACCTCCGTCTCGGTTCTGCGCTGGGTGAGGGCAGATCGGTCGAAGAAGGCCTCGCCTCTCTCGGTCAAGTCGCTGAGGGCATGCCCACCTGCAAAGCCGCATACCTGCTCAGCAAGAGACTCGACATCTACATGCCCGTCACAGAACAGATCCACGCGATCCTCTTCTAATCCAAGGACCCACGCGAAGCAGTGCACAATCTCGTGACTCGCGACCACAAGCAAGAATTCTAGCAGTTCCCAGTCTCTCCGAAAAACAACCCGATCTTTCCGTCACATCCGCGACGCCTCGGGCCGTCTTATGTATGACTGTAAGAGCGGAAGCTTTCATGGTGGCGTGGCTTGTGCTCCAACATAAGGCCCGCCGAGGGAAGCCTGAGCATCAAGAGATGGTTTGCTTATTCGGAAGGAGGACTGGAAACTTGAAGAGGATATGCTTTGGTCTAGCGGTCAGCATCTTGTTAGTGGCGGCGTCCGCCGCGCTGGCAAACCCGATCACCTGTACATTTACTGGGAGAGGCAGCGGCACGCTAGGCGGAATGCCATTTGCCAACGAGGCATTCACCATCAAGACCGTAGCAGACACCAGCCAGAGGCACGGCGAGGACAGCGTTTGGTCGATCAACAGCCAATCAGCAGAGATCACGATTGGCGCCCTGGGCACATACGACATCTTAAGCAGCACGCGTGTCTTCTGCAGCAATGAGATCTCTGCCGTTGGTTTTGCCAGATTAGGTCCCGACTTGTTCGATCTCTTCAGCGTGCCCGGTATGGCCACTTGGAACATGCTGAGCTCCGTAGGGCCAGTGAGTACGACACAAGCCACGCTCCTTCAATGGAGCAGATTCGATCCCGTCACCACGTCAGGTGGTGTTCTGATCTTCAATGATCAAGACGGCATCAACTCAACATTCACCGCGACGGTCGTTCCCGAACCGTCGGCCCTGATCTCATTACTCTGTGCGCTCTCTGCCGCGGCCGGTACTCTTAAGTTGCGCCGGTCGTAGTGGATCTGCTGCCCTGCTATCAGTCCGATGTCTGCCGTGGCGTCGCTGCGGCAGACCTGCATCGCAAAGCTCAATCGGATGGTCCCCGTACATTTGCCAGAACACAAGATCTGCCCCCAATCGTATATTAGATAGGGCACATCACGGGGTATATACATTACGGATGTGCTTGCAAGCTAGCTAAGAATGGCAAGTAACGAGTAGAACAACTAACTGCAGCGGGCGGCTTGGGTTTCCGGATTCGAGTCGGGACCTGCCATGGCAGAGAAAGAGGCAGACGCGATGCGTTGCAGATGTGGTAACGAGATAACCCACGTGCCGGAGCACCTGCGTGACCTGGCTAACTGGGTCTGCCAGAAGTGCACCAACACGGCGCCAAAAGGCGCTCTTGGCATCGACCAGGAGCCGATCCGTAGATCATTCACCGGACCTCGTAGGAAGAAAGCAGCGTAGGTCCCAAACAGCGAAGAGAACTCAAGGGCTCGCCAGGTACCAGGCGAGCCCTTGCTGCGTACGTGAGACTGGTCCACGGCCTTGAGCTTCAGTCGCTGGATCGTTATCCCTCTCTCTGGGGTCTCGGAAGCTCCGGCCTCAGTTCGATCTTGTCTATGCCAAGGAAGTAGGACCTGGACGCGTTGGACTTGCCTGTGCACTCGAAGGTGAGGGTGTGTTTTCCCTGCTTGATCTCCTGGAACTCCGTCGTGACCATTGTGGAGCTGAGGTCGTCGGAGTAGAGGTTAGTGGTCGCGATCTCCTTGCCGTCGAAGAGGATGCGGTACTTGCCGTAGTCATCGGCTTTGGTCAGATCGATGCCGAGGCTGTAGACGCCGGTCTTCTCGATGGGCACCTCAAGTGTGAGAGACGCATCGGGCCCGTCGGGTGCGAAGAGGATCTGCGCGCCGCCGCTCCAATGACCGTCCTGCCTCTCCGGCTTCGCGCCCTCGGAGGTGGCGGCGTCGAGCAGAGCCTCGGCCTCGATGACCACCGTGTCGTCCTTGTAGAACCGGTCCTCGACGGGCGGAAGCTTGAAGAACTCTTTGTGGGGCTCAGTCTGATACCAATAGGCGACGCTGGAGTAGTCGTCCCAGCGCTCGCTGAACCCGTCCCACTTGCCGCTCGGCAGCACGACCCAGGCCTTGTGCTCGATTGTGAACTTGAGCGACCTCTTGAACGGGATGGGGTCCGGTATGTGGAACCGATAGGCCGTGGTGCGGGCGTAGGGGGCCTCGTTGTCCTCGAGGATCGGCACGCCATAGAAGAGCCCCTCGCGCTGGCGGAGGCCGTAGGCGTCGCAGAAGTAGTCCTCAGAGCCCGTGCCCGCGATTGTCGGCTCCGTGTCGCCATCGATGTAGAAGCGATCATCGCCCTCTCCCCACCAGAGCTTTTCATGCAAGCGCACTGACAGGTTGCAGCCAACGTAGTGGCCTCGGCCCTCGGCCTCGAGGAACAGGTAGTCGCGGCCCGGGATGCAGGGGTACTCCTGGCGGTACTTGGCGTGGAAGTAGAGCTCGTCCTCGGGCAAGCTCGGGAGTTTCTGCCAGTCTACGTAGTAGTAGAGCACCAGTCGCTCCTTGCCGTCGTTGGTCATGGTGACCTTGGCGGACTTGCGGAAGGGCATCGGGAACCAGCAGTTGCGAGCGTTGCCGTCGCCGGTCACTCGGATCGGGAGCGAGTTCACCTCGGCGTCCATGGCGTGGCCGGAGCAGAAGAAGTCGTTGATGGGGGACTCGACGCTGGGATCTTTCTCGCCGTCCCAGTAGCAGCGCAGGACGGCTTTCTTGCCGACCTGGGGTTCTTTCGCGCCCATTGTGAACCATAGATGGACGATTCGCCCGGGCCCTTCTAGATCGGCGATCGTGAGAGTTTCACCGGGCTCGATCAGCTTGTAATCATGATTGTTGTTGTCTCGGTCGACCGGGTTCTCGCTGGAACTCCGGCGGGCTTCAAAGTCTTTGGCCTTGGCAAGACCGCCCAGAAGCCCATTGGGTTCGATCGCCAGCGCCGCAGCTGCGATCATTATCAATGCCAGTGTGAATGCGACTGTTTCTGTTCCGAACAACGAGATTACCTCCAAATGGACGTTAGCTAGAGGATACCACAAGGGAGGGGGGCAGGGCTATGGGCAGCGGTGTGGGTCGGCGGCGTTCTGCGGGGCCAGCGTCAGATGAAGATTCTGTAGGTCCTCTGGCCCATGAGCGGACCGAGGATGGCCCAGATGGAGCCGATGAAGAAGTCGCCAAGAATCAGCCCCAGGAAGAATGGCACCAGCTTGTGGTGGAGCTTCATGCCTCCATAGCGGATGATGATAAACTTCACGAGCCAGCTAACGAGCATCGCAAACCAGAAGTAGTCGATGGCGAAGCTTACCGCGAGCGCGTAACCCGCGGGGTGGAATGGCCACCCGACGAAGGCGCCTCGCATGGTCGTGAGCCCCGCTACCATCAGTGCGCCGACGACCATGTACATGAGTTTGGTGGGCTCGGGCCGCGGCCTGTTGTTCATCCAGTCCCGGAGCTTGTCGAACGATTCTGTTCCAAGCCACCACTTGAAGCCGCTGCACTTGGCCTCGGCGCCGTCCAGGTAGCAGAGATTCAGGTTGGCGTAGTAGGTGCTGACCATACCAACGACGACGGCGAGCATCAGCGCGAAGATCAAAGGACGAAGCTTGACAGACGTGCCCTCGGCCATCTTGAGCGACTCGAGCTGGTTGGGCATCGGATGGCTTCGGTAGCAGCGGTTGAACCAGTACATGGTGGAGAGGATGGTGAGGTTAGCGGGTCCGAGCATGTTGTAGCCGAAAACATTGAGCATTATCTGCTGCGGATTGACGTAGTAGATCTCGTGAGGAGTGCCAAGCTCCGCGCGGACTCGCGTCATTGCTATCGAGAGTACGAAGTAGATCCCAAAGAAGATGATCGCGACCCAGGCGGCCATCCCTATGTATTGAGAGAAAGCGAGCAGCAGCATTGCTCCTATCAGCAGACCCACAAATGCCTGGCGGTAGAGGCGCGACTCGGCCGCGGCTTCCGGGGACTCACCGGGTTCGTGCCAGGCCTGTTTCCAGACGCCCTTGAGATAAGACCTGCTGGCGAGAATGATCGCGGCTCCAAGCGCAAGCCAGGCGCCGGAGGACTGGGATTCGTAGTAGGGGAATGCGGACGCGGAACCTGTATCCCAGCCCATCATCCTGCCGATCACCTGTACAAACTTGCGCGCCAGGTAGAAGAACCAGCAGGAGAATGACAGGTCCAGGGGCATGAAGTAGGTCAGGCCGATGGTAAACGGATAGGCCGCGATCTGGAATCCGCCACGCTGGACGGCGTTCCACGGCGGCTGAGTGAAAAATGCTCCGATGTTGTACTGCTTGACTCCCTCGACGAATGGCACTGAAGGATATAGCCAGTGAAGGCCGTTGAGGAGACCTATCCCGAAGGCGAGGGCGAACCCGGCCCACATGAGCGGGTTGCCGTAGAACCTGACCGTCTGCTCGGAGGCCATCTCGAGTGGGAGTTGGATCAGTGGGAACGTGAGTTTCTCGTGCTCAGTCCAGCGTTTGCGGATGATGATGTTGAGGCACATCATCATCGAGATCAGGACAAGCAGCAGGGCGCTCCACCATGCCAGTGGGCCGATCCAGTGTTTCAGGATATCCCAGGTCCACGGGTAAACGCCCCCGCGGTAGAAGCCATCCAGCGCAGTCTTGTCCTTGACGAGAAGGCTGTCGGGCAGGTACCGGAAGAAGAGGTTTTGGTAGTTGTTGACTTCGTCCGCGTAGTGGTAAGGGTGGCCAATCGCGCCGAAAAGGTTCTGGAGCAGGTCGTGGCTGGCGAGAGTCGCCCCCATGACGATCATCATGTATACAGTCAGCAGCTCGCCTTTGGTGAGAGCGGATTGGGGTCTTAGCCGGCGAACGCCAATGTTAGCGAGTGCCAGAAGAAACAAGATGAAGATGGGCGTGATGAACAGGGGCAGGCAGGTACCGTCGAGGCCGTACCACCTGACCTCGATGATGGTGATCCAGACATTGTCGATGGGGATGAGGAAAAGGGCGAGGATGATTGCCCGAAAGGTTACCCCTCTGTTACTGGTCCGTGATTTTTTGTCCAAGACTCGCCGCTCTCCCTGAGTGCGATTATACCAGGATTGTGGCGGGCTGCGCAAACCGGCACCAACACCAAGTCTCAGGCGGGGCGCAGCTCAAGCTCTGCGCCCGCGGTTTCGATAGCGGTCTTGAGGCGCTCGGCCTCTGTTCGCTTAATGGCGGTCTTAAGGACGGCCGGGGGATGCTCGACAGCATTGTAGGCCTCGAGAAGCTCCATCCCGAGGTGCTGCTTCAGGGCCTTTCTGACCTCGATCGGCTTCGCGCCGCCACTGATCAGAACCAGGTCCACAAGCGCGGACTTATGTGCAGCGGTCTGGTACTGCCGGTGGCCAGGCGTTGAGGCCGCAGGGATACTTTGGACTGTGACCGGCTGTGAGGGATCGGGCTGATATGGGTCCTGGACGATCTGTGGTTCGGGGGAGACAACATGCCGCTTTGCTACGTCCACGTTGGCTCCCAGGCGCTCGAGGGCCGTCTCCAACTGTGCGGCGTTGGCGCCCGAGACGCCGGTCTTGATTACGTTCATCCGCTTCGCGGCAAGCGCTGCGGCAGCCTCGTGAGTAATGCCGAACGCGGCGGCGATCCAGCGAACGACCTTGTCCTGTCCCGGTCCTGGGGACAACAGCACAACATCGAACGGGCCGGGCTCGAACTTCCAGGGAGATAGCGGGCAGAACTCCCAGTCGGGGTCTGTAGAGGGTCCGGGGACTGGTTGTCCCGCCTGGTCCTGGACTATGGGCTGGGGCGGTGTAGTCGGCGCGGCAAGATGAGGGTTGCCGGTCAACTCATCACGGACGGGAGGACGGTAGTCGAGCAGCCTGCGTTGGCGCTCTACGCTGCTGGTCATCAGGAAGGGAGCCAGAATCACCAGAAGGCTCACGACGAACAGAAACACAGACCCGAAGGCCGCCCCGAACAGGCACAGGAAGATGCCTGCGCCGAAAACCAGTCTTTTCGTCGGGTCCCAGTCCTTCATGCCACCCATATATAGCTAGTTCGACGCAGCGGGCTCAGGTCCTTTCGGGGGCGCGGGTGCGGCGAGTTCGGGCCAGTACCTGAGAATAAGGTCGCGGGTCTTCTTGACACCCTCGATCTGGTCCCCGCCGCCCTCATACTCGATCGAAACCGCGCGGTTGTACTTGGCGTCCTTCATAGGCTGCAGCAGGCGCTTGTAGTCCTTGTTGACGTCCTCGCCCTCGGCGTTGAAGTTGTGGGTCTTGGCATGCACGTGGTAGGCGTAGGGGGCGAGCTTGGCGGATTCGGTATAACGGACGTCATCGGGCCAGTTGCCGAAGTCCAGGCACGAGCCCACCCACTCTGGGTCGCTGCCCTTGATGACCTTGATGATCGTGTCTGCTTTCTTGCTGACTCCGCCGTGGTTCTCGATGGTCATCTTGACGTTCAGGCGCTTGGCAAGCGGCATCAGCCTCCTGAAAGCCTCGATACAGCGGTCGGCGCCGATGGTGTCGTCTTTCTGCTCGTCGCCGAGCCCGCCGAGGTTAAGTCGCACGATGGGGGCACCCAGGTAAGCCGCTGCCTGCATCTTGGTGTCGTCTTCCTCGATCTGCTTGCGCCAGGCCGCATCGTCGAGAGTCGCCAGGTTGCCCTCGCAGATGAACCCGGTGATCTGGACTCCGGCATCCGCGCAGGCTTTCTTGATGGAGTCGAGGTAAGACTTGTCGTAGGACTTCATCCATATATCATTGTAGGTGATGCCCTTGATGCCGAGTTCGGCAAGCTTGGCAGGCACAGTCAGGTAGTCCAGCTTGCCCTGGCTAAAGTAGTCACGCAGGCTGTAGGTGTCGCACGAGAGTATCGGCTTTCTGACTTCCACCTTCTTCTCTCCTTCGGCGGATGCCGCACACGAGATGGCCAGAAGCATAACGATGAGTATGTTGCGCATCGTATCTCTCCTCAATCATTGTCACCCTGAACAGCGGTGTTTCGGGATTCTGGTTGTACACGGCTACAGGCTGAGTGATGTCCCCGATGCCAGTACTCAGCATAGGCCATATGTGCACCGAAATCCCGAAACAACGTTTGGGGTTTCGTAGACACGTTTCGGGACAGGGTGTCCCGAAACAACGGACCGGGCCCTCACCTTAGAAATCGAACTGGTCCACGTTCTCCTTGGTAATCACTAGCCCGGGCATGACGACGATCCCGTCCTTCGACACTTTGAGCTTCCCCATGCCCTCGACCTCCATACCATCCTTGGGCTCCTTGCCATCGAGGTAGTCGTTCACCAGGATCGCGGTCAACTCAGTCAGCTTGGCGGGATCCCAGAGAATGAGGCCGTTGACAACGCCGTCCTGGAGGTACTTCCGGTTCTCGCTCGGCAGGCTGAGGCCCCATATCTTGACCTTGCCCTGCTTGCCTGCCGCGATCAGGGCGCGCGCTGCGCCGGGAGGGCCGGGCGAGTTGACGCAGGCGATTCCGGCGAGATCGGGGTGCCTCTGCAGCAGCCCTGCAACGCCTGACTGGGCCTGCTGAGGCTGGTCGTTGTTGTAGACGATAGGCTTGGCGAGCGTGATGTTGGGATACTTCTTGAGGCCTGCCAGCACGCCATCCACGTGCTGATTCAGGTTCAAGGCCCCCTGTCCGCCCGACATGATCCCGATTTTGCCCTTGCCTCCGATGCTCTCGGCGAGCTTGTCGAGTATATCAGTGCCGATGCCTACATCGTCCGCCGCCGCCACGTATAAAATGCGCTCGGTATCCGGCGAATCGGAGTCCCAGGTGAAGACCTTGATCCCCCGCTTCATGGCTTTCGCGATCACGGGCTTGACAGAGTTCGGGTCGTTGGCCGAGATCACTATCGCGTCCACGCCTCGGGAAATCTGGTTCTCGATGATAGCGATCTGACCTGCGACGTCCCCGCCCTTGGCTGGGCCGAGGAACTCGACATTCACGCCCAGATCCTTGGCTGCCTTCGTCGCCCCACGCTCGCAGACGTTTGCGTAGGGGATCCCGACCAGCTTAAACACGAATACGATTGTGCGCTTGTTCTTGCCGGCATTAGCCGCAGGCTGCGTCCCAGTCGTTTTTGGCTTGCCACAGCCAGCCAGCAGCACGATTGCTGCCACCAACACCAAAATCAAACCCTTGATTCTCATACTGCCCCCTCAGTGCGCGACGCGCTTTCTAAGCCTGTCGAGCAGCACCGAAGCGATCAGAATCAGCCCCAGGCACATCATCCGCCAGTGGTCGCTGACGCCCAGAACCCCCAGCCCTCTATTGAGAATCGCGGCGGTTCCGACCCCGAGCACGCTGCCCACAACGCTCGCTTCACCCCCGAGGATGCTCGTTCCTCCCATGAGCACGGCTGTGATTGCTTCAAACTCGTAACCCATGCCCGCCTCGGTCGTCGCGGTGTTCATCATACCGGCCGTCACCACTCCCGCGACCCCGGCAAGCGTCCCGCAGACCGCGTAGATCCAGAGCTTCACCGTACCTACGTCGATCCCCGAGAACCGCGCGGCCTTCTCCGCCCCACCGATGGCTAGGACAGCACGTCCGAAGCTTGTCTTCGAGAGCGCAAGCCATCCGCCGATCGCGACCGCCAGCGCCAGCAGCACTGGGAGCGGAGAGTCGTACATTATGCTGGCGAGCCACGAAGCTCGATCGGGCAGGTTGATCGATGAAACGCCCTGCCCCGCGACAACGTAGGTGATGCCTCTCGCCGCCGCCATAGTGCTGAGCGTCACTACCACCGGCTGCAGCTTGATCCGCGAGATCGCGAGACCGTTGAAGACCCCTACCGCCGCACCGGTCGCGATGGCTAACAGGCAGGCCAACAAGGAATCGGCTGGGGTCCGCGCCAGCGTCACGCCCAGAACCACAGCCGAGAGCCCCACGATTGATCCGACGGAGATATCGATCCCTCCGCTAGCGATCACAATCGTGAGCCCGACTGCCAACACGGCATAGGTCGAATACTGCTTGATGCAGTCCATCAGCCCGGTTGCATCCGCGAAACCAGGCGCTCGGAGCGTGAAGAACACGAACAAGGTGCCCAGCAGCAGCGCGACGGGCAGTTCCTTCACGCGGGCGAGCCTGAGGAGGACGTGTTTCATCTGGCCGCCTCACTCCGCTTCCGCAACTGATCGACTGTCACCGCTGCGAGAATCGCCGCTCCAACAATTGCCTGCGCCCATCTCGCATCCAATCCGACGAGGATCGCCCCGTTTCGCAGGACCGTGCTGATCCCGACTCCTATGAGCGTCCCGAGTACCGAGCCCTCGCCCCCTGCGATGCTCGTTCCGCCGATGACAACTGCCGCGATTGCCGCAAGCTCGTAGCCAAGCGCGTCATTAGCCTGGAAGGTGCTGCCTATCCCAAGCATCAACAATCCCGCGAGACCTGCAAGCAGCCCACTGGCAGTATAGACTCCAAGCTTCACCCGCCGGGGGCTGATGGCTGCGAGCCTTGCCGCTTCCTCGTTGCCGCCGATCGCGTAGACGTGCCTGCCGGCGCGGGTCAGGCGCATGGTCAGGGCGCCGACGAGAAAGACGGCGAGCATCAGCCCGAGCGGGACGAATCCACGACCGAGGAATCCGAGCTGGTTGTTCTCGAGCAACACGCACTGCCCACCGCTGTAGATAGTCGCGCCGGCCTGCAGTACATAGAGGGTTCCCAGCGTGGCGATGATCGGCGGCATCCCTGCGAGGGTGATTAGACTGCCATTAAGCAGTCCGCATCCTGCCCCGACCACCAGGGCCGTCGCGACCCCGGCAGCGATCTGCCCCCCCGCGATCATCCCCCCGCCGATCAGAGCCGAGAGTGCCAGCACGGCGGCGACTGAGAGATCGATCCCGCCGGTAAGAATCACCGCCGTCATCCCAACCGCCATTATGCCAATAGCCGAGGCGTCGGCCCCAAGCACCTTGAGGTTCTGGCTGCTCGCAAACGTATCCGTCGTCACCACCAGCGCCAGGCATAGGGCCACGAGGAAGAGGAATACGGGTAGTTCCTTAGGAAGAGTGTGATCGCGTTTACGCATCAGTATTACCAGGGCAATTATAGCACGACAGCCCCCGTTGTTTCGGGACGCGGTGTCTCGAAACCTGCTAGCTGTAGGGGCGACAGGACTTGTGGTAGCGATGGGCGTGGCAATGTCCGTGTCGCCAAGGGATTACGATGGCCCTAGCTAGCTGGCCGTTCGCTCCTCACAAGGGCGGCCAATAGCACAGCCGATACCAGGGATGTCGCGGCGCCATAGCAGAACGGTGCGCTGGGGCCGAACAGATTCCACAGGTATCCGGCGATCAGGCTTGCAGGCAGGAGAGCTACTCCCGTGAACGTGAAGTATGCGCCCACGGCTGTGCCGCGCAGGTGCGCCGGCGCCAGATCGACTGCGTACGCCCGCAGCATCCCCTCAGTCAATCCATAGTAGATGCCGTAGACGATGAACCACACCCAGATGCCTGTCGGCGTGCCCACTCGGGCCATGGCGAAATACACCAGCGAGAAGATCAGCCAGCCGATCACGATCAACGGCTTCCGGCCGATCCTGTCCGAGACGATTCCGCTCCTCAGGGAAACGAACGCGGAGAGTGCGTTGAAGACCACATACACCCACAGGAAAGTCAGGAAGTCCATTCTGATCGGTGCGCTCGTGGCTCGCAGCACAAGAAAGGCATCGCTTGAGTTGCCGATCGAGAACAGCGTCACGATCGCCAGGAAGACTCGGAAACGCTTGTCGAGCGCCGAGAGCTTGATCTCGGGTTTGGCCGTCGCCTGGCTGTGCTTGTGCTCCTTGACGAAGATCGCGAGAACAAGCCAGCCAAGGAGGGCGGGAACGGCAGCTGCGATGAAGATCGTGTGGTATATGGCCCGATGCTTCTCTCCTGGCTGGACCAGGAACTCGCGCCCGAAGAGGAACATCACCAAGAGCGCCACGATCAGCGGGCCCATCATGGCGCCTGCGGTATCCATCGCCCGGTGTAGGCCGAACGCCCGTCCGCGTTCGGAATCGGGCGTCGTATCAGCGATCAAGACGTCCCGCGGCGCGCTCCGAATCCCCTTGCCGAACCTGTCGGCGAACCTGATAGCCAGCACTTGCGACCAGGAACTCGACACTATATAGAACGGCTTGGAGATAGCGGAGAGGCCGTAGCCTATCACCGTGAGCAGCTTCGGCCTGCCGAACTTGTCGGCCAGGTATCCGGCGTAGACGCGCAGGATCGAGGCCGTGCTCTCGGCGATGCCTTCGATCAGCCCGATGATCGCGGGCGATGCCCCAAGCGCGAAGCTCAGAAACTGCGGCACGATGGGAACGAGCATCTCGCTCGAGACGTCAGTGAGGAAGCTCACGATCCCGAGCAGAAAGACTGTGCGACTTACCCCGGCTATCTTGCGTTCATGATCCATGGTGACTAACCTACTGTTCCCAACATCAACCTCTACTAAGCGTGCCGCACGCTGTCCTTCCTCTTTCGGGACCGGCGCCATCCCGAACGCAGTGAGGAATGACGCTGACATGCTCGCGTCTTGCGAACGTTGGGAGGGCGTGTTAGGATGAGAATGTCATGGTAGACCAACAGCAGAAGAACAAACCCAAGGACAAAGGCGCAGCTTTCCGGCGACTAGTCGAGTATCTGAAGCCCTACAAGAAATCAGTGGCGATTGGAGTGCTCTCGAACCTCTGGATCGCGCTCGCAGGGCTGGTGCCGCCGCTCATATTCAAGCTCATCACAGACCGCGTGATCTCAAACGCACAGCACGAGAGCGTCTCGGCACGGCTCAACCTCCTTGCGCTGAGCGCGATCACCCTGCTTTTGATCTACGGCTCGCTTTCGTTCATGCTCTGGGCGCGCAGCATTATAATGCACGTGCTTGGAGAGAAGATCATCCTCGACATCCGCAAGCAGGTCTACGGCAAGCTGCAGATGCTGTCCGTCTCCTACTTCGACAGCCGCCAGACCGGCGAGATTATGTCTCGGGTGACAAGCGACAGTCAAGTCGTCGAGGAGTTCGTCAACCACGCCGCGGACACGGTCATATCGGACGCGATCAGACTTGTCGGGATGTGCATCGTGATGTTCTGGGTGTCGAAGACTCTCGCCCTGATCGCGATAGTCCCGATTCCGCTCCTGTTCGTGCTGGCTCTGCACTTCTCCAGGCGGGTCCGACCAGTCTACCGTGCGGTTCGCGAACGCCTCGCCGAGATAAACGCGAAAGTCCAGGAAAACCTGAGCGGCATTCGGGTCATCAAGGCTTTCGCCCGTGAGGATTTCGAGTACGACAACTTCCGCCACGACGCTGAAGACTTCTACAACGAGCGCGTCAAGGCTATCAGGATGTGGACCGCCTTCTTCCCCCGGATCGACATTCTGGTTCGGGCCACACACATAGCGGTGTGGATAGTCGGGGCCTATCTGATCGTCAAACAGGCGCCCGGGGTGACGATCGGAACGCTTGTGGCATTCACGATGTATCTCGCGATGTTCTACGAGCCGGTCCGTGGCCTCGCCCAGATCAACGACACTATCCAGCGCTCACTTGCAGCCGCCGAGCGCATCTTCGAGATCGTGGACGAGGAGCCGAGTATCCAGGATTCATCCGACGCTATTGAGATGCCGCGCATCCAGGGCCGAGTCGAGTTCGACCACGTTGACTTCCGGTATGAAGAAGGCGAGGAAGTCTTGCGTGACATCTGCATCAAAGCCGAGCCCGGGCAGATCGTGGCGCTTGTCGGTCGCTCCGGCGCTGGCAAGACGAGCATCGTCAACCTGATCCCCCGGTTCTACGACCCGGTGGGTGGTCGCGTTCTGGTGGATGGTTTCGATGTTCGATTCGTGAAGCAGGATTCGCTCCGCAAGCAGATCGCGATGGTTCTGCAGGATACATTTCTGTTCAATGGCACCGTACGGCAGAACATACGCTATGGCAAGCTCGATGCCACGGATGATGAGGTGATCGAAGCCGCGAAGGCCGCCAATGCCCACGAGTTCATCGAGGTGATGCCTTCAGGCTACGAGACCGAGATCGGCGAACGGGGTATCAAGCTCTCAGGCGGGCAGAAGCAGCGGCTGGCGATCGCGCGCGCGATTCTTGCGGACCCGCGCATCCTCATTCTGGACGAGGCCACGTCATCGGTCGATTCCGAGAGCGAATATCTGATCCACCGCGCCATGGACCGGCTAATGGAGGGGCGGACGACGTTCGTCATTGCACACCGGCTATCGACAGTCAAGCACGCGGATCAGATCATCTGTCTCGAGTTCGGTCGAGTAGCCGAAGTAGGCGACCACAAGAGCCTGCTGGAGCAGAACGGGACCTACTCTCAGATGTACGAGATGCAGTTCAGGCTGGATGAGGAGCTGTCGTAGCTCACTCCGCGCGGTCCGGCGCGTCCGGCTCCCACTCCGCGAGCAGTTCCTGGAGGTCCCAATCGAATGCGGGGGCGGCGTTCATCTCCTCAAACTCATCGCATTCGGTGATGACGCGGCTGTGGGGGAATGTGCAGAAGCCAACATGCCTGCACGTCTTGCACCTGTCAAAGCTCATTGGTTACCTCCTCATTGAGTCACCTGGGTCTCAGCATCGAGCACCCGCGTGGAGCTTTACTTACTTCTTATCGTTTTGCTGCATCAAATCCTTCCGGAGGTACCATAGTGCCGCCAGGGGTGAAACAGACGATCTTCAGGCCGCCCACCCGGTCCTGTCGCCATTCACTGTCTACCGTACCCTGTTTGCTTCTTTTTGATTTGACACGCCTGGGCACTTGTGCTAAATTGATCTTGAACCCGAGCGCTGCCGAGTCGCGGCGAGCCGGTTCGTTTTTTTTCGGCCATCCGAGGTAACGGAACATGCTGTTAGGAACACAACGAATCAACGAGAAGAACCACCTGGAGATTGGTGGATGCGATACGGTCGATCTGGCTGCTGAGTTCGGCACGCCGCTCTATGTGATGGACGAGGCGTTCATCCGCGAGAGGTGCCGCGCCTACAAGTCGGCGTTCGAGGCAGAATACGGTGATGCGGCAGTCGCCTATGCGGGCAAAGCGTTCATCGTCGCGGGAATGTGCAAGCTGATCGCCGAAGAGGGGCTCTGGATAGACGTCGCCAGCTCCGGCGAACTCTACACAGCCGCCAGGGCGGGCTTCCCGATGGAGCACGTCTTCTTCCACGGCAACTTCAAGAGCCAGGAAGAGATCGACATGGCGATCGATTACGGCGTTGGCTATGTTGTGCTCGATAGCTTCGGCGAGATTGAGGGCCTCAGCGCAGCTGCGACATCCGCGGGCAAGACTCAGAAGGTGCTCGTGAGGTGCAACCCAGGTGTCGACCCTCACACCCACAAGCTGATCAGCACCGGCCAGCAGGACAGCAAGTTCGGCTTCAACATAAAAGATGGCACCGCGATGCGCGCCGTCAAGACGGTCGCCGGCTTGCCTGGTCTTGATCTGAAAGGCATACACTGCCACCTCGGCAGCCAGCTCTTCGACTTCACGCCATACGTCGAGGCGGCCCCCGTGATGACCGAGTTCATAGCGCAGGTCAAGAACGAGGTGGGGATCGAGCTCAGTATGCTGGACCTCGGCGGCGGACCTGCGGCGCGTTACCTGGAGGATCAGATTCCTCCCACACCGGCCGAGTTCGCAAGGACCGTGTGCGAGGCGGTGATCACCGCGTCCTGCGTCGCGGGTATCGCCAAGCCCAAGCTCTTCGTAGAGCCGGGCCGCTCGATTGCCGCTGAGGCGGGCACGACGCTCTACGCCATCGGCCCGATCAAGGAAGTTGGCATCCCCGAGCCGCCGGGCACCCGAACATATATGGCCGTCGATGGGGGACTCTCCGACAACCCGCGCCCGACGATGTATGATGCCGTCTACTCGGCCATCGTGGCTACCAGGGCAGGCGATACCCCGTCCAAGACCTACAGTGTCGCCGGCCGGCATTGTGAGACCGACAGTCTGATCCCGAGCGTCACGCTTGCCGAGGCCGAAGAGGGCGATCTTCTTGCGGTGCAGACCACTGGAGCCTACAACTACGCCATGGCCTCCAACTACAACCGCTTCGCCCGCCCGGCTGTCGTGTTCGTGATGGATGGGCAGGCGAGGCTTGTCGTCAGGCGGGAGACCCTTGATGATCTCGTCAGCTGCGACGTGATCTAGAGAGTTCATCCCCTGGGTCCGCATATCGTCGCGCTGAAATCGGTTCAGAGCTGAGCGTGACAGAAGGTGCCACAGCGGGCTAAGTAATGGCAGTCCCAAACTGTGCAGGCGTACCCGCCCTGAAGCACTGGGTTCTAACTAAGGATGTGATGTAGGCTGCCGGCGGACTGTAGGACAGCTCATCCGCCGGCCACTGAACCTGCATCACTTCTTCCGTGCGCCTGGGGCCGGAGCGCCCATTGGCTTGCCCGAGGTAGGTGGCGCGGGCTTGGCCTTCTTGTAGTCCTTTGGCACCGTGAAGAGCGACGCGGGAGGCGAGGTCTTCTTGATGTTCTTGAACTCGGTCACCATCGTCCCCTGCGCCGACTTGATCTCGGTCTTCACCGCGAGGTCCAGGTCCCTGGCCACATAGAGCGTCATCGTGCCCTGGTCCTTTCCCCCCTGCTTATAAACGATCTTATCACACAGGCAGCCGTTGACTCTGGCTTTGCCGAGGGTCTGCTTCTTGATGTCTTTGCCGGACAGCCCGGCCATCCCCTGCATCGCCGACGCGCGCCAGGGGCTCGCGGGCGCATCCATCTGCGTGTATTCCTTGGCTGCGGGATTCAGTATGTGGACCGTCTTCCCCCGACCGATGAAGATCATCTTCCGGCCCTGGCTGTTCATCTCTTGCCGCCAGCTATCCCCACGAACGTAGAGCTTGCCGGAGGCCGTCATCGTCCCAAACTTGCTGACAGTGTCCGCCGAGAAGTCCGCGGCCAGGCAGAGCCCGGTCGAAAGCAGAGTAAGAGCCGAGCCTAGTATGGCTAGTCTATGAAGCCGCGAGGCCATTCCAGAATGCATTGTTTCCTCCAGTGTGCAAACGAGCTTATCGAACGGCCCGTGTGCGGTTGTAGCAACCAAGCTATTGGGTAGATAGCCAGATACAAGTATTCCCGGATGTGCGTCGATCGGCGCCCCGGTCAGAGAGAGTGTTACAAATGACCAATGATAACCTGCCGGATGCCCTCGAGGCGCTCACACGTTTCCCGCTCACCCAGGCCATCGCCGGGCGCAGGGCCCGTAGGGTCGCGCTCGGAACAACTACACCCGAGGGGCCACTCCACTTTTCGTCCTCCAAGCCGCCTGTTCCTTTGACTGAAACTGAGAAGATAATGATCCTCACCGCCATGGCGGGCGGGACCGGTTGGCAATATCTGATCATGGGCAACCCGCATTATGCGCCGTTTCTGTCCAACTACTGCTGCGGCGCGACGGGCCGGACGTTCCCATCATCGGCGGGCTTCGAGACCAGCGAACTCTTCTTCACCGACGACACCGGCGTCTACTACTTCCCTACGCGAGATCTCCCGCCCGCGTTACCTCCTGGACCGGATGGCGCCGCGGATTTCGAGGCGCTGGTCGAGGCACATCGCGGCAGAATCCGCAAGCTCACCGACGGTCGAATGAACATCCCACGTGAGGAGCCGTTCATCGAGGGGCACAACCTCTGGATCGTCAACGTGCCCGGCAGTATGCTCGTGATCCCGGTAGCTGACCTCGCGCAGCACTCGCTCGCCAACATCTGCTACTACCTGCAAAACGGCTACGTGCTATTCGACGATATACATGGTGAACGCATTCCCGGCATCGAGCGGTTCAAAACGCTTGCCGATGTCGACAACCCCCTGCCGCTATCGTTCATCGAGCAGTGGGGCTTTGGCGAGGTTGTTACCGAGATTTCCTGCTCGTGCTACACGGGCACTCTGATGCTTCAGGCGATGGGCCTCGGGGGCTGGCTGTTCAATGGCCTGAACCCCTTTGCCGTGCTTGGCGCAAGCGGCGACGATCGCATGCCCGGCCTCGGATTCCGGTTCGACGCTGACGACGGCTGGCCTGTTCCCAACCCGACCGGGCTCGAAGGGATCTTCGAAGGTTTCTGCCCGCCGCACTACCCCTCCATGCGCGAGGCAACCGAGGCTCTGGTCGCTCGCAAGTTCGGTCCGGGCGGTCCTTATAACGCCAATACGCCGGGGAAGTGGAAGGAGGCTTCGCGCGTAAGATCAGCCGCGCAGGTCCACAGCGAGGAGTTCAAAGACTGCGTCGCGCTGACGGCGCAGTATATCTTTGACCGCTTCGGCAAATTTCCCGGCACCACCCCCAGCATCCTCGTGCTCCCCTACCTGCAAGCCCACCACCTCGACCTCGAATTCTACGACAAGTTCTTCGAGCCGGGGGCGTATCTGGACACGCACAGGGAGCACATGGCGAGATGGCATAGGGGAGAGGGAACTGATCGATAGCCGCGGCCGACGCAGACCTGGTGCAAATGATCCAGGCGTTGGGGCAGTAACGGGTCTAGGAACAGGGCTTTCTGAGACAAAAACGCGTCTCCGAGAGGGAACCAGCAGTCTGGCCTCGAATAACCTAGCGGACTCGTATGCAAAGGAGGCTGACACTGTGAAGAAGACCTGTCTACTGGCAGTGATACCCGGGGCGCTGGCGGCGGGGGCATTGGTTCTCATCCTGACGCTGTTCCTGGTGAAGATCCTGTGGGCGTGGACGATTCCTGATCTCTTCCCGGGTGCTGTGGAGCAGGGCTTGGTTGCAGAGAGCATCTCCTGGTTCACCGCGTTCAAAGTGGCGATCCTCGTCGGTGTGTTCGGCGGAGTGGCGAGCGGTTCCCGCACCGAACGCAGGTAGATGGCTGGATGACGGCTTCCGCCACTTCGGCAGGTTCCACGCCGTGCAGCTTACGTCCGACCAAGTTTCTATGGCGTTTGACGACTTCAGAACCGGATAGGAGCAAGGCACCGCCAACGCCATCTGGCGTCGGATACGCGTTCTACTGCCGTAACCGTATCTTCCCATCCGCCACTGTGTCTATCTGCCGGCCGGATATGCGGTTGATGCAGGCGATGCCCTCGACGCTCACGAACGCGCCGTTGACCAGCCCCGCCGGTGGCGCAAAAGCGCTGGTGACGTAGACCCCCTGCCCGGAGTTGTCAGGCAGGGCCGACCCGTCGGACAGATAGAAACTGCACCCCGTGCTTGTAACGAGCCCCGAAACCCTGCCCCAGCTCTTGACCAGCATCCAGGCGTTCAGGGTAGAAAGCGAGCCGTTGCCCATCGCGAGAGGCTTCACAGTGCCTGAGCCCTGCTGCGTCACCGTCGCATCGATAAGGCGTGTCCCGAGATATATGGAATCCTCAGACACCTTGCCGGCAACTGCAACTCGCTGCCCGACCTGCACGGCCGGTTGTCCCGCCCTCAGGACAGCTCTGACTGCCCCCACTCCCGGCTGACGCTGGCAGTAGAACACACCGCCGGACTTGACGCCGGTCACGACCCCGCTGAATGTCACGTAGGTCCCTATGTCAGCTCCCCAGAGCACCTGGCTGTTCGTTGGACCTGTGACCCAGGTGACGAGGTCGTCGCAGACGCGCAGCTTGATCTGGTCACCAGCCGCGGTCGCAACGGCGAGCTGCTCGCCGGTCTGCCAGTCATAGCCCTGGATATCGAGCCCCGTCGCCACGCCCTGCACCTGCCAGAAGACTGAGTTTCGTCCTGCCCGTGGAAGCGGAGGGTTAGCGGTCGTGTAGGCGATCGTGCGGATCTCGCCTGTTGAGATGTCCTTGGCGACTATGTTGTAGCCTGGCCCACTCGCTTCCGCCCAGGCCACGAGCGACCCGCAGACCGACGGGCTGATGCCATTTCTCGCCGCGATCTCGAACTCAGTCGTGCTGTTGAAGTAGTGGCCGTAAACGCGATCGTCGCCAGACCCCAAATGAGCCCGATACACGATCAGGTTGCCGTCGTGCGCAAACTGGGTCTTCTCCGAATCGCTCACGAGAGACGGCTGGCATGCTCCGGAGTACACGTCGAGATCGTACAGATCGACCGGGTAGTGGTCGCCGACGGGATCCTTCCGATACTGGCCAAAGACGCACTTCGTCCCGGACATCCCGCATGCAAGCTGGTTCTGCTGGCTGGGCCAGGCGATGTGGTAGAAGTCGAAGTCGACATCATGAGCCATCAGCCGGTCCAGGTTCTGGTAGTGGTCAACGTACATAAGCCACTTGATCGCCGAACCCATCGGCACCCAGTTCCCCGGCATAGCCGGCTTCATCTCCATGATGGACTTGTTGACCGGATTGTAGAAGTAGCAGGACCGCCCGGCGGTGAGGTCCTCGGTAAGCATCAGCCACGGAGCGAACTCCTGCCAAACGACGACGTTCTTGCGGTTGGTCAGAATCTGATATGGCGCGGATACACCAGCCCAGCTCGCAGAGGCGGCAAAGAGCGCTACGAGCGTCAAGGCGCGCGCAAACATTTGGAGCATGAGTCCTCCTCATGCCTACTTATTGCCCCCTGAGATGTCTGCCAGATTCGTGCCATTCGGGCCTCTCCACCTGATTTCCGGCCAACGATTGCGGTCGATAGGGCTGTAGCGGGCGTCTCTGACGCCCTGGGAGGCGTCGGAGACGCCGGCTACAACGGCCGATCGAGACCCCCGGGAGGCGTCGGAGACGCCTGCTACAACTGCGGATCGCGGTTTCGGTCATTTGCAGCGGCGGGAAGGGGTAATAGAGATGATTGCACTGCGATGGAGGGGGAACTGTGGGAAGATTTGCTTACTTGACGAGCTTGGTCGCGCTACTGGCTGCTGCAGTTGCGCTGAGTCAAGGTCCGGTTAGCGCCCATGCTATCCTGACCAGCTCGGTGCCCAAGGACGGCGCCGTTCTGCAAAGCGCACCGAAGCGGATCGTGCTCAGGTTCTCAACCAGGATCGAGAAAGGCGTCAGCTCAGCCTTGCTGACTCGTGCAGACGGGCGCCGCGTGAACCTCAAGAGACCGGCCAAGGGCTTTCAGTCCGGACCTGCCAATCATCTGGTGATACCTCTGCCCGCGCTCAGGGCCGGCGACTATCGGCTCAAGTACGAGATTCTCGCCGCAGATGGCCACACTACTCTTGGGCTGCTGAGGTTCACGATTCGGGGGAGGAGGCAGTAGTGGCACTGCTCTCCGGCTTCCTTGAGGTGGCATTCAGCGGCCTGGTCTTCGTCGGTTTGGCGCTGAGCATTGGAGGGCTGGCGTTCCACTTCGTGACGCAGTCTTCCCTGGGTGAATGGCAAGTAGGCGCAGCCGTCCGAAAGACAGCCCTGATGATCGCCGTCGGCGCGGGATTGCTGGCAATTGCCCAGATGCTTCGTATTGCGGTCACACTGCCGACTCTCATCGATACACCCTCCGTCAGGTCGCTCGCCATCCTAGGCACCACATTTGGCAGAGCCGGTATACTGAGGTCCGCATTGGCCCTTGCGCTGATGGGAGTCGCGATCGGCCTGGTCCGGGCCCCCAGATCGTCTTCACTGTGGATCATCGCGGCGATCCTGGGAGGCGCAGTGCTGATCGCCGGTGCGTGGCTGACTCATGCTGCAAGCAGAATGACTGGCAGTGGCGCTCTTATGGTTGCGACCACTGTTCATCTTCTTGCTGCCGCGGTTTGGGTCGGCGGCCTGGTTCACCTGGCCACGCAGTGGCGACTGCTGCGCCGGACCCGTGAGGGTGAGCGCGTGTGGCTTGGTGTAGTCGCGCGTTTCTCGCCGATGGCGTTGATATCCGCAGGCGTGCTTATCGGCGTGGGGGTGTATCTTTCGTGGGCGTATATCCGCGATATCGGCGGGCTGCTGGGCACGGCCTACGGCGCGATGACCCTCAGCAAAATCGCCCTGCTGATGGTTCTACTGCTGCTCGGAGGACTGAACTTCCTCTCCGTGCGCCGGTGGACGATCGCGGCAGACAATCGCCAACTCCTGAGACGAACTCCCGCTATGGCCGAGGTCGAGGCCGGAGTCGGGGTAATCATACTGCTGGCGGCGGCCGCGCTTACCAGCATACCTCCCGCCATAGATATCACCGACGACAGAGCGTCGATTGCGGAGGTGCTTGAGGTCGTGGCGCCGAAGTCTCCGCGGCTGACACCTACCAGCCTGAGGGAGATGAACGTGACTGCCAGCTCCTCACTTGACCCGTTCGGCCTTCCGACGTATTTGCAGCGGGTACAGAGCAACTTCAACCACAACGTCTCCGGAGTATTCGTGATCGTGATCGGGCTCATGGCTTTGGTCCGCCAGTTGACGGGGGCGCGGTGGGCTCGCAACTGGCCGCTCTTGTTCGTGCCCTTTGCGTTGTTCCTGCTGATAGTCGGAGAACCGACTGGCTGGCCGCTGGGCCGGGAAGGCTTCTTCGCCACGCTGCTGGCCCCGGAGGTGCTCCAGCACCGGCTTGCGACGCTGATCGTTGCGGTGCTGGGAGTGGTGCTGTGGAAGAGCCAGTCGCCCACGGTCGCCGCTACCAGATGGCCCTACCTTTTCCCCGGCCTCTGCACACTGGGAGGGGCGCTCCTGCTGACGCATTCGCACTCAGTCTTCGCGCTGAAGTGGGCTTACCTGATCGAGGTATCGCACAACCTTATAGGAATCCTCGCGGTCTACCTGGGCGCGGCAGGCTGGATCGAGCTGCGCCTCCCCACCGGCCGCGAGCATCGCATCGCCGGGATCATCTGGCCGGTGTGCCTGGTGCTGGTGGGGCTGGTGCTGCTGTTCTATCGGGAGATCACGCCGTAGGCGAGTCTACAGGCCCATCGCCCCAGGCAGCGTCTTGGCGGATTCGGCAAGCCTGAATGTTGCCTTGTTCGCAGCCCACCAAGCTTGCCACTTCTTTGCGGTGCCATCGCAGTATTGATCCCACGTTTCCGATGCAGGGTCGCACTGTAAGTCCGCGCCAGTGATGCGCCGCAAGATATCGTTGTACTGGGTAACGACCTCGACCTCTGTGCCGTTGACGATTCCAGATGGCGCAAGGTAGCCGCCTCTCGGGTTCTGCATCAGTCTGTCGAGGAATGCGGCCAGATCAGCGGTCCCCGCATCGAGCTTGCCTTCCCGCAGAGAAATGACGCCCCTGATGTAGAAGTCGCAGGCGGGGATATCCAACCCGTCTGCACTCAACATGCTGAAGACTGTCGCCATGTCGGCCTCCGCCTTTGCAAGATCACCATTGCTCAAGTAGGCCAGGCTCCGGCGGCGGATTACCAAACCGTCTCCAGTCGCGATCAGGTTCTCGGGCAGCGCAAGCACGGCCTCGACCCATGCCTTCTGATCTCCCTGAAGCGTGCAATGCTCGGGATCGATCACAACCTCCGTCACCTGGGCCGGTGTCGGGTATGAGAATGACTCGGTCGCGCCCTCTGCAACATGAAACCTTTGCACCCGCGTGCCCGAAGCCATGCGCAGCTCGATTGGGCAGGTGATCGTTCCCTTGCCGGCATTTCGGACGGTTACCGTGGTCTTCCATCCAGCATTCTCCTGCTTCGACTCGAATCCCGCAAGCTGGTAGTTCGGACAGCCGGTGCCATAGAGCCAGTGCTTCATGAAGCCGGTCCAGTCTTTGCCGGAGACGCTGTTGCATGTGGTCACAAAGTCCTGGATGGTGGCCTGCTTGCCTTTGTATCGGTTGGCGAAGGTCTTCAGGACCCTGAAGAACGCCTTATTCCCCATCTCCTGCCGCAGAATGTCCAGGACAATCGGCCCCTTACTATAGGCGGCCCGGACATCGTCATGGTCTGGGTAGATCAGTTGCTGATTGTGTGTGCCGTGCATCAAGCTCTTGACGGTGTCAAATCGGAACCAATCAAGCCCGTCCATCTGCTGCAGGAGGTAGGCGGTGGACCAGTCGGCAAAAGACTCGTGAAGGAAGCGCTCCCCGCGTCCAACTCCAGCTACCGATCCACCCCACCAGCCATGAGCAAGCTCGTGCGCGCCGAGGATGTCGCACTTGCGGGGTGGGCTCGCCCACTTCTTCTCGATGCGGCCAGCTTCGTCGATGTAGCCGAGGTACGCGCCATGCCCTCCGTTCACCCTCGACTCCGCAACAACGATCTCCTTCTTGTCGAGCGGGCCGAAGAGCTTGCTGAATGTGCTGTAAGCAGTAGTCAGGAACTCAGCGTAGTTCTCGAGCGCCTTCTGGTTGCGCGCGCCCTTGACCAGGTAGAACTCCACGGGAACCTGGTTCTTCTTCACAACGACCTTGTCGTAGCTCGATGCAAGGACCTGCGGCTGTCCCGGCGCGCACGACTTCCAATGGCTGATGGTCTTTCCGCCACGCTCCTCAGTCTTGACGCACACACCATCAGGCACCACGCCCACGTAGCTCCCTGGCACGGCAAGGCTTACGCGCCAGTCGGCCTTGGTTTCACGAAAGTCCCGGCTCGGCCAGCGGGATAGCTGGGGGAACCAGGTGAAGTCCATAATGAGGTAGAGCTCCTTCTCACCGCTAGGAAACGTGCCGATGAGGCGATAAGGCGCGTCCTGGTCTGACGTGTTGAGCGAGTCCCAACTGTAGTCGAAGACCAGTTCGGTAGTCGCGCCCCTGGCGAGCGGCGAAGCGAGCTTCACGCGCGTGACCTGCGGGACCTGCCGCCAGTGCTCCGATCGGGCCTCAATTCGAGGCAGATCCACTTTGCCACGCGAGAACTCCAGCGGCAGGGCCTTCTTCCGGACCACCTGGCTAACCCGATCGACGATCACGCTCACTCCGACACGCTTCTCCCAAGCCAGAATATCGAAGTCGATCTCACTCACGGGCTTCTCGCTATCGTTGCGCAGCCTGCAGACCACGTGGTTCGACATCGAGTTATGCTCAAAGTCCGGCGTCAGCGCGATGTCATAGCGGACAATAGAGATCTTGGGTAACGCATTCTCTGCGACCTGGGAATCAGCCGAGCCCAGACTTGCCAAACCCGCAGCCAGGCAAGTCGCCAGACCCGCGACCAACGTCGCTTTGCCTAGATATGATCGAACCACTGTTCTACTCCTTCTGTTGCAGCTGATACTCGACGGCGCACTCAAACTGCCAAGGACAGACACCTTCGGCGTCGGGACGAACACTCGGCAGGATGCGTCGCCAGACTGCTGTGGTAGTTCCGTTCCGCGTCACCCTGCTCGGATCGGGTTCTGCGCTCGTCAGACTGGCGGCGGGTGGCAGCCTTATGGCCAAGACGAGAACCCATTGATGCCTGCTGTTGGGTGTTGTCCCGAAGCAAAAGCGCCAGCGTCCTTCATCCAGCTTCTCCGCCCAACGCCCTGGGTCTTTAGGATGCGTGACCAGCACCGAGTCCACAGCTTCGCCCGGTTGGGCCGGTCGGGGCAGGGGGGCCTCATGTTTGTACTGCGTGTCACTGAACGGCAGGACCTGCAGCTTCACCTCTTCGCCCTGCAGGGCGGCGTAGTCGACCTCAGTGCTCTTGTTGATCGTCCACCAGTATGTCTCCAGCGCCCTGCCGAAATCGTTAACCATGCTGGACCACGAATAGCGGGTGGGCATGCCGGTGACGTCCAGATCGATGACCTCTGTTGCTCTGTAGTCCCCATCAACGGCATCAAGCGCGCGCATCAGCTTGCGGATTGTACGCGCCTCTGCTCGGCAGTCATTACAGTGCTCCAGATGGGCCCTTACGCCCGCAGCGCCTCGCTCGGTCAGCCCGCCGTACAGGAAGTCGAGCATGAGCGTACCTCTCACCTGGGAACACTTCGTCCCGGGGGAAGCGGCCCATTTTGCGCTCAGAGCCGCCTTCAGCTCCTGCATAGTCTTCCACACGCGAACCCGGGCCGTGGCTTCGGAGCATCCCTGCTGGTCGGCTATTTCCTTGTACGAGAATCCCCCATAGTGGCGCATCACCAAGGCCGCTCGCTTGCGATCGGATAGCGCGCCTATGGACTCTCGGAGGTCCAGGAGGGCAGCGTGATCAGAGGAACCCAAGGGTAGCGCGGTGTTGGGCACGGTCTCTAGGTCGAGGAGAGTGTCGGTGTGAAGGCGCGTTCGTCGCAGGTAGGCATTGAACACGTTCCTGGCGATTGCCGTAAGCCAGGCGCGCCCGTCGCCGCCCCGGTAACCCGGGATGCCGGCACGGGCGCGCAGATACGTCTCCATGAGCAGGTCGTCCGCGAGGTCGATATCCCTCGTCAGACCTATGAGGACATGCCTTAGGTGGTCTCTATGAGATTCCCACAGTTTGTCGAGCGTGCAACTCAAGCGCCGTGACTCCGCCGGATAGATATCTCCGTGGTAATAAGATGTCTGGAACGCTTCAAACGTTTACCCGGCTGTGTCGGCGGCGGTCAGTCTCTATCCCTTCTCCAACGCCAGCGTCTTCGTCGGAGCGTCGCAGACCTCGCTCGGGCCGAAGTACTGGATCGGGCCGGGGAAGACGTAGCAGTCGCCGATGGCCCATTCGTCGCGGCTGGCAGCGTAGGTCTGGAATGGGGCATCGTTCAAGTCCACGAGCGCCTTCTTGATGACGGGGGTCGGCTTACCCTTGCGCATCTCCATGTTGAGCATCATCGTGACGGGAGTTCCGCCCGCGACCCACTCATCGGAGGGCTTGGTCAGGTTCTGCACGTTGACCGTGTAACCGGTCAGGCCGGCCCGAACAAGCTGTGCAGCGGTATAGCCGAGCGAGTAGCAGTAGTCGCAGTCGAAGTTGGTCGGGGTGGCACAGCGGCCCTCGTAGCCGAAGAAGTGCGAGAGTGCGCTGAACTTCGGGGCCTTCTCGCCGTGCTCTTTCATCATCCGGAACTTGTCGGAGATGAGGTCGATCAATAGCCGCTCAGTTTCCACCTGCGAGAGCGGCACATTGCCATGGCTGTCGCGCTTGAGCAGGACTTTCTGAATCTCCGCCGGCAGGGAGGCATAGACCTTTGCGCTGTGGTCCGAGAGCTGACCCGTGATGTACTGCAGCCGCTCCTCGTGGTCCGGCAGCTTCTTGATGAAGCTCTCGTCCCTGCCGAGGATATTGGAGAGCTCGTCGATCATCGTTTTGATGTCGGGGATGAATTCCGGCAGCCCCTCGGGGACAACCAGGATGCCGTAGTTCTTGCCCTCGGCGGCGCGCTCTGTGATGACGTCCGCGACGTAGTCCACTATCTGCTGGAGCGTGGTGCCGTTGGCTTGTATCTCCTCGGAAACAAGTGTGATGTTCGGGCGCGTCTGCAGCCCGCACTCAAGGGCGACGTGACTAGCGGCACGACCCATCAGCCGCACAAAGTGCCAGTACTTGACAGCGGATGTCGCATCACGGCAGATGTTACCGATCAGCTCGGAGTATGTCTTGCAGGCGGTGTCGAAGCCGAATGACGCCTCGATCTGCTCGTTCTTCATGTCACCGTCGATGGTCTTGGGAACGCCAATCACACAGGTGGGCGAACCCTCAGCGCGCAGATACTCGGCCAGCATGGCCGCATTTGTGTTGGAGTCGTCCCCACCGATAATTACGAGGCCGTCGAGACCCATCTGCGCGAAGTTCTCCTTGCACGCGGCCAGATCCTCGGACTTCTCGATCTTGTCTCGTCCGCTCATGATCATATCGAACCCGCCGGTGTTGCGGTAGGGCTCGATCACTTCGGCCGTTAGCTCTTTGTACTTGCCCTTGATGACCCCGCCCGGGCCTTTGAGGAACCCGAAGAGCTTGTTCTCGGGATTCGCCGCCTGCAGAGCATCGAAGAGACCGGCGATCACGTTGTGCCCTCCCGGGGCTTGCCCGCCTGAAAGGACAACGCCGATCTTCATAGGCCTTGAGTTCAGGCTCTCATTCCCAGGAACGATCTTTACTTCCGGCTGCCCGTAAGTGTTCGGGAAGAGCTTCTTGATCTCATCGCGATCGGTGGCAGGCTCGGTGGGCGCGCCTTCTTTGACCTCTATGTTGTCTGTCCGAAGCGCCTTGGGCAGCTTCGGCTGGTATGCGGCTCGCGCCTTCTGCAGGGCGGATATCTCACGGCTCATCTGGTTCCATGTCCCCTTCTTGTTCTAATCAGAGCGGCCGGACGACCACCCCGCAGACCATTATAGTGTCCGCGCGCGCGTTTGGCAAAGGCCATTGCGGCCAAGCGTCGAATAACAGGTGTGGGAAGCGGCGGCGGAGCACGCATGACTAGCGAAATGAGCGTGTTCGACTTGACGGAAGCAAGGAAGCGCAATATACTGTCCTTTGTCGGTTGCCCGTTTGGGTAAACTGCAACATTGGCCTCCGCCCGATATTGCGGGTCGTGCCTCGGGAGGATATTGCCTATGTCCACAAGAGTGGGGCTTGATGTAGGTTCCGATACCGTCAAAGCAGTCGTCATCCACGACGACGATAGCATAGAGACCCTCGATATCCTGCGCGTGCAGGGTCAACCGATCAGGCGGGTCAAAGAGACGCTGGAGCAGGTTCGGGCTCTGGTTGGTGATCGCAAGGTCATCTGCGGCGCAACGGGCGCAGGTGCGGCGACGCTCAAGAGCCTTATCGGCGCGGAAGCAGTACACGAGCCGAACGCGCTGGCCTCCGCAATCGACAGACTCTACCCCGAGGTCCGCACGATCATTGAGATGGGCCGCGAGGCTCAGAAGTACATCCTCTTCGAGCGTGACCCCGTCAGCGGAAGGCTCCTGGTCGAAGATTCCAACCTGGGCAACAAGTGCGCCTCGGGCAGCGGCTCGTTCCTCGATCACATGGCCAAGCGGCTGAACCTGGGCACGATCCAAGAGTTTGCTCAGGTCGCACTCGAAGCAGAGAGTCCCGCAAGCCTCTCCGGCCGCTGCGCCGTCTTCACCGAGAGCGATATTGTCCACTTGTATCAGAAAGGCACCCCACGCGAGCGCATAGCAGCCGGGGTTCACCAGGCTATCAGCCGGAACTACCGCTCAGCAATCGCGCGAGGCAAGGAGTTCAGGGATAAGATCGCCTTTATCGGTGGGGTTTCCGAGAACCCGGCTGTTATCAAGTACCTCTCCGAAGAGCTTGGCCTTGGCGGCCGCATGTTCGTGCCTGAGCACAACCGAACTTTGGGCGCCATCGGCGCAGCTATCAAGGCGGAAGCCGTGATTGACGTCGAAGCAGCCATTGACCGCCTGGAGGAGCAGCTCTCGAAGCCGATCGAGTATCCGGGATGCGAACCGATCCGGCTAGGGGTTAGGAGTTCGGGGTTAGGGGTTAGGGAAGGCAACGTCGCGCCTGATCAACCAAGAGTTCCTTCCCCAACCCCCAACTCCCAGCCCCCAATCCCTTGTGCCGGATTGGGCGTTGACATCGGCTCGGTCAGCACCAAGGCCGCGCTGGTGACGATGGTCGATGGCAAGACCGTTGTGCTGGCGAGCTATTATCGGCGGACGAATGGTGATCCTCTTTCGGCCGTGCGCGACACGCTATCGAAGATCCACGACCAGATCGTCGAGCAGGGGCTCGAGATAAGGAAGATCGTTGCGGCAACGACCGGCAGTGGACGCTACCTTACCGGTGACTATATCGGCGCTGACCTGATCCGAAACGAGATCACTGCGCAGGCAAGTGGCGCGCTGTCGTATGCCAATGACATCGACTCGATCTTCGAGATCGGCGGACAGGACTCAAAGTATATCCGCCTCGACGGTGACACGATCACCGACTTCGAGATGAACAAAGCCTGCGCCGCGGGCACCGGGGCTTTCCTGGAGAAGCAGGCCGAGCGGCTCGGCATTCCACTCGAGGAATTTGGCGACAAGGCGCTTGCCAACACGCGCCCGCCGGAGCTTGACTGGACCTGCACGGTGTTCTCCGAATCCGCGATGGTCTACTATCAGCAGAACAACGTGCCGGTAGAGGACCTGGCGGCCGGCATTTGCCTCGCCAGCGTAAAGAACTACCTGCACAAGAACGTGGCCAGCCGCGACATCGGCAACAAGATCGCTTTCCAGGGCGCCGTCGCGTTCAACAAGGGCATGGTGGCGGCGTATGAGACTATTCTTGGGCGAGAGATCGTGGTCCCGCCCTACCCGCACATAACAGGCGCCGTAGGAGCGGCCCGGCTCGCGTATCTGGCAAACCCGGAGGAGCCACGCTTCCGAGGCTTTGACGCGGTCGCGGACGCGAAATATGAGATAACCTCATTCGAGTGCAAGTCCTGCTCTAACCGCTGCGACGTGAACACGTTCCAGATGTCCGGTGGCCCGAAGTACTTCTACAACGACCGCTGCGAAAAGTTCAGTGCGGTCCAGAAGAAGAACCTCGGCGAGCACCTGCCCGATCTATTCGCCGAACGCGAGAAGATGATGTTGGAGGCGTACGCTCCATCTCCCCTCGCGGGAGAGGGCCGGGGTGAGGGGGCTACAAAGATCGGCATTCCCCGCGGTCTCATGTTCTCCGAATACTACCCGCTCTACAACGCATTCCTGAGTGAGCTGGGCTTCGAGGTCGTGCCGTCTGATCCGACCAACAAGCGGATCATCGAGATGGGACTGGATGTCTCGATCGGCGAGCCCTGCTTCCCGTTCAAGGTTGCGCACGGGCATTACATGGACCTGATCGAGAAAGGCGTGGACATCATCTTCGCGCCGGGAGTGATTTCCACCGAGCAGCCGAATGCAAACATGCGCCAGGCACAGACCTGTCCGTATCTGCAGGCGGCGCCGGACGTGATCGCGTCAGCGGTGGGAGTCACAGAGCGCGGGATCAGATACATCACTCCTCGAATTCACGCCAAGCGCGGCGTCAGGCACATGCGCAAGCTGTTCACCCAGGTTGGCAAGGAGTTGGGTAAGTCCAAACAGGAGTCCCGGGCGGCATTCGATGTCGCATGGAAGACCCTCGTCGACTTCCGGGCGAGGATCGCGGCGCGCGGCGAGCAGGTTCTTCGAGAACTGCCGGAGGACGCTGTGGCGTTCGTGGTCATCGGCCGGCCGTACACGCTCTGGGACCCGGCGCTGAATATGGACATTGGCAAGAAGATCCAGGACCTGGGGATACTTGCGATTCCGCAGGACTTCCTGCCGCTTGAGGACACGGATATCTCCGACGTCTGGCCGAACGCCTACTCCCGCCAGATCCAGAAGAAGCTGATGGCCGCCCGGCTGATCCGGCAGGACGTGCGGCTGCGCGCCGTGGTGCTCACGTACTTCGCCTGCGGGCCGGACTCGTTCGGCAACCCGTTCTTCAAGGACGAGATCGGCGAGCCCTGCTATGTGATGCAGATCGACGAGCACACGGCCGACGCGGGGGTGATCACTCGCATCGAAGCATTCGCCGACACCGCCACAAAGAGCTTCGACAAGGACTTCCAGACTATCCGCACGACCGATGCCTCGATCACCGCACTCGGGGACAAGAAGGTCTGGGTGCCATACGCCTGTGAAGGCGCCAGGATCCTGGCGGCGGCGATGCGCGCCTATGGGATCAATTCCGACGTGCTACCCCGGTCACCGGATACTGGCCTCAACCTGGGCCGAAGGGCGATCTCCGAGGATGTGTGCCTGCCCGCTCTGATGACAACGGAAGATATGCTCTACAGAACCAATCAGCCGGACTTCGACCGATCTAGGGAAGCTTTCTTCCAGGGGAACTCAGAGGGACCTTGCAGGTTCGGCATGTACAGCATGCTCCAGCGGAGAATACTCGACAAAGCAGGTTACGAGGACGTCGATATAGTCACCCTCGGCAGCATCAGCGAGCACGGCGGGCTTGGCACTATGTTCGCTCTGCTTGCTTGGGACGGCTTCGTCGCCAGCGATCTGCTGCTCAAGATGCTCTGCCGCACGCGGCCGTATGAGATCCACGCCGGTTCGAGCGAAGCAGTCTACCGTGAGTATCTGGACAAGCTGATCCAGATGATGCCGGACCACAAGAAGCGGCTGGAGTCCTCGAAGCTCGCGGTGATGCTCAACACGAAGCATTTGGCGGAGTTCCAGGAGTTGCTGCACAGGGCGCAAGCGGACTTCGACAGCATCCCGCGAAGCACTGAGCCGAAGCCGCTGGTAGGCGTGGTGGGTGAGTTCTACGTCCGGCTCCACGATGGAGCCAACCAGGACATCCTCCGCAAGCTCGAGGAGCAAGGCGCCGAGACCTGGCTTGCCCCGGCGACCGAGTTCTTCAGCTACGCGAATTACATCGGCAAGCTTCTGTCAGTCGACAGATTACTCGATGGCCTGGTATCCGGCGAAGAGCTCAAGGAGCTTACGGCGCGCTGGACCAACCACCGCCTTGCGCACAAAGACGAGCACGCGCTCTTCCATGCCTGCCTGCCGTATCTCGAAGGCTACGATGACATCGGACCTGATGTAGTCATCCGGAAGGGCTCGAAGTACGTCGACCACACATTCGGCGGTGAGGCGATCTGCTCGATGGGCAAGAGCGAGGACTTCGCCAACCGCGGGCTCGCGGGCATTGTGAGCGTGATCCCGTTCAACTGCATGCCGGGCAACATAGTCGCGTCCCTGAGCCAAACCTTGCGCCGCCGCCACGGCAATATCCCGTTCCTGAACCTCGACTACGACGGGTTCATAGACTCCTCCCGCGACGCCAAGATCGTCAGCTTCATGTGGCAAGTCAAAGAGCGCTACCAAGGCCAGCAGGCGGTGAAAGCAGAGGCTGAAGCCGCGCTGGCGGGGAAGGGAACCTAATCGCGAAAGCCCGCCTTCGACGGGCTCAGGAGGAGCGAAAGCGCGAAATGGTGGATCGAAAGGCGCGCAGGAAGACGGCACGACTGTTACGGCACTTCATCTCTGGTCGGATAACCAACCGCACGTTTGACCTGGGTCTTCCTCACTTCACATCTGATCACACACTCAACGAAGTAAACGATCAACTCGAGCTCGCGTATGAGGATCTATACGGCAAGCCTTACAGATTGGGCGTTCCGAAGCCACTGACCCGTGATGACAGGCGATCTCTCGCCCGCGTAGCGATGTACCTCTACACCGATCTGGAGCGTCGCGAACCTCCTCCCGCCGAGTGGTGGGACGGCCCGCTCGCTTTGCTCGCGGTAATCGTGCTTCCCGTGACACTAGCCTTGATCATCGCTCGGGCCTGTCTGCGAAAGCTCAGGCGCAATTCTGCGCCTCCAGAAGAACACGAAGACTACAGCTACTGGCCATTCAGCAGTCTTGAGGAATACGAGCAGGCTCTCAGGCAACCGAAGCTGCTGTCTAGCCAGTCCATGACGACCGGGGATGACGATACCACCATCATCTACGTGGATCAGCATGTGGATGAGCATGTTGTCACCGCAACCCCTGAACCCGCACCGTTCAAGCTAGACCTGTATAGAGCCACGGAGGAAGCACTAGAGGCTGCCGGCCTGGCAGGACGCAGAGCCACCCGCTCGGTGGACCGCGAATCTCGAATCAGAGTGGCCGAGCTTCTTCGGCATCTTGCTGCTGGGCAGATCACATGCGGTGAGTATCAGCGGATGCGACCTACCACCTCAGACATCGGCGTACATGCGGCGTACCAGGTTGTGGGCCAAATCTATGGTGACGGAGCCTACACGGTAGCTGATTTGCCTCTTGACGGGGGCTTTGCGGGAACGAGCCGGCTGGACACGGATAGGCGTTCTACGCTTGCGAGGACCATCCTGTTTCTTCAGACAGACAGGGTCTATGCTTGGGCGCCTCTGCGGCTGCGCTGGTGGCAGGCAGTGCTCCTAGTCCCCTCGACCTGTACAGGGCTCCTGCTTGCGGCTTCAGTGTTGTGTGCCATCATGTGCGAGACCAGCCCGTTCACTGGAATCATGCTGCTGGTGGCAGTTTCCGTGGGATCGGTCTCTCTCACGGATGCGCTGTATGGCAAGCTGATAGGCAGGGACGAGCGGCTCTGGCCATTCCACCGTCGCCGCGACTACAGAGAAGCCCTCAAGCACCCCAAGCTCCTCTGCGGCATGAAGGGCAAGGCCTGATGTATAATGTCTGCTGAAGGTGTCGCATGAGCAGACGCGCAAAAGCCGCAATTGCCGTAATCATAGTTCTGTCATCAGCCGCTATCGTGATGAATAGGCTCAACGCCGCACACGCTCGCTGGTCCGCCGACTTTTGCGCGAGGGCGAATGCCTTGGTCGGCCTGTCACGCGCGGATGCAGAGAGAGCTCTTCGGAAGATGGGCTTGCGCCAGAAGATGGTCGTACGGACTGAACAAGACTGGAAGTATGCGCAGGATCACGTATCGCCGACTCCCGAACCTGTCGAGGGTACCTACGCGCTGAAGTACAACAACACGGCAAAGCTGGCTCAGGCGTGTGTGTTCGTGTACATTGGCGAGGACTCGCGCATATCGGAAGTACACATCGCGACGGAGTATTGGTAGCGGGAATTGAGAAGAAGACCGACAGCTCTGGTATTGTCGTTGGTTGTAATCGCCGTCCTCCTTGGCTGGGCCCTCACCACGCGTGCGGCACAGCCCCAGCACCTCTACGTCGTAAGGCTCCCCATCAAGGACATCGAAATTCGCCCGGTCCTGTGCAAGGGCAAGGCCTCCAAGTCCGAGACGTTCGCTGAAGTCATCGGCCGCACTAAGCCCTACGCCGCGATCAACGGCACGTTCTATGACCCGGACATGAAGCCGCTCGGCGACATAGTCTGCGACGGCAAACTGATCAACCGGGGGCATTATCCGAATGCTCTGGCGGTCACGAACGCCGGCAAGGTGGGTTTCGTGCAGCGTAAGGGGCGCAGGTTCGACTGGACAGGCTACAAAGTGGCGCTTGCAGCCGGGCCGAGGCTGGTCCACAAGCGCCAGGTCAAGATCAACATGAACGCAGACGGGTTCTCGAAAGCGGGGCTTACCAAGCGGGCTGTGCGCTCGGCTGTGGGCATCACGGCAAAGCAAGAACTACTGCTGGTGGTGGAAACGGACTGGGTGACGATCCCCGAGTTGGCGCAAACGATGGTCGATCTGGGTGCAGTGGAAGCCATGAACCTGGACGGAGGACCCGCTTCAGGGCTGTATCACGACGGCAAGACGCTCGTCTCGCCCATGCTGAGGATGACCAACGTTCTGACGGTCGCCAAGCGGTCTCGGTAGACCCCTCCGCAAACAGCCACTCCCGTTTCACTTCCCCTCATTACGTCACTACTCTACCCACCTGATGCAGTGAAAGTCAATCCTCGAGTACGATAGCGTCTGTCGGGCATTCATCGGCGGCTTGTCTCGACTTCTCCTCGTGCTCCGGTGGCACCGGGTCGAGTTTGACTACTGCTTTCTCCGGCCCCATCTCAAATACTTCCGGGCAGATCTCCCCGCACAACCCGCAGAGGATGCAATCATCTGTTACTATGGCCTTCATGATCAGTCTGCCTTTCCGGCTACAGTGTGACCCGCACTCGTCCTTCCGGGTCCGGTATGATATCGCCAATATCGGCTGCAACCAAAACATGAGCTGATTCCAGCGCGTCGATCATCTGCGCAACGCGCTCCGGCGGAGTACTGATCAGCAGGCCTCCAGCCGTCTGAGCGTCAGCAAGCAACAGCCGGGCGTTCTCGGAGACGTCCCCTTCCCAGATCACCGAGCCCGATGCCTCCAGCGACCTGAGATTCGCCTCCGTCCCACCCGGAGCCATGTCTTGCTCGAGAAGTTCCCACGTGCCCTCGATAACCGGCACATCGCTCAGCCGAACGCGAGCCCCTACCCCGCTCCCAGCCGTCATCTCGTGCAGATGCCCCAGCAGGCCGAAGCCCGTGACGTCGGTGCAGGCATTGCAGCCAACAGACCGCACAGCCTCTGACGCTGGGCCGTTGAGAGTGGTCATCGCGCGGATTACTTCGCTCATGGTGTCGGGGGGCGCGGCCTCGTGCTTGATGGCAGTGGCAATGATGCCGGTCCCGATGGGCTTCGTCAGGATCAGATGGTCGCCGACCCGCGCACCAACGTTCCTAAGGACCTCGTTGGGGTTCACCAGTCCCATCACGACCAGACCATACTTTGGCTCGGGATCGTCGATGGAATGCCCACCTACGATGCTCACTCCCGCCGCGCGAGCCTGATCCGAGCCGCCGCGAAGGATTTCCTCGAGCTTGTCGATCGGACGCGTGCGCGCGGGATATGCCACCATGTTAAGGGCGATCACGGGCCGCGCGCCCATCGCGTAGACGTCAGAGAGGGCGTTTGTCACGGCGATCCGCCCGAACTCGTAAGCATCGTCCACGATCGGCGTGAAGAAGTCCACTGTCAGGACCGCGGCTATGTCATCGTTAATCCGGTAGACCGCCGCGTCGTCTGACGTGCCGAGCTCCACGAGCACGTTCGGATCCAGTATTGGAGGCATTTGGCGCAGAACCTGCGCCAGCTGATCCGGGTTCAGCTTGCACGCTCACCCAGCCCCGTGGCTGAGTGTCGTTAGCCGGAAGTCATCGTTTATCATCGAGGGGTATCTTACCCCAAGAACTGAAGCATTGCAAGTGAAATTGCTGTAAACGCCTGCTTACCTGCGGAACAACATTCTCAGGGCCACAATCAGATGTGTGGCTGACCGGCCTGTTAGTGTGCCGGTTGCGCTCGCCCGCGGGGAGGTTTTCGCATGGGTTCAATCGAGGAAGACGCATTCAGCTTCGGCGCGGCTGCCAGCATTCTGGTGGTTGGAAAAGATCCGGATGTCCTAAGTGCCATCAGTCTGGCACTTACCAGCCGCGGCTACATCGTGGCTACCTCTCAGTCCCCAGAAGCCGGTGTGGAGATGGCCAAGGAGCAGATGTTCGAGATAGTCCTCTGCGACCTTGATTGCGGAGGAATGGGTGGCATCCAGTTCACGCGCGAGATAAGCCGAATGTATGCTCATGTCCCGGTGATAGTCATCACTCCGTGGGGAGATGTCGTGGCGACCAGGCAAGCTCTGGAGGCTGGCGCGTCGGAATTCGTCACTGACCCGGTTGACCTTGCCGAGCTGCCGTTTACGATCGAGAACACCCTCCAACGCAAACGGGTCGAGTTACAGCGGTTTTCCATGCAGCGCGCTGATGTTCTCTTCAAGGCGATCAAGGCCCTGGCTGCGGCCGTAGATGCGAAGACACGCTACACAGGCAAGCACTCGGCCGATATG
>CAZFYZ010000004.1:22661-24638 GCA_964523735.1 uncultured bacterium | reverse complement strand
GGAGATCGGACAGGAGATGGGGCTCTCGGAGGAGCGGATGGCAACCCTTGAGCTGGCGGCTTACATCCACGACTTCGGCAAAATCGGCATGCCCGACGCCATCTTCGCAAAACCGGGCAGGCTCGATCCTGATGAATGGCAGGAGGTCCTCCAGCACCCCCAGATGGGAGCGGACTTCCTGGCAGATATCGAAGAGCTTTCCGAAGTTGCCTCCATCATCCGGCACCACCACGAGCGCGTCGACGGCGCCGGGTATCCCGATGGGCTCAGAGGCGACGCGATCCCCCTCCTCTCCAGAATACTGGCAGTAGCTGACACATTTGAGGCAATGACCTCAGATCGGCCTTACCGCGCGGCCGCCTCTTGGGCAGAGGCCCTTCGAGAGCTTGATTGCCACGCCGGGGCACAGTTCGATGCAGGCGTGGTAGCAGCGGCCACGCGAGTGATACTGCGCAAGTTGGGGCTCGAGGACCAGGTGCGTCGGGCAGCTTAGCTTGCCCCATCGTAAACCCTGTATGAGGATGAGCACCCACCGTCTGCCGATGGCGGGTGCTCATTGTTGTAGAAGGCGTCTCTGACGCCTCAAACGGGTTCGGAGAACCCCGACTACAGCAGTTGTAGCAGGCGTCTCCGACGCCCACGGGGTTCAGAGAACCCGACTACAGCTCCTAACGGGCGTCTCCGACGCCCACGGGTTCAGAGAACCCGTCTACAGCCGGTATGATGTGGCAGACATCCCGCTGTCACGATAGTCGATGCGTACCCTCACGCTCTTGACCCCATCCACCACCGGAAAGTTGAACACGTAGGGCGGACCCTGCATGCTCTGGGTCAGGAGTTCCGCGTTGTTGAACGCAACCACGGTCACAGTCACGCAGGCGATTCCCGGGATGTTTGAGGGGAACGCGACACGGATGTTGCCATCGCGCACCTTGATCGAGGGCGGAGGCGCATCCTTGTAGGCCGGTTCGAGCGGATCAAACAAGCCTGCTGGCGGCCCGCCCTCTCTAGGTGAGTAGATATACGGCCCGTAACCCATTCCCATGTGCCCCGTGCCGTAGCCGTACTTGCCCCAGTCCTCGCGGGGGAAGTATCGCCTGAACTGATCGCCGGAGTCGTTCTGGTAGCCAACTCCCGGCCCGAAATAGTGCCTGAGCCCCTGCCCCCTGGACATGTAGCCCTCATAGGAGTTGTAGCCCAAGTTGCCGCCAAATGTCGGCTTGCAGTCGTCGGTTGCCGCCGCGCCGCACACGAGCAGGACGGCTATGCAAGTGAGAAACGAGATGCCTGGTGCTCTCATCGCCCTCACCCTCCTGGCAATGTCTCACGTATCAATATCAGTTTGCACCCAGGAGGGCGGTTTCTAACCTAACCAAGTCGGAGCCCAGCTTTGCGGGAACATCGCGCGCTCACTCAGGCAGAGGCGCGCCACCCGAGGCAAGCTCACACGCCTCTCGTGGTATAATGAGGCGATCATGGCGAAAGAGCAGAAATCCCGCAATGCCACCATCAGCAACCGCAAGGCGTGGCATGAATACCATATCGGCGAACAGTTCGAGGCAGGCCTGGTGCTGGTCGGGACTGAGGTCAAGTCCCTGAGGCTGGGCAAAGCGAGCCTGCAGGAATCCTACTGCAAGATCGAGGGCGGCGAGCTTGTCATCCACGGCATGCACATCGCTCCCTACGAACAGGGCAACCGGGAGAACGTAGACCCACTGCGGCCGCGCAAACTGCTTCTGCACGCGGCAGAAATCCGCAAGATTCAGCGCCAGTTGCAGGAGAAGGGGTTTACGGTAATCCCGCTCAAGATATACTTCTCGCACGGCTACGCCAAGATGAGCATCGGTCTCGCGCGAGGAAAGAAGCTTTACGACAAGCGCGACGCAATCGCCCAGCGCGACGTGGAACGGGACCGCCGCCGAGAAGAGGCCGGACGAGGGTAACACAAACCTCCCCCCTCTCCTGGGGGAGAGGGAT
>CAZFYZ010000004.1:0-22651 GCA_964523735.1 uncultured bacterium | reverse complement strand
CTATCGACAACATGGGCAAAGGCGCCGCCGGGCAGGCTGTTCAGAGCATGAACCTGATGTGCGGCTTCGACGAGGACACCGCCCTGACGCAACCGGCCGTATACCCCTGACGCGCCCCCTCTCCTGGGGGAGAGGGATGGGGTGAGGGCGCTGGCGCTCGCCGAAGCACAGAAGCGTAGGAACCTCCCCCTAGCCCCCTCCTGAAGAGAGGGGGGACACGCTCGACTCTACACGAACCTGCCCCCTCCCGCTTTAGGGGAGGGATGGGGAGGGGTCTGAAACGAAACAAGTACTCATAACCGGCGGAGCAGGGTTTCTCGGCTCGCATCTATGTGACGCGCTCCTGGCAAGAGGCTCGCGCGTTACGGTAGTGGACAACCTGGTCACCGGCAGCCTCACCAACATCGCGCACCTCGCGGACAATCCGGACTTCCGATTCATTGAGCATGATGTCATCCAACCCATCGAAATCGAGACCAGGCAGGATGCAGTCCTCCACTTCGCTTCACCCGCCAGCCCCACGGACTACCAGAGGCGACCTATCGAGACCCTCGATGTCGGCGCGACCGGCACCCACAACGCGCTGAAGCTCGCACTGGCACACGAAGCCCGCTTCCTGCTGGCATCGACCTCCGAGGTCTACGGAGACCCCCTCATCCACCCGCAGCGCGAAGACTACTGGGGCAACGTCAATCCTATCGGCCCACGGGGAGCCTACGACGAGGCCAAACGCTACGCCGAAGCACTGACGATGGCCTACCACCGTCACCTCGGTCTCGAGACGCGCATCGCCCGCATCTTCAACACCTACGGGCCCCGAATGCGCCCGGACGACGGCCGCCTGGTGCCCGCAGTCATAGGCCAGGCGCTGAACAACCAGCCGATCACTGTCTTTGGCGACGGCTCTCAGACTCGCAGCTTCTGCTATGTCTCCGACTGCGTTGAGGGCATCTGCCGGCTGCTCGGATCAGACCATCCCGAACCAGTCAACATCGGCAATGCCGAGGAAGTGACAGTTCTGGAGTTTGCGAATCTAGTGAAGCGAATCACCGGCTCCTCAAGCGAGATCGTCTTTCGGCCACTTCCCCAGGACGACCCCCACAGACGCCGCCCTGACATCTCGAAGGCAGCTTCCCATCTTGGCTGGAGGCCGATCGTGACGCTCGAGGAAGGGTTGCGTGCGACAGTGTGGCCTGCTTCGCCAGACCTGCAGAGCCGAGAGGCTGACCGATCCAGAATCTGAATGCGGAGGTGGAAATGACCTGCAAGTGTATGCTCCTAGCGTTACCCGTCATCTTGACCGGGCTAACACATCCGGCAGGCGCGCGGTACTATCCGGCGCTTGCATCCGGCCAGACAGCTCCGTGGACTGCAAGACAAGGAGAGCGAATATGAGACAACAGACGATATTGGGCGTAATCCTCTTCACATTTGTCTGTGGAAGTCAAAGCGTGGGCGTCTCCACGGATACGGTTCCCAGTGCTACTCTCAGCTCGGCACTTACTGCCAAGGTTGCTGCTTCCGGCAAGGAGGAGGGCACTGTGACGCATCGAGCTATGCGTATCCGCTCCAGAATGCAATCGGAGGGCATTGAGCAACTGCCGTGCATCTTTGTCGAGCGCGAGGCTGACAGACGTTGCCCCAGCCTCAGTGGAGAAATTCCGGCGGGGACTTTGCGGGAACAGCTTGATGCCCTGTGCCAAATGGCAGACTATGACTGGCTGGCAGATGGAGACTGGGTCAGCCTGGTGCCGAAACACAGACTCAGCGACTCCAACTACATAATGAACCAGAAGATACCAGGAAAGGTGGTCGTCAGCCGAGTACCGGGTCTCAGTACCCCTGTGAAAGAATGGTTCGCGGAGCATAAGCTGACGTGCGCGCTGAATCCGGGAATGCGGCTAGTGGGTGGCAAGCGCGTTCTTGGCCCAGACACGATCACTCTTGTCGACCCCACATTCCGGTCGTGTGTCAATGCTCGTAACACCATCTACGGGTGCTATCTGGCAACCATGACAATCAGCACTGTTGGGCGGGGTGCTGAGGCCTGCAGCCATATAGTCGAGTGGCGACAGGAGAACTGGAAGATGGATATCGGTGTTGAGCCGCAGGACGACTGTAAGGCCGAGAAACAGGACGGGCCGACCAGGGACGGGAAGCAATAGCGACGGTCCCGCTTACCGGTGCTTCGGGGAGCTGAATGGAGCTTGCGGATGGAGTTCCCGATACACCACACGAAAGGTAATTACCTCTCATGCCAAGGCGACGGCTTGTTTCGGCTATCCTGTTTGGACTGGCGCTGCTGGCGATTCTCGCCGTCGTCTTCCTCAACCTGGCCCGCCCGCGGCCTATGCGTGGGGCGTGGATCACGGGGTACGGCACGGGCTACATGACGCCGGCGCAGGTTGACCGAACGATCGCCGCAGCCAAGGCAGCCAAGCTGAATGCTCTCTTCATCGAGGTCCGCCGATCAGCCAACGCCTACTACAGGTCGAGCATGGAGCCGATGGACCCGAGTGTGGAGCCAGGCTTCGATCCTCTCGCCAACATCCTCAGGGCCGCGCACGCCGAAGGGATCAGTGTTCACGCCTGGGTTAGCGTGTGCCGCGTATGGCGAGGGCAATCACCTCCCACTGACCCCGATCACCTGGTGAACCGACACCCAGATTGGCTGGCTGTGTCCAGTAGTGGCAAGGTCAACGCGCCCGACGGCGTATTCATCGACCCGGGTATTCCAGAAGCCCGGGACCACGTCGTGCAAGTCGTCAGCGAGATCGTCCGCCGTTACGATATCGACGGCCTCCACCTGGACTTCATCCGCTATCCCGCTTCCACCTGGGGCTATTCACAGACCGCTCTGCGCCGTTTCTGTGCCGAGACGGGCGTCACCGAGAAGCCCGCACCGAACGATCCGGCCTGGCAGCAGTGGCGGCGGAATCAGGTCACGAACCTTGTGGAGGCCATCCGACAGGAAGTAAGCGCCGCCAAGCCCGATCTGCCGATCAGCGCCGCAACCATCTGCTACGGAGAGTGCCCAGAGACGTTCGAGGATACGTTCGCTTACAAGCATCTCGGCCAGGACTGGGGGCTGTGGCTTGTCAACGGCCTCATCGATGCCAGCATGCCGATGAACTACCGTGACACCCGACTGCCGGGGAAGCTTGAGGAGTTCAGCGGCTGGCTCTCCCACTACAATGAGTGGAGCGGGGGCAGGCCTGTCTTTGTGGGCCTGGCAGCTTACATGAGCGATGCGGAGACTGTGAGATCGCAGATAGACGACGTCCGTCGAGCGGGTCTGGACGGCTTTGTGGTCTTTTGCTTCAATGAATCCGGAGTGCGTGTAAACGAGAGCCGAGACCACTTGGTCGATGGCATCTCAAGCACCGCCTCTCCGCCACTGGCTTGGCGGGCATCCTGTGGTGCATTCCTCAGGTAGGCATAGCGAGCCGGCTACTCCGCAAACGCCCGCTGATACGCCTCCATGACCGCTCGATCTTGTCGACTGTCGGCGGCCTCACGAACACGCTCTTTGAGACGCTCGTCGCCGGAGTAGATGGAGACTGCCTCGATGGCCCTCTTCGGGCTTCCGGGGTTGCTGCCGCTGATGACACCTATGAGGTAATCCAACGCCCGGTCGGTTCGGTTCAGAGCAAGCGCCAGAGCAAGCGCACCAGCAGTCTCAAGCCCCACGCTGGATTCCCAAGCCTCGCGCAGCACCTTGAACGCGTTCTCATCGTGGCTTTCGCCCAGCGCCATCGCAGCACTCTCTACAAGTAGAGTGTGGGGCGACTTGAGGAAGCCGGCTACGAACTTCCACGACCGGTCGGTCCCGGCCGAAAGCAGCCCGGCAAAGCACGTGCGCAACACCATGGGGTCCTGCTCTGGATTGAGGACTTTCATCATCAGGAGGAGTTCGGACGCCTCGCTGCCAAGTCCGCCCAAGACGCTGGCAGCAGCCACGCGGGGAGACGGCTCGGGATCAACAAGAAGGGGGACCAGCGCGAAGTAGATGTCGGGATAGTACCTTTGCCCGAGCATGATCGCACATGTCGCGCGCAGGTCGGCGGCCGTGTCCACTTCCCCGCCCCATACGGGCTCCATCTGTCGATAGGCTATCCCGGCCAGAAACGGCTCTGTTCCGTCGTAGCCCAAGTCATCCAGCGCATCGAGGATGGCACTCTTCGCACGGCAGCTCTTGTCGAAGTCCGCCGGCAGCGTGAGCAGCCTGTCGAATGCTTCAACCAGCACAGGACACAGTTCACGATCCTTGGCCCGAGCTATCAGCCTTGCCGCGCGCGCAATGAGTACATTGCTCTGCCCGAGCAGGACCCTTGAAAACTCATCCCTTGCAGCTTGCGAAGGCAAGTCCCGGGCACGCTCGGAGAGCCGGTTCAGTTTGTCATCCAGTCGAGAGGCCATTCGTCTAGTCGCGTTTCTGTCCCGGCAGACTTCCGCCCAGCAGGTCCTGGAAGTTCTGCCCCGCCTGGCGCTGCTCGGATAGCATCAGGTCCACCTTCCACTCAGGCCCCTCCTGAACCAGGACCCAGTCCGACTCGGTCATGAAGATGAACGACTCCTTCTCCCCGGGGTCTATGCTCACGTGCACGAAAGCCAGATCATCCCGCTCGTTCTTCTCGTCCACCACAACATCAGCACTGACCGCGCAGTAAAGCAACTCGGTTGGAGTCGGATGCTGGCTGAAGAAGAACCACTGTTCGGCGTCCTTCTGAGTGAGCCCTGCCGACTTCATCTGCCTGCCGGAGAACTTCTTTTCGATGAACAGGATGCTGTCAGCGCTCAGGTAAGGCTTGCACCTGACGAACCTGCCCGATTTCTTAGCTGCCAGGAAGTTCACGATAACCTTGTCCGGCGGGATCTTGGGCTTCGGCGGCTTCATGGCCTCCCGCAGCACTAGCGCCGCTCCCACAACAAACACGATCACCAGCGGCACAATGATCAGCGCGTAGGGCTTCCTATGCGGCGGGCCGATCGTGATCCTGATCTGCTCATTGGGATTCCCCGGCGCTCCGGGATAGGGCTGCCCCGGGTACTGCGGCGGGGGCGGAGGCGCGACAGCTGTAGTCACATTCATGTTGGCTCCAGGCTGCCCATGTTGAGAGGGTGGAGTCTGTGGTCTGGACGACGCGCTGGCCGGACGAGCGGCGGCCCCTCCCGCTGCGATAATGGGCTGACTCGCTTGGGTGCCCTCTGTTAGCGGCACGTTCTCGAGAGCAGCGTAACACTTGGAGCATGTAGCATTCGTGGGCTTGTTCTCAAAGCCGCACTTGGGACAGGTCTTGACCTGCATGGTAGATCCCTCCCCGGCCACACAAGTGGTGCTGGTTTCTCGGCCGTGACGAGGATGTTATTCGCCGAAGCTTACGCGGTGTCCTGCTACATATGGACAAGCCCGTTGCATGCGCCTAAGTTGGGTATACCCTCCCTGAGGTGACGTATGCAGACTATGAAAGCGGTTCGCATTCACTCCTACGGCGGTCCCGAGGTCCTGGTTTACGAAGAGGCTCCAGTGCCTGAGCTTCGTCCTGGAGATCTGCTCGTAGAGGTCCGCGCGGCCGCGATCAACCCGGTGGACTGGAAAGCCCGCGAGGGTTACCTCCGCCAGAGAAACATCGATCGGTTGCCGATGATCCTGGGTTGGGACTTCTCGGGCACGGTAGCACGCACCACAGTCGAAAGGTCCAGGTTCGCCATAGGTGATGAGGTATACGCCAGGCCCAATATAGGACGCGATGGATCCTATGCTGAGTATATCGCGGTAAGCGAGGCGGAGGTAGCGCTCAAGCCGAAGTCGGTGGATCACGTCCACGCAGCAGCCATTCCGCTAGCCTGCTTGACCGCCTGGCAGGCGCTTTTTGATGCGGGCCGTCTCCAGACCGGTCAGCGGGTGATGATCCACGCCGCAGCAGGCGGTGTGGGACATTTCGCTGTCCAGCTCGCCAGGTGGAGAGGAGCGTATGTGATCGGGACCGCTTCGGCCTCTAACCACGAGTTCATTAGGGGCCTGGGGGCGGACGAGGCGATCGACTACAATTCGGTGCCATTCGAGGATGCGGCCAAAGACGTCGACGTAGTGCTCGACACGATCGGAGGAGAGACTCAGGCCAGATCGTGGAGTGTGATCAGGCCGGGTGGGATCGTGGTCTCCATTCTATCTATGCCGAACAAGGAGCAGGCGGAGGCACATCACGCACGCGCGGGCTACGTGTTCGTGCAGCCGGACCCTGAGCAGCTGCTTCAGATCGCCGGTCTGGTCGATTCGGGCTACGTGCGGCCGGTGGTACAGACAGTGCTGCCGTTGAGTGAAGCTCAAGAGGCGCACGCACTGAGCAAAGCCGGACATGTTAGAGGCAAGATCGTTCTGACGGTCTCATAGTGCGCCGGAGGACTGCAACGCCAAACGTGCTCCGAAGGAGTCAACCTGGCCGGAACGCCTGACCCGCGGGTGGGAAAGACTTACCGGCCAGAGGATTATTGTTCAACCGGCGGTTCTGCCTGAGGCTCGCTCGCCAGCAGCTCATCGATACGAGCGGCCGTCTCAGCCGAAAGCGGGTCGGTGTTGTTCAGGAGTCCGAGGTAGTAGCTCACATAGTCGGCCAGGAAGACTCCATAGGAGAGCTTCTCCGACTTCGTCGAGCCCTTCAACTCGATCTCGGTCACCTCAAACTGGCTCAGAGCCTCGGCGGCTGCAGACATCGTCCGGCGCAGATCAGAGACGCGATCCGAGGGATCGGTCAAGAAGACAAAGCTGGGCTCGCATCTTCTCTTGCTCTCACCATCCCACGTGCCTATCTCGCTGTCCAGCACATTAGGGAAGACGCCCGAGAACGCAGGGCTCTTGGCATTCGCCCTTATCTTGCTTGCCCACCAGTCGACCAAGACTTCCCCGTAACCTGCAGATCCCAGAATAACTGCCGCCTTGCCCGCGAGCTTCTCGGCAGTCCGCTTAGCCAGATTGCGGGCAGTTGGAATCTCGATCCGCAGCATCTCGCGCGAGTTCTTCAAGAGCTTGATCGCGTGAGACATCTGCTCGACGAAGCGATCCACCAGACCAAGCTTCTCGATCACGGCCGGTATGGGAACAACCAGATAGCCAGTCGCTGTCCGAGCCGGCTGTCCTGCCGGAATGCGGACCAGCTCGGTTCCGTCGGACACGGCTGCTTCTCTGAGCGGCCCGCCGCCCGTTACACAGATCACTCTGGCGCCGCGCTGGGTGGCTTCCTTGTAGTTGCGGAGGGAGGTCTGGCACCTGCCCATGTAGTCCACGACGAAGACCAAAGACTCCTCGCCGATGCAGGCAGGAATTCGGCCACCGTGCTGGCTGAGCAGAGGAACGTCCAGTTCGTCAGCCAGCACTTCGGCCACTATGTCACCGGCAATACTGGAATCGCCGGTGCCAGTGATCAGTATCGCGTTTGGTTTCTGTGGCATCGGTTCACAGGCAAAGCTGCGTCCAATGCCGAGAGCTGTCTCACACTGCTCCGGCAGTTCGTTGAGGAGCCGAAGCATGTTCCTCCTGTCGACCGACTGCGTTCTCGCGATATCGTCGAGAACCGGCACAGGCTGCTCTGAGGTCATTGTACTACTCCAGTTGTTACTACTCCGCCGTGAACGGCAGCAACGCGATCTCTCTTGCTCTCTTGATCGCATGCGTCAGCGAACGCTGATGCGATGCGCAGGTCCCGGTAGTTCGCCGTGGCAGGATCTTGCCTCGATCGGAGACAAACCTGCGCAGCCGCCCCGCGTTCTTGTAGTCTATATACTCTACTTTATCGACGCAGAACGAGCATACCTTCCTGCGCATTCTTCTGTACTTGGAGGGCTGGCCAGATCTTGAAGACGGGCCACTCCTTCTGGGTCCGGGCATATTATCACCTCTCTATCTGAGCAATGCCATGCTCAGCACGAGTTGGTATAGCATTAGAGGCTTAGGCTGTAGCCTACTCCTCCGCAAACGGGTCATAGTCCATGTCAGAGTCAACAGGCGCCTGCGATTCAGCCGCAGCCGCGGCGGGCTCGTTCTCGGCCGGGTGAGGTGCGCTGGGTTCTCGCGAAGAACCGCCCTCACGAGGCTTGTCGAGACCCTGCAGGTTATCGGCCACTACTTCGGTCTTCCACCTCTTCTGGCCGTCCTGCTGAACCCATGATCGCACCTGCAGCCTGCCGTTGACTGCAACAAGCCTACCCTTCGCGAGGTAGTTTGCTGCAAACTCAGCCGATTGGCGCCAGGCAACGATGTCTATGAAATCCGCCTCCTTCTCGCCGCTTTCCGACTTGAAGCGTCGGTCAACCGCGATGCGGAAGGTGGCAACTGCCACCCCGCTGGGAGTGTACTTCAGCTCGGGGTCGGCTACCAGCCGGCCAATCAGAACAACTAAGTTCATAGCCATGCGCCTCCTCTCGAAAATCAAGGCCCGAGGTCAGAGGTCCGAAGCCGAGCCCCGGACCCAACGCTGCCTCGAATGCCTGTGAGCCGATCAACAGCTCGATCTACTCCTCAGCCTTAGGCTCCTCGCCAGCAGACTCCTCCGCGGCCTCTGCAGGCTCGGGCTGAGCCTCTTCGGCTTCGGCAGGTTCTGCCTCCTTGGCCGGCTCTTCAGCGGGAGCAGCCTCTTCCTCAGCCGGTGCGGCCTCGGGTGCTGCCTCTGCGGCGGGTGCCTCCTCAGCGGCGGTCTCCTCTGCAGGAGCCTCTGCCGTGGCCTCTTCAGCCGCTGCCTCAACCGGAGCCTGAGCTTCCTCAGCCGGCTGTTCGGCCGGAGCGGACGGCTGCTCGATGCGGGTCGTGTCAACGTGCTGCGGCTCCACTCGGGTAATCAAGTGGCGGAAGCAGTCGTCGGAGATGCGCATAACGCGGTCGAGTTCTTTGGCCACACTCGGCTCACCGGTGAAATACATGAGGATGTAGTTGCCCTCGCGCTGGCCGTTGACCTCATAGGCCAGGCGGCGCTTATCCCACTTACCGGCAGCTTGGACTTCTCCGCCCTGCTCGGTAGCGATGCCTGAGTACTTGGCAATGATGGGCTCGATCTGATCGTCGGTCAGGTTGGGGTCGACGATGTACAGCAGTTCGTAATGACGTGTCGTGGTGTTCACCTCCCCTCGGGCTTAGATCGGTTCCGCACATGGTCGGAACGGAGAGCATCGGCGCGCGGGCCACGTCGGGCCATTGCACGCCGGAGCTATTCTGTTGGACGGGTCATTGTATCACGTCGCTCATGCTTGTGCAAGGGACGTGGTGGGCGGTATTGGATTTGAACCAATGGCCTCTTCGGTGTCAACGAAGCGATCTCCCCCTGATCTAACCGCCCAAGCTTGTTTACCCTGACATTATAGCAGGAATCGCCGGCCCCTGCAAACCTTAGTTGGCGTGAGAAGCAGCGGGCGCCAGATCAGTGGCGGGCACGTCACTGCGTGAAGCCGCGCGGATTGGCCCGACTCCGACGATGGCGGCCTGCGGCGCGTAGCGGTCTCTTGAGACCACTTCGGTCTTTGCCGTGCCGTCGGGCTGTGCAATTCTCCGGTAGACTGTGACGCTTACCCCCGATGCGCCCTTGTCCACTATCTTGCGGGCCCCCGGGGCAAGGGAAGCATCCGCGACTGTCTTCACACCGGCGGGGATATGCTTGCTCGGAGACGTGAATATGCTGATAGTCTTCTTGTCTGCCGCCGCGCCGTATATGTCTACTGTTAGCCGGCTTCCCTGGACCTGAGCGAGAATGCCTATCGGCGCGGAGTTGGTGTTCTCGAATCTGAAGTCCTGCAGGCCGAAGGCAACCGTAGCGTCTCGCCCGGGGACCACATATGGAACTGTCCGGGAGTGGTGGTTCCGCTCGAGGACCTTGAGTCCCGAGAGCAGGACAGCGTTATATAACGTGCTCGAGACCTGGCAGATCCCTCCGCCCAAGCCGTCTTCGAGCTTGCCTCTCACAAAGATCGGGGCGTTGCGGAAGCCTCGACTGCCGAGTCTCGGACCCACTATCTTGTTGACCGAGAACTGCATCCCCGGCTTCAGGATCGCGCCGTTGATGCAGCGGGAGGCCAATACCAGGTTATGGGTCCGGCCGACTTTGCCTGGGTTGAACCGCGTAGTGAACCGTGCCAGCAGCGTGTCGATGCCCACTGCGTCGTTCGCGGTAATTTCCGGCTTGTCCGTCTCTACCGGAAGGGATATGGTTGCCTGATGACGAGAGATCGCGTCAGCAACGACTCTGGCCGCCTGCTCTTTGTTCAGCTTGATCCCATATCCGTCCGGCACGATCTCCAGCCTGCCGTCGATTGCTTTGAGCTTGGCATCCTGGTGGGGACGGTCGACCTGCTTCGCGATGAGGGCGATGGTATGCCCCGCGCGGGGACTGTCGGTGATGATGGGCGCCGAGAACCTCTTTCCGGAGCCCCAGGGGGTCAGCACTTGGACCGCTCGTGACACGAATCCCCCGCTGCGTCCGACTTTCAGAGCCTTGGCAATAGCGGCATCGGTGTCTACCCGGGCGCCCAACTGCTCAATGGTCCCTCGCCAGTGCTGGTCGAGAGCAGTGAGGCTGATCTCCTGTTTGACCTGCTCAAGAGCCCAAGCCGTGAGCTTCGCCCTGGCTCCAGCTCTGGACAGGCCTCCCACGGCGACGCCGGACACCGTAACGTCGCGGCATATCCGGTCCGAGCGAGCGAACACGAGCGTAAAGCCGAGTGCGACCAAAGCCGCCACGGCGATTACGCTGATCGATATCAGTGCTATTCTGATTGTCTTTGACTTCAACCCAAGTCTCCGGTCATCCCTTTCGCCAGAGTGTCCCAGACGGGGTGTCTTCGAGGGTAATGCCCATCTCCGAGAGCTGCCTGCGGATCTCGTCGGCGCGAGCCCAGTTCTTGGACTTGCGGGCCTCCTCGCGTTCCCTGATGAGCGATTCGACCTCGGCGTCGGCGCTGGTTGCCGCTTCGGTCGATTCCTTCAGCTTCAGGCCGAGGACGCGGTCGAAGTCGTAGAGCGCATCAAGCACACCGTAGTCGCGCTTGGCGTCGGCCTCCCGAATCATCTCCGAGACTGCCGCCATCGCCTGAGGCATGTTCAGGTCGTCTTCGATCGCTGCTTTGAACCTTTCGCGGTACTCAGTAACCCAAGGCTGCTCCGTACCGCCGATCTGCTTGGCGCGCGCCGCGAAGTCCTTGAGAGAGGAGTACCCCGAGGCCGCCGCGTCCATTGAGTCCCACGTGAACTTGAGCTTCTGCCGGTAGTGCGCCATCAGGCACGCGTATCGGTAGGCCAGCGGGTCGTATCCATTGTCTATCAACGTCTGCAGGCGGATGAAGTTGCCGAGCGACTTGCCCATCCGCGTCTCTTCATCGCCCTTACCGGCTTTGGACAGATCGCCGACCATCAGGAAGGTACCATGCATCCAATAGCGCACAAACTGCTTGCCTGTAGCAGCCTCGCTCTGCGCGATCTCGTTAGGGTGGTGGACCCAAATGTGGTCCTCGCCGCCGGTGTGGATGTCGAGCGTCTCGCCTAGATACTTCATCGACATCGCCGAGCACTCGATGTGCCAGCCGGGGAAGCCGGAGCCCCACGGCGAATCCCACTGCATTATGTGGTTCTCGAACCGGCCGACAGCCTTGAACCAAAGCGCGAAGTCCGCCGGATGGCGCTTCTCCGGGTCCTCCTGGACTTCATCGCGGGCACCAACGACTTTCTCGTCGAGCGACTGCCGGGTGAACTCGGTGTACTTCGGGAAAGTGGTGATGTCGAAGTAGATCGCCTGCGCGGTCTCGTAGGCGTGCCCGCGCTCGATCAGCTTCTCGACCAGCGCGATCATCTCCGGGATGTGCTCCGTGGCGCGGCAGATGACCGTAGGCCTCTCGATGTTCAGGAGCTTGAGGTCGCCCCAGAAGACGTCCTCAAAGTAGCGCGCGATCTCCCAGACATCCTTGCCTTCCTTGCGCGCCTCCTTCTCCATCTTGTCCTCGCCCGAGTCGGCGTCGGAGGTCAAGTGTCCCACGTCGGTGACGTTCATCACTTCGTTGACGTCGTAATCCAGATACTCCAGCGTGCGACGGAGGATGTCGGAGAAGATATACGTGCGCAGGTTGCCGATGTGCGCATAGTTGTAGACGGTCAGCCCGCAGGAGTACATTCGCACCTTGCCGGGCTCGATGGGCTCGAACTCGTCCTTCTGCCTCGTCAGGGTATTATAGAGACGCAGAGCCATCACCATCTCCCTTCTCAACCTTGCGAACTCGCTTCTCGAGCTCCTCGATCTTCTGCGACAGGCCTCGGATCATCTCGGCCTCGGGGTCGAAATCTCTACCGTGCGTCAGCGGCTCGACCACACGCTGCCCGTCTTGCACGACGACTCGGCCGGGGTTGCCGACAACGACCGAGTTGGGCGGGACGTCCTTGAGCACGACCGCGTTTGCGCCGACCTTGACATTATCCCCAAGGGTGATTGCCCCAAGCACTTTCGCGCCAGCTCCGACCACTACGTTTGCACCGAGTGTGGGGTGCCGCTTCTTCTTCTCAAGGCTGACTCCGCCTAATGTGACGCCGTGGTAGAGGAGGCACCCCTCGCCGACTTCGGCGGTTTCGCCGATCACCACGCCCATTCCGTGGTCGATGAAGAAACCCTTGGCGATCTGCGCGCCAGGGTGGATCTCTATACCGGTCATGAAACGGTTGAACTGCGAGACGAGCCGGGCCGCGAACTTCAGGTTGTGTCTCCAGAAGAAGTGCGCTACCCGGTGCCAGGTGATCGCGTGCAGCCCGGCGTACGTAAGCACCTCCCAGCCGTTGCGCGCAGCGGGGTCGTTCTTGAAGACCGCGTTCCAGTCTGCTCTGAATGTGTCGAACATGCTCAAATCGTCCAGCAGGCGTCTACCCGCACTAGAAGAACGGACCTCTCGCATGCTGCGAAAGGCCCGCCCGTGAATCCTCGTTCCTGATTTTACCACAGCGACCTTGCGTGCGCAAACTCATACCGGGTTCTGCCGATCTCTTGTATCAGCGGTTCAAATGCCAGATCGTGAAGTTCAGTACCCCCGCAAAACTTACCCACAGCAGGTAGGGGATCAGCAAAGCCGCCGCCGCAGTGAGGATACGACCGAAGGCCACAATGGTGATCAGTATGGCCAGCCATAGTGCGACCAGATCGACGAATGCAGCGAGCGGGCTTCTCAGGCCGAAGAACAGGTACGACCAGGCCAGGTTGAGCGCGAGCTGTATTACGAAGATCGCCAGCGCCAGTTTGACCCCTGCGTGTTCGGCTCTCCTGAGCCAGACCAGCCACGCGGCCACGCCCATCAGGATGTACAACGTCGTCCAGACGGGGCCGAAGATCCAGCCCGGAGGGCTGAACGAGGGCTTGTTGAGTCCGGCATACCAACTGCCAACTGAGGAAGCCGTAGAAAGCCCTCCAATCGCGCCCGCCGCAAGGCAGATACCAAGGGAAATGAACAACGCAAATATGTTGCCTGAGCGAGTTGACATTACCAGTACCTCCCAGCGCTCTGCGTGTAACCCGATCTACCCTCGCTTCTTCCACGACGCGGCAATGTTCTCAAGCGTTCGGCCCTTTGTCTCGGGAAGCATCTTGAGTCCGAAAAAGAACGAGAAGATGCAGATCAAGGTGAACATCCAGAACACGCCCCCCGCCGAACCAATCGTCTTCGTGGAGAAGGTAGTCAATGATGGTATCCAACCTGCCTGAACGCATATGCTTGCCCACAATAGCGTAGTCGTTAGTGCTACGGCTTTGGCCCTAATCCGTGTGGGATAGAGCTCGGACATCATTAGCCATGGCAGAGGACCCAGAGCAAGCCCATGCGGTGCGGCGCAGAGAGCAAAGACAGCAAGGAGCATCCAGGGGTTTGTGACATGCATGTGGAAGACGATCCCCGTGATGGTCATCGCCAAAGCCATAGCGAGCGAGGCCACTATCCAAAGCAGGCGCCTACCGTACTTGTCTACTGTGAATAGCGAGACCACAGTCACAATGGCCATGAACAAGTATACGAATGCGTAGACGAGAATATTAAGCACCCTGCTGGTGCTCTCCGCAAGCTCCATCAGCCACGGAATATACCCGCCGATACCTGACCAACCCGTCCACATGTTGAAGAACGCGAGGGCGAACCCGACGATGAGCGCCGGGCGGAGGGAACGACTGAACACTTCTCCCCATCCGCCGGTCTCCTGTGCCAGGGATGCCTTGATCTCACTGAGTTCGCTGTCGGCGTACGCTGGGCCATCGATTCTCTCCAAGACCGCGTGCGCCTCGTCGTAACGGCCATTCTGCGCCAACCATCGGGGGCTTCTTGGCAGCACGAACAAGAACGCTGTGAAGATCAGGATGACAATCATCTGGGAGCCAAACATCCAACGCCATGACTCAACCGGAAACCACTTGAGGCACAGAATGGACACCAGTGGAGCCATGGTCGAACCGACTACGATCGCGAGCTGGTACATGACGCCCATCTTGCCGCGTTTGCTGGGGGGCGCAACCTCTGCTATGTACATCGGTGAGGCTATCGAGCACAGCCCCACGCCGATCCCGCCTACTATGCGGAATGTGATCATCAGTACCATATCGTTGGCAAGAGCCGTGGCCAATGCACCGGCAGAAAGCAGGATGGAGGCCACAATCATAGTCTTCTCACGACCGATGCGGTCGCAGAGCCACGAGCCCATGAACGGACCCAGTACACATCCGCACGCTGCGCTTACCATAAGGAAACCGAAAACGCCATCATTGAGGTTGAACTGGCTTCGGATGTAGACCCCGGCCGAACCAGTAATCGACAGGTCATAGCCAAACAGAAACCCACCCACAGCCGCGATAAATGCGATGATCAACGCATAACGGTTGCGGCTGCGAACGCTCGGGCTCATCTTCTCATCAAGAGTGGTCATTTCAGGATTCCTTCTCTAACTTAATGCATGCTGGATTCGCATCCAACAGGAGTAGTACGGCACCCCATGCTAACTTAGCGCGCTACATAGGCACTCTCCTCTCTATTTGGCACGGAATGTTCCCGGGCACGTGGTATCATGCGAGGCGGAGGAAAGACATGGCGGATAGACTTAGAGCGGTTCTGGTTGGTTGTGGAGGCATAAGCGCCTTGTGGTTGGGTGCTGTGCCGAAGGCTGACGGGCTGGAGATCGTCGGTCTGGTGGATATAGATGAGGACGCGGCCGCGGCTCGCAGGGAAGAGTATGGGCTGGAGAGCGCACAGGTCGACACTGACCTGGAGAGTATGCTGAAGGCGGCAAGGCCCGACATCGTGTTCGATTGCACTGTGCCCGAGGCACACGTCGATGTCACGCTGACGGCTCTCAAGCATGGCTGCCACGTGCTCAGCGAGAAGCCGCTTGCGGACTCGATGGAGAACGGGCGCCGTATGGTCGAAGCGGCACAGAAGTCCGGCAGACTTCATGCGGTCATGCAGAACCGCCGCTACGATGGTCGCATCCGGGCGCTGCGGGCGTTACTGGACTCAGGCAAGATCGGCGAACTGACGACTCTCAACAGCGACTTCTACATTGGCGCGCACTTCGGCGGGTTCAGAGATCATATGCGACATCCTCTGATTCTGGACATGGCCATTCATACATTCGACCAGGCACGGTTCATCTCCGGCGCGGACCCTGTTGCCGTCTACTGCAAAGAATGGAACCCGAAGGGGAGTTGGTATGACCACGACGCGTCCGCAGTCTGTCTCTTCGAGATGAGCAACGGCCTGGTGTTCGTGTATCGAGGCAGCTGGTGCGCCGAGGGGCTGAACACCACCTGGGAAAGCTCGTGGCGTTGCATCGGCGAGACAGGCAGCGTCACGTGGGACGGAGCCGACGAGCTCCGCGCGCAGGCTATCACAGGCTCGGAAGGCTTCTTCCGAGAGCGAGCCGACGTAGAGGTGCCTGTGCCGGAGACGGACAAGTCCGGCGGGCATGCGGGCCTGATCCTCGACTTCGTCCGATGCGTACGCTCAGGCGAAACACCCGAGACTACCTGCACGGACAACATCAAGAGCCTCGCAATGGTCTTCGGCGCCATTCAAAGCGCGCAGGAGGGCAGTCGAGTCCAGATCAAGGTCTAGCGGCGAGCCCTGCCGAGATGCTTCCTGAGGAATACCATCGTCTTGGTCCAAGCGTCTTTGGCAGCATCCGCCTTGTAGCGTGAGCCGCCGGATGGGTTGGCGAATGCGTGCCCGGCGCCTGGGTAGGTGTGGATCTCGTGAACGACCTTGGCTTCGGTAAGCGCCCTGTCAAATGCTCGGACCTGATCGAGAGGAATGGAATCGTCCGCCTCACCGAAGATGCCCAATATCGGGGCCCGAACGCGAGCCAACTGTGCTGGGTCGGTCACCAGCCGACCGTAGTAGATGACTGCGGCAGCGAGCATCGGATCATTCACTGCTAAGTTGAGCGACTGTGCGCCCCCAAAGCACCACCCCATACTGCCGACACGCTCGGCGTCCACAATCGTCTGGAGCCTCAGATAAGCGGTTGCGGCGAGCAGTTTCGCTGTGGCTGCTTTCTGATCCAGACCCTGTACCATCTGGGCGGCGACTTTGGGATCGCTCGTGGTCTTGTCGAAGAGGTCAACAGCCAGAGCAACATAGCCTGCACGAGCGAGCTTCCTGGCCTCATTGCGGATGTTATCGTTGAGGCCCCACCATTCGTGGATAACCACTAACCCGGGGAACGGTCCCTCACCAGAAGGTCGGGCCAGGAAGCCGTGGTAATGCCCCTCAGGCCCATAGTGGATGTCTTTCTCCAGTATGGTCTCGGCCTGCGTAGCGGAGACCAAAACGAGCAGTGCTAAGATAAGAACGAGGTTGGTCATAGTACCCTCCCCAGCGGTGTACCAAGTCTTCCCGGCTGGGGAGGATGCTACACGTAAGAGTCTACTTGAACCGGCTCATGCTGATGCGCATGTTCATCTGCATCGTCATGTCCATGCCGGCGCTGCCGGAGGATCCCGGTATGTGCATGCTCACGGTGCCGGCCATATCGCCCTTGCCCTTGAGTATTTTGCCTATCGAGTTTGCAAAGTCGAACTCCATCTTGCCGTTCATCGCCACGTTGCCGGTGACGCTGGAGAGCATCTGCTGATTCGAGCCGCTGCCGCCGATGCTGCTGCTGATCGACTGCATCATCTTGCCTATATCACCGGTCATTGCGAAGTCCTGGCCGATCTTCACCGTCGGAATGGACCAGATCTTCTCGCCGACGCTGATCACGCTGGAGTTGATCGTAGCGTCGGTTCCCATAAATGGGACTGGGATACTCTGGCTCCAAGTGTAGCCCGTATCGACGGGATTCTCGGGAAACATAGCGTTCATGCCCATCATGTTGCTGAGCTGGCCCATGTCCATGCCGGGGATTCCGGCGCCGGCCATCAGCTTGTCCAGGCCTTCTATATTCGAGACTCTGCCGTCAGGTCCCATGGTCATCACCACGGTTGTCTGCTGAGGCATCTTTGCCTTTGCATTGTCCATGCCCGGGCCAGTCACACGATCAAAGGCGTATGACGCTCTCACGCGGGCGGAACCATCGGGGAAAACCTCCAGCGTCCGCTGGCGCAGAGTCATGTCCATGTTCATGTTGAGCGGTTTGCCGTCGGGAAGCCCCGGCATATTCATGGTCATGTTCATCGATAGCTTGTACTTGTCCACCTCATTCTTGGTGAACTTGTAAGCGAGCTTGACGGGCTCGGCCTGCGCCGCGCAGGCAACCAGTGACATAACCACAACCGCGAGTGCGATCGCGCGTTTCATAGGAATCCTCCTGATCACAAGACCTTTTGGCGAATACTTTAGCCCTTTGTGGCGGGTTCGGGCACTACTAATTATGGGCTGAGACGCCCTGCCGCGGTAGTGTGGTCGGGCAGGTTGTCACAGCACAGGTCACCAAAGATGCGTCCGTGGTTTCGTGAGTTGCTGACGTTCTACTTGAAGCGAGTGATGGTAATGGAGGACCTCATCTCCACCTCGATCTCATCGGTGGATGATGGTACACTCACAGAGATGTTCTCGACCAGATTGGCTTGCCCTCTCAGCAGTTTGCCGATGGCAGGCGCATACTCTAGCTCCGTGTTTCCCTGGGTTGCGCTTGTCCCGGTCGAGCCGGCCGGTGCCCCAAAGCGAGTTTGCAGGAGACTACCCAACTTGGAGTTTATGCTGAAGTCCTGGCCGATCTTCACTGTATCCTGCGACCAAAGCCGCCCGCCGACTGACAGCACCTTCCCCGTAATCGCCATTTCGACGCCGAGCATTGGGACAGTAGCACTTCGCTTCCATATGCTGTTGACCTCCACGGCCTCAGCCGGCAGTATCGCGTCAAAGCCCATGATTGTGGTGTATAGACTACTATCAGCAGTGGTCTGGCCGTCTTTGTTGGCCAACATCTCCAGGCCCTGAACCTGCGAAATCCCGCCGTGAGGATCTACAGTCATAGCAAGAATGAACTGCTTTGGAATCCCAAGATCGTTGCTGTTGAGGCCGGTGCCTGATACCTTGTCAACGCTGTAGGAACGTCTGACCCTGGCAGAGCCATCCGGCATCACCTCAAGCGTTCTTTGGCACATGGTCATGTCTATGGTCCCATCAACTGACCTGGACAGAGCGGGTGCACTAACGAAGAGCACGATAGATATCTTGTAGTTATCCGATTCACCGCTCTTGAACTTGTGGACGAGCTTGACGGACTCGGCCTGCGCCGCGCAGGCGGCCATGAACAGCAAGACAAGAGCTAGTGGTATCAGGCGTTTCATCCAGGTCCTCCGTGTGGGTAGCCGGCCAGCGACAGCCGGACGTAACCATCTATTCGCCGCCCGGGCAGAATCTCCTGGCGGGCCTACTAATGATTATCGACTGCGGGGACTACTTGCCATAGTGCTCGTTGAGGTAATCAACTATGGCATCGTCGTCGTCGGCTATAACCTGCCCATCCTCCGTCACGAGTGTGGGGACCCCCGCTTGCCCCGAAACCTCCATCAGCTCGTGCCGCTCGAGCTTGCTGCGCGGGACGTTGACGTTGATATAGGTGAGTCCAAGGTCGGCCAGCTTCGCACGGACTCTTGCGCAATAAGGGCAGGTATCCAGCTGATAGAGCTTGAGCATTGTTCACCTCCGCTTGATGCCTATTCTACCCGGAAGAGTCCTTAGGGGCAACCGGCAGGAGGCTTGCAGCTTCGTGTGTAAGCTGTCAGTGCGAAACTGTCGAGCTGGGAGGGGTATATTGGAGCTCGTTAACCTAAAGTCTATGCTGCAGGCTGCAAAGAGCGATCACTATGCAGTCGGCGCCTTCAACTACTCTGGTGCTGAAGCCGCCAAGGCTATCGCCGAGGCTGCCACTGACGTGAGATCGCCCATCATGTTCATCACTGGGCCGCTTGAACTGAATGTCCTGGGCGCGCGCATGCTTGCAGATATCGCAAGATCCGTCGCTGAGTCTGTTGACCTGCCAGTCTGTTTGCATCTTGACCACGCGGGTCGCGTGGAGATGGTAAAGGAATGCCTTGAGGCCGGCTTTCCGTCGGTTATGATGGATGCTTCTCAGCACGAGTTCGAGGAGAATGTTCGGCTCACAAAGGCCGTGGTGGATATGGCGCGGCCGCTCGGCGTTACGGTCGAGGGGGAAATCGGGGGGCTGGGCAGGGCCGACGATATCACCTTTGAGGGCGGCCACGAGGCCTCGCTAACCGAGCCGTCAAAGGCGGCTGAGTTTGTGGAGCGTACCGGAGTAGACGCGCTTGCTGTGTCCATCGGCAATGCTCATGGCATCTACAAACAGCGGCCCGTTCTGGATTTTGATCGCCTGCAAGCCATCAAATACCTGGTCGATGTGCCACTGGTCCTGCATGGCGGATCAGGCACGCCGCCAGACCAGCTTCAGCGCGCGATAGAGATCGGGATAACCAAGGTTAACGTTGCCAGCGAGATCAGCCGAGTCTTCCTTGAGGCCATCCGCGAAGGCGTCGCAAGAAGAAACGGGAACGCCTACTACGCCCAGGTGCTTCTCGAAGCCAAGGTATCCATGAGAGAGCTGGTAGCGCGGTGGATGAATGACCTCGGCTGCGCGGGCAGGGCGTAGCATTCTGCCATAGCCGGCAAAGCCTAGAAATGGTCGTGGCGCCTGCCGTCGAAGTCCGTGTAATGGCTCGTGTCGCTATCCCAGAACTCCAACGGGACAGGGATCTTGCCACTGCCGTCGGGGGCGTCGATCACATATGTCGGGAACGCAAGCCCCGATAGTGTCCGCCTCAGTTGGGTCATGATGTGGCGCTCTGTTGCCGGGTCCGCCTGGAAATGTCCGGCGCCTGGGATAGGGTCGCAGCGGTAGATGTAGTAGGGCCTCACGCCGATCTCAAAGAGCCCGGTGAACAGATCGTAGAGGGTCTGGTAGTCGTCATTCACGCCCCTGAGGAAGACAGATTGGCTGTAGAGTATCGCTCCCGCGGCCGCGAGTCTCTTGCAGCAACAGGTGGTCCCGCGGGTAATCTCCGCCGGATGCTCAAAGTGGATTCCAACGTAGACAGGCTGGCTGACACGGGCTATGGCATCGAGCTTACGCTGAGTCACCAGACAAGGGTCGCTCACGGGCGCACGAGTACCGATCCGGATCACTTTGATCGTCTCTACTGCTGAGATCTCGTCGAGCGTGTACTCGAAGAGACAATCACCTACGGTAAATGGGTCTCCGCCGGAGATGATGACTTCCCGGACCTCGGGGTGATCCCGCAGATAGCTGACCCACTTATCGATCTCGCTGCGTGTCGCGATCACGGGGTCCGAGTCGGTCATCAGCCTCCTGCGTGTGCAGAAGCGGCAGTAGGCGGCGCACTCGGAGGTCAGCAGGCACAGTACGCGATTGCCATACTTGTTGATAAGGCCTGGGGCGACCTCGTGCTCCATCTCCCTGAGTGGATCAGGGTCGCCGATTGCCTCTTGCCCGATCTCATCGGCGCTCAACTCGAATTGCCTGCGAATAGCGTGTTCGCAGACCATCAGAGACTCTATGTGTTCCGAAGTCTTCTGGATCATATTGCCTATCCTGCAATGCGACACGGCATCATAACTGCGTCAGACATGCCGTGAATCAGTTTCTTCTCCTTGGAGCACGCTGTGGCGAGGACCCCACCCAGCCTGGCCTCGTCGCCAATGACGAAGTAATACGGACAAAGGCGCACCCGGGCGTCCATTTCTTTGATCTCGCCCGCGGACTCGTCATGGTACTTTACCCTATGGATTGCACCCTCACGGAACGGCTGGATCACCCACGGAGATGTGTCGAAGCTCGCAATCGCCTGTCCGACCGCGTTGGCCCACTCCTCCTGGCTCATATCGTGGCCGATCTTTACCCCCCTGCTGCCCCAGGCGAGCGGCGAGAAGCCTGAGGGTTTGATCACCAGCCTGCGCTCCTTCTGGGTTCCTGATTCAAGATCCCGCCAGTCCCGCAGAGGCCTGCCCTTCCATCGGAAACCCGATATCTCGGCGTGAGGCGGAACAGGACGGTTGTCCAGGATGGCGGTTTCCGAGACAGTTCGCTTCAGACGAGAATAGTCCTCCTCGCCTATAGCCTTGTGCCAGTAGTCATCCAGCAGGCGGCTGTGCAGCAGCGCCATCATCAGCTTCTCCTCCAGGAAATGCTTGTAAGGTGGCGTGACTGTGACCAGACGCTTTCTGGCGGCGTAGGAGATCAGCTCCGACTTGGGAATGTTCAGCAGGTCGAATAGCTCGAAGAACCTGTGAAGAACATCAATGCGCAGCCCCTCGCCCTCGGGATCTATGAAGAGACCTTCCTCCGTGAATTGGAGTTCTTTGGGGCGGACGGCGTAGGCTTCCAGTCCCGATGCCCGCAGTTCGCGCGACAGATACTCCATCTCAGGCAGATAATCAACGGACTCATCGGATACGACGATCGCGCAGACGGGTTGGTTACGGCCGGAGGCGCGTCTGATCATTTCGGCGAAACCTTCAGACACTCCGCGCTCGCTCCCTATCAGGTCGAAACCGGCGTTTTCGTAGGCAGCGCTCAAGCAGTCCAGATGACCGAAGCCGCCGGGCACACTGTCGAGTTCGGTGATCACGGGGCCATCATCGGTCAGTATAATGTCCGGGCGAATGATGCCAGGGAGCGCATGCTTCTGGTAGTTCATCCGCGCATGCCGGAGGAGTTCTTCAGGCTTGCCTATGTCGAGGTAGTCTCTTGCCCAGTCAGGGCCGTCTCGCAGGTAGAGGGAGTTGACGGCTTTGTAGAACGAGAGCAGCGCTGAGCCCAGGTTCTCCAGCTCATCCACAAGCGCCCGAGGCAGTTCGAAAGGTTCGGGGCTGATCAGGTGGGCGCGCTCGCCTTCCTGGCTGGAACCCGGCACACGCCATATGCCGGCTTGCCGGATCCGTTCCCGCACTCTTCCGCAGATATCAGTCTCCGTCACCAGACCCAAGGATAACAACCTCTGCCTTGACGTATACCCACCCGCAGCTTTGTGCAAAACACGGTGGGTGAGCATACAGTGCCAGTTTAGTGCAATGCGGCACGAAGGTCAACTCGAATCCGTGATTTGTAACAGCTCACTCTTGCCCACAGTCATTTCGAACGCAGTGAGATACCGTCTTGCCTGTCAATGGCTTCTATGCCTGT